>NC_007350.1:1572859-1887431 GCF_000010125.1 Staphylococcus saprophyticus subsp. saprophyticus ATCC 15305 = NCTC 7292
TAGGTTCCGTCAAGATTCGAACAAAATCTTCAACTGAAAGACTTTCTAGTTCAACGCGAATTGGAAAACGGCCTTGCAACTCTGGAATTAAATCACTTGGTTTAGACACGTGGAATGCTCCAGCACCAATAAATAGCATATGTTCAGTGTTAACAGTACCATACTTTGTTTGAACCATGCTACCTTCAAGAATTGGTAATATATCTCTTTGAACACCTTGGCGAGATACATCTTGCCCTGAATTTTGATTATTTGTCGCAACCTTATCTATTTCATCGATAAATATAATGCCCATTTGTTCAGCTAATTCAATAGCTTCTTGGTTAGCTGTTTCTTGATCAATCAATTCATCAGCAAATTCATCAGTTAATATCTTACGTGCAGTTTTAACTGGAACTTCTCTTTCAACTTTTTTCTTAGGCATTAATTGGTTCATCATGTCTTGCATTTGTTGGTTTTGGTTCGTACCTAACATGCCCATAGCAGCTGGATCTTGTTCAACTTTTAAGCGTACCTTCTCATCTTCTAATTGACCATTTAATAATTGTTGCTTAATTTCTGAACGTTTCGTTTTCACTTCATCAGTGGGTGTTTCTTCTTCGTCATCATTATTTTGACCAAAATTAGGGATTGAACCACCAAATAAAGATTCCAATGGGTTATTACTGTTCGTATTGTTATTAGCTTTTTTCTTCATACTAGGTACTAACAATTTCACTAACTTTTCATTCGCTTTATCTTGGGCTTCATCTTGTACCAATGCCTTTTTTTGATCTTTTACAAGTCTAACAGCAACATCTACAAGGTCTCTAACCATACTTTCTACATCACGTCCAACATAACCTACTTCTGTAAATTTAGTTGCTTCAACTTTAATAAATGGAGCGCCAACTAATCTAGCCATACGTCTTGCAATTTCCGTTTTACCTACACCCGTAGGTCCAATCATCAAAATATTTTTAGGTGCGACCTCTTGTTTTTCTTCTTCAGTTAATAGACTTCTTCTATATCTATTTCTTAATGCAATTGCAACCTTACGTTTAGCATCGTCTTGACCAACAATATATTCATTAAGTTTTGATACAATATCTCTAGGTGTTAATTTTATTCCATTTGTCTCCATATGATACGTTACCTCCATTAATTTTGTGCTTTAAAACAACTTATAATTTATACATGTTTACTATTGCCAATTAATTCTAAATTTAGACATTTTCATTAATTTATTTACTCAGCTATAAATTCTCAACTATAATTCGGTCATTTGTAAATACACAAATATCTGAAGCAACTTTCAAACTTTCATAAGCCATTTCGCTCGCAGACAAATGTGTTGCATTACGTTTTAGCGCTCTACCTGCACTTAACGCATAGTTACCACCTGACCCAATTGCAATCAAATTATCATCTGGTACGATTACTTCTCCTGTACCGCTAACTACTAAGATTGATGTTTCATCCATTACAATCAACATAGCTTCTAGCTGACGTAATTGTTTATCGCCTCTCCACTCTTGTGCTAATTCCACTGCAGCTCTTTCTAAATTCCCACTAAATTGTTGTAATTTTGTTTCGAATTTTTCAAATAGAGTGAACGCATCTGCTACACTTCCAGCAAAACCAGCTAATACTTTATCATTATATAAACGTCTCACTTTTCTCGCTGTTTGTTTCATGATGACTTGTTCACCTAGAGTAACTTGACCATCTCCAGCCATTGCTGCATGTCCATTATGTTGTACTGCAAATATTGTTGTTGCATGTATAGATGTACTCATTATTTAATTCTCCTTTTTTGCACGAGGATGTGCATTTAAATATACTTTTCTTAATTGTTCATTTGTCACATGCGTATATCGACCAGTTGTTGACAGATTAACGTGACCGAGCAAAGATTGCACTGTTCTTAAATCTGCACCTTGGTTTAACATGTGTGTCGCAAATGTATGTCTAAGTTTATGAGGATGTATCTCTGTAACACCAGCCGTTCGTTTCACTACGTCGTTCAATACATAACGAACGCCACGTTCAGTGATAGGATCGCCTTTCATATTAACTAATAAATAATCGTGATTACTATTTAATTTAGGTTTGAATGACGCTAAATATCGTTCCATACTTTGTTTACAAAACTCGCCAAAGGGGATAAAACGTTCTTTGCCACCCTTACCTAATACCTTTACACCTGGCGACGTCATATCTATGTCTTGTTCTTTTATATGCACTAACTCTGAAACTCTAATACCAGTAGAATAAAGTAGTTCTAAGATTACCCTATCTCGCAAGCCTTTTTTTGCATCATTTTCAACCGTGTCAAATAATGCTTCCATTTCCTCTTCATAGAAAAAATGTGGTAAATAATGTTCTTTTTTCGGATGTACCAATTGTATGAACGGATTTACCACCGCTTCATCTTGTGTCATCCAATATTCATAAAAACTTCTCAGCGTAGAAATTTTACGTGAAACTGAGGTTCTTTTCAAGTTTTTTGAATATAAGTAACTGAGATAGTTCCTAGCATCTTTGTATTCAAACGCATTCAAATCTAAATGTTCTTGAGCTAAGAAAACATTAAATTGTTCTAAATCATCATGATAGGATTTTAAAGTGTGCTCTGAAAATTGTTTTTCTACTTTTAGCATATATAAATACGCTTGTTGGATTTTTTCCAATAAAAACCCCTCCATCAACATAAATTGTAGCATATTGACAGAGGGGTCTGCGAAAAATAACTATTAAATTGAGTAAAACTTTCAAAATTTTCGGAAAGAATTATAAAAATACAATATTTTATAGCGTTTGTTTGTAATTATCTAAATATGTTAAAGCACGATCTGCTAATTTTTCATAACGTAATTTTTTATCTTTTACTTTCTTTTCCAATGTTGTTAGTAAACCAAAGTTAGCATTCATTGGTTGGAAGTTTTTTTCATTTTTGGCATGTGAAATATAATATGCCATGCTACCTATCATCGTTTCTCTAGGGAAAATGACTTCTCCCTTGTTAAGCATTTTATGTGCTACATTGATACCTGCAACGAGTCCACTAGCGGCACTCTCTACGTACCCTTCAACACCAGTCATTTGACCTGCGAAATAAAGTTCTTCTCTTCCTTTTAATTCATAAGTTTCAGTTAAAACATCAGGCGAATTGATGAATGTGTTACGGTGCATGACACCATATCTAACTATTTCAACATTTTCTAATCCTGGAATTAATCTGATGACATCTTTTTGAGCTCCCCATTTTAAATGTGTTTGGAAACCTACAATGTTGTATAGTGTTCCTGCAGCATCATCCTGGCGTAGTTGTACGACAGCGTATGGTCTTTCGCCTGTTTTAGGATCTTCGAGACCCACGGGTTTCATTGGACCGAACAATAATGTTTTTCTACCACGTTCAGCCATTACTTCAAATGGCATACAACCTTCAAAGTATTTTTCTTTTTCAAATTCATTTACAGGTGCAACTTCAGCTTCCATGAGCGCATCGTAAAATGTATTAAACTCATCTTCTGTCATAGGACAATTCAAATATGCGGCTTCACCTTTATCATAGCGGGATTTCAAATACACTTTATTCATATCAATACTGTCTTTTTCAATAATTGGTGCCGCAGCGTCATAGAAATACAACTGATCTTTTCCAGTTGCCTCCACAATTTCGTTTGCTAACTTGTCTGTTGTTAGAGGACCTGTTGCAATAATCGTATATCCTTCAGGTATGCTATTAATTTCTTCATTTAAAACTGTGATATTTGGATGATTTTTTAATGTTTCAGTCACATAGCCAGCAAAATCATGTCGATCGACTGCTAGAGCGCCACCGGCAGGCACACGCGCTTTATCCGCTGCACTGATAATTAAAGAATCTAACTGTCTCATTTCTTCTTTAAGTACACCGACAGCATTTGTTAAAGCATTGCCTCGTAGTGAATTCGAACATACGAGTTCTGCAAATTTATCGGTATGATGTGCAGGTGTCTGTTTCACCGGCCTCATTTCTATAAGATTTACTTTTACGCCTCGTTGCGCTAATTGATATGCTGCTTCTGAACCAGCCAAACCAGCACCTACTACATTTACAACTTGAGTCATTCGATTTCCTCCCATAATTAAAAAGCAACTTAGACATCGTATCATAAATATAAATACATGCATCTACATTATATATATGTGTCATAAGTTGCTGTTATTGTTTAAACTATTTCTTTCATAAATACGATTGCAAGCGTAAATTCGCTATACTATATTACTTTTGCTCTTCTTCTTTGTAATCACAATTTGAACATACTACTTGGCTCTTACGTCCTTGTTTTTTCTCAACTAAGTAATGCTCACATTTAGGACAATCTCTTCCTATCGGTTTATCCCAAGTTACAAAATCACACTCTGGATATTTAGAACAACCATAAAAAATACGATTCTTTTTAGATTTACGTTCTACAACGTCGCCTTCTTTACACTTAGGACAAGTCACACCAATTGTCTTAACAATAGCTTTTGTATTTCGACAATCTGGGAAATTTGAACAAGCCATGAATTTACCATAACGACCCATTTTAATAACCATAGGTGAACCACAGACTTCACAGTCTTCACCAGCAGGTTCATCTTTTATTTCTATTTTTTCCATTTCTTCTTCTGCGCGTTCTACATCCTGTTTGAAACTACTGTAAAAATCTGAAATCACTTTTTTCCAGCCAATCTCACCATCGGCAACTTTATCCAATAATGTTTCCATGTTTACTGTAAAGTCAACATCGATAATTTCTGGGAAGTAATCTTTAACTTGTTCATGAACAATTTCGCCCAATTCAGTTGGCACAAAACGTTTACTTTCATTTTTCACATAATTTCTTTTCTGGATTGTATCGATCGTTGGTGCATATGTGGAAGGACGTCCAATTTTCAATTCTTCCATTGTTTTCACTAAACGCGCTTCAGTATAGCGTGGTGGTGGTTGAGTAAAATGTTGTGATGGTTCAATGTTCGTAGCTGTAACCATTTCACCTTCACCAATATTTGGTAATTTGTTATCTTTACCATCTTCACTGTCATCTTTGGTTTCAACATATAAAGTCATAAAACCTTTAAATTTGATTGTCTGTCCATTTGCTCGGAATTTGATGTCATTTTGCGTCAAATCCATTGCAACTGTATCTAAAATTGCAGGTGCCATTTGACTGGCAACAAAACGTTCCCAAATTAATTTATATAATCTATGTTGATCTCTAGTTAAGAAATTTTTCATTTCATTTGGTGTACGTAAAGTACTAGACGGTCTGATGGCTTCATGGGCATCTTGATCGCCTTGACCTTTTGATTTTCGATTAGATGTATAGTCATTACCATATGTTTCTTGAATGTAATTTTTCGCTTCTGATTGCGCTTGGTCTGAGATTCTTGTTGAATCTGTACGCATATAAGTGATTAAACCAACTGTACCTTGCTTTTTCAAATCTATACCTTCATATAGTTGTTGGGCTAACATCATTGTTTTACGTGCTTTGAAATTCAATTTACGAGCAGCTTCTTGTTGAAGTGTTGACGTTGTAAAAGGATTAGCTGGATAACGCGTTTTTTCCTTTTTAGTCACTTTAGTCACTTCAAACTGATCGCCATCTAACTGCGTAGTAATTTTTTCAACATCTGCTTTTTCAGTTAATTTAAATGGTTTATTTTTAAAATGAAGAAATTTAGCTGTGAATTTTGTTTTCTTATATCTAAATTCGCCTTCAATTTTCCAATATTCTTCTGGTTTGAAATTTCTAATTTCATTTTCACGATCTATAACTAGTCTTAATGCCACAGATTGTACACGACCAGCAGATAACCCTTTTTTAACTTTTTTCCATAATACGGGTGAGATATTATAACCGACTAAACGATCTAGAATACGTCGTGCTTGTTGCGCATCAACGAGTTCCATTTCGATGCCTCTTGGATGTTTAAAACTATCTTTTACTGCATCTTTTGTTATTTCATTAAACACTACTCTATTTTCTGTTGAATCTTCCAAGTTTAATATATTCGCTAAATGCCAAGCAATAGCTTCACCTTCACGGTCGGGGTCACTCGCTAAGAATACTTTTTTCGCTTTCTTAGCATGTTTTTTCAATTCTTTTACAACTGGACCTTTACCACGTATCGTAATATATTTGGGTTCATAATCATTTTCAGCATCTACACCCATTTGACTACGAGGCAAGTCTCTAACGTGCCCCATTGATGCGATTACTTTATATTTTTTACCTAAATATTTTTCAATGGTTTTAGCTTTTGCAGGCGATTCAACTATGACTAAATTTTCTGCCAAAGTAGTTACCCCCTTGCATTTTCTAATTACAAAGATAAATGATAAACGGTGTATTTTGTTTTTGTCAATGTTTTTAATTTTGACTTGATTAAATTTATACCGTTATTTCATCCCAAACTTTATCAATCAGCAGTATTTTTTCATATATTATTAAAAAAAGCGTTAAATAAAATCTGTTTTAAAGTTGTGTGCTATTTACTTTTCATATAATAAAATCTTCTAATATATCATCCGCATTCAATACAATTTTCGCCCCTTCTTGAGCACTACGCAAATTGCCTAATGTCATTTTATTAAATATTGTACCAGGTAAGACATACACATCTCTATTTTGTTCTAATGCAAATCGCGTCGTGATACTTGTACCACTATTTTCTGCAGATTCTGTGATAAAGATACCTTTAGAAAGTCCACTAATCAATCTATTCCTTTCTGGGAAATGGTATCTTTTGGGCTTTTCGAGAGGGAGATATTCACTTATAACTATTCCATCTTTTTCAATTTGCTGTCTTATCTCTTTAGTTTCTTTCGGATAATGATGCATATGTCCAAATCCTAATACCGCAATTGTAGGTAACTTAAATAACAAAGCATGTTGATGCGCCATCATATCTGCACCTTTTGCAAGCCCTGATATTATCGTCAAATGATGTTTTTTAAATGAAGGAAAAAATGTTTGAAGTGATTGCCATGTATATTGTGTCGCTTGTCTAGATCCAATAATAGCTAGGGTACGAGGAGATTGCATTAAAGTGAGCTTACCGCGATAAAATAGGATTAGGGGTGGATCATAAATTTCTCGCAATAACTGTGGATATAAACGGTGATTAATTGTTATGAAATGAACTTTCCATGCTTTTAATTGTTTGAATAGTACTTCTAAATTAGTTGTCACATATAATCGGTATACATTTTCATTTTTTGCAGTTATTTTTACTGTTCCCAAAAATTGTTTGAGTATGTATTGTTTATCTACCTTACTATATTTCATAAAAGAGGGAGAAAATCTTAATAATCGATGTATTTGTTGTGTAGATAGTCCAGCAAATCGAAGCTTTAAAAGGTCTAAATCGTTCATTTATCATACTCCTTTATATCTCATATTATACGATAAAATATATATGCTGCGTATTACAAAATTTTGTCAAATGATCGTAATAAGTCATATGATTTTAAAGAGTAATTTTAAATTCCTAAATTGACAACATCTGATGTTTCAATTGGAGATATTAATTGTATTTATCTTTAATTTAGCGGTCGCATTTCTACTATATAAAATACTTTATCAAATGCATTTTTTTATTTTAATATCAGCTCATACAACCTAAAAAAGCACAAACTCCGACATACTATCGGAATTTGCGCTGACTTTTAATAAATAAAATTATTTTACAGTCAATAATTGTTCATAGATGCCAGCTTCTTTAGCTGCATCAATTAAAGTTGTACCAATTTCAGAAGGTGTGTCTGCTGTTTTTACACCACAACTGTTAAGTGTTTTAATTTTCTCTTCTGCAGTTCCTTTACCACCTGAGATAATCGCACCAGCATGGCCCATACGTTTACCAGGAGGAGCTGTTTGACCGCCTACGAAGCCTACAACAGGTTTCGTCATATTAGCTTTAATCCATTCAGCAGCTTCTTCTTCTGCAGTACCCCCGATTTCACCAATCATAACGACAGCCTTAGTTTCATCATCTTCATTAAATGCTTTTAATACATCTATAAAGTTTGTACCATTAACTGGGTCGCCACCAATACCAACCGCAGTCGTTTGACCGATACCTTCTTCAGTTAATTGATGTACCGCTTCATATGTTAATGTACCAGAGCGTGATACAACGCCTACATGACCTTTTTTATGGATGTATCCTGGCATGATACCAATTTTACATTCATCAGCAGTAATGACACCTGGACAGTTAGGTCCTACTATACGTGTTTTCTTACCTTCTGAATAACGTTTTACTTTAACCATATCAATTACAGGAATATGTTCTGTGATACAAATCGCTAAATCTAGTTCAGCTTCGATACATTCTAAAATTGCATCAGCAGCAAATGGTGCTGGTACATAAATAACTGATACTGTTGCACCTGTTTCTTTTTGTGCTTCTTCAACTGTATTGAATACTGGAACGCCTTCAACAACCTGTCCGCCTTTACCTGGAGTTACCCCAGCAACAATTTGTGTACCATATTCAAGCATTTGTTTTGTATGGAAAAGGGCAGTTGACCCTGTGATACCTTGTACAATTACTTTTGTATTTTTATCAATAAATACGCTCATCTTCGTGCTCCCATCCTTTCCTTATGCTTCTTTAACAAGTTTTACGATTTTTTGTGCGCCTTCAGCCATTGTAGCTGCTGGTTCAATTGCTAATCCAGATTCTTTAAGAATTTCTTTACCTCTTTCAACATTTGTACCTTCTAAACGTACGACAAGTGGTAAAGTAAGCTCGACTTCTTTAACTGCAGCAACAATACCTTCAGCGATAATGTCACATTTCATAATGCCACCAAAGATATTTACAAAGATACCTTTTACATTTTCATCACCTAAGATAATTTTAAATGCTTCAGTAACTTTTTCTTTAGTTGCGCCGCCCCCTACGTCAAGGAAGTTAGCCGGATTACCGCCGAAGTGATTGATTGTATCCATAGTTGCCATTGCTAAACCAGCGCCGTTAACCATACAACCAATATCACCATCTAAAGCGATATATGATAAATCGTATTTAGAAGCTTCGATTTCTTTTGGATCTTCTTCTTCTAAATCACGTAATTCTTGAATATCTTTATGTTTAAATAATGCGTTATCATCAAAATTAACTTTAGCATCTAATGCTAAAACTTCACCCTCACCCGTAGTAACAAGTGGGTTGATTTCAACGATTGAGCAATCTTTTTCGATGAAAACATTATAAAGTGATACTAAAAATTTAGCTGCTTTATTTATAGATTCTTTAGGAATATTAATGTTAAAAGCAATTCTTCTAGCTTGATATGGTGCTAATCCTACAACAGGATCAATTGTTTCTTTGAATATTTTTTCAGGTGTTTTAGCAGCAACCTCTTCAATTTCAGTACCGCCTTCTTCTGAAGCCATCAAAGTAACTCTATCTGTCGCACGATCGATGACAAAACCAACATAATATTCTTTTTGAATATCGCAGCCCTCTTCTATGTAAAGGCGTTTAATTTCTTTACCTTCTGGACCAGTTTGATGTGTAACAAGTGTTTTACCTAATAATTCTTTAGCATAAGTTTCAACTTCAGAAAGAGATTTAGCGATTTTAACACCGCCTGCTTTCCCTCTGCCCCCTGCGTGAATCTGTGCTTTAACCACGTAAACTTTTGAATCTAATTCTTTTGCTTTTTCTACTGCTTCTTCAGCAGTATATGCTACGCGTCCTTCTGGGACAGCAACGCCCATAGAACGAAATATTGCTTTACCTTGATACTCGTGGATATTCATTCTCCATCCTCCTGTTTCTTAGGTTAAGTTCATATTCAATTATAAGAAATGAAAGCGCTATTGTAAACTCATTTATCCTACTTAATCCAATTATTTTATTTTAACTATTAATTTACCAAAGATTTAATTGGTTCAAATGTTTTTCGATGTTCATTTAAAATGCCATATTTTTTAATTCCATCTAAATGTTGTTGCGTACCATATCCAACATTGTTTTCAAAACTATAACCTGGGTATTTTCTACCTAAATCTCGCATATATTGATCTCTGTGTTCTTTAGCTAAGACACTAGCAGCAGCTATCGAAACACTTTTAGCGTCACCTTTAATTAAAGATGTTTGCGGTATATCAATATCCAATGTCATAGCATCTACAAGTAGATGTGTTGGTTTAATTCTCAATCCTTCAATCGCTCTGTGCATTGCTAATTTCGTTGCCTCATAAATATTTATTTCATCTATTTCTTCCACCGAAGCATATCCATATGCATAAGCATACACATCATTCAGTAATTTACTTTCGATTGAATGCCTTTGTTTTGCTGAAAGTTTTTTAGAATCATTTAACCCTGTGAAATGATGATTTTTATTTAAAATAACTGCACATGTAACAACTGGACCTGCTAATGGACCACGCCCCACCTCATCTATACCACAAATAAGCGCGTCTGGATTTTCTGCTAAGATGCTATTTTCAAATTCCGTCATTTTCACATAATTATCTAATAACACTTGTTCTTTTTCTAATTGTTTACGTCTTTGTATCATTGCATTTTGCACACCTTTGCGTGCATCATTATTATATTCACTTCGCTCTAATTCACTTATTGACAGCATATGCTGTAACTTACTTTTAATGTCCTTTATCGTTTCGCTCATAATCCATTACACGTCCATTTCGGAAATAATATCAAATGTATACGTACCGATTTTAGCGTTTCTCACTTCGTGTATAATTAAATCTATGACCGCTTCGTAATCAATTTCATTACCTCGTCTTAACAATCCTCTTCTACGGCCTATCGCATCAAACCACTCTATATTTTCTGCTTCTTTTGAAACATCTATTTTATAGTGCTGTATTAAACCGTCATAATCATGTGCTTTCATAAAGTCTAACGCATAGATTGCCACTTCATCTAAGTGAACAATACTATCTTTGATTGCACCCGTAACACTTAATTTTTTTCCAACCAATTGATCCTCAAATTTTGGCCATAATATACCTGGTGTGTCTAATAATTGTAGCGATTGACCTACTTTAATCCACTGTTGTTGCTTTGTAACACCAGGCGTGTTACCCGTTTTTGCAATTGATTTATTAGCTAATTTATTAATCAATGTTGATTTACCTACATTGGGTATCCCTACTATCATTGCTCTAATCGCACGTGGTGTTAATCCTTTTTGTTTTTCTTTTTCAAATTTTTCTTTGGTTGCTTTGATAGCAGTTTGTTCAACTTGTTTTAGACCTTTACCATGCTTCGCATCAATTGCAACTGGATAAAAGCCTTTTTCTTTAAAATATGATTCCCATTTCTCTAATTCTTTTAAATTCGCCATATCTTTTTTATTTAAAATAACGACTCTAGGCTTTTGTTGTATAACCTCATCAATCATTGGATTTCTAGAACTATAAGGTATGCGCGCATCTACAAGTTCAAATACAACATCTACTTTTTTTAATTGCTCTGAAACTTCTCTTTTTGCTTTGGCCATATGACCTGGATACCACTGAATTACCATATATCTCACCCTTCTATTACTTATGACTTTTATCAATTTTGTTTATTATTTTATTCGTTCATACCGTTTAGTTTGCTTTAGCATCATAACACGTTGGTGCATGTGTTATAAACAAATTAATTAGATAATCACTGTTCATTCTTAATTTTACAACAAAAAAACAGCAAGTGCATGATATTTTCATTTTTATTTACAATACCAATGATTCATTAAACAATAACTTGAATTTCTAACCTTTCTTTGTAAAAATTAAAAACCTAGCATTCAAAATTAAAATTTTTCTAAATAATAATAGTTATTTTTATCTAAATACTAAAAATGTAGATACAATAGAATTATATTAAACAAATAAATAGGAGATTGCCTATGAAACAAAAATTATTATATCTTTGTTTATTCGTAACATTGGCAGTCGTTGGCCATAGTTACATCATATATAGATTTATTCATGATGGTGTTTTATTCACGGGTCCTAATGATGGTATGGAACAAATGGTGCCGATTCAAATGTATCTATTTGATAACTGGCATCATGGTAATTTCTTTTATGCTTCAGATTTTGGACTCGGTGGTGATTTTTTTAGTGACTTAAGCTATTACTTCTCCACAAATATTATTTTTATCATAAATGTGATTGTAATTGTTTTATTAAAGACGTTTATAACACTGGATACTACTCATATTATGTTTTGGATGACCAATGCACTCATTGTTTCTATTTTTAAATCTGCGATTGCAATGCTTGCGACTTATCTATATGTCCGTTATATAGCTTTAAATAAAAAAATTGCCGTTCTAGCTGCGTTCATTTTTGTAATTTCACCAATCTATTTCAGGTTCACAGTATATTGGCCATTTTTCAGTGATGTTTTTATTTGGTTACCGTTGTTATTGTGGTCAATCGAACGTTTTTTAAAAAGTGGGAAGATTGGTTTCTTTATCATTATAGTAGCCATTACATTAATCAATAATTTTTATTTTGCATATTATCAATTATTAACTGGATTAATTTATTTAACTATCAGACTAGTGTTTAGACATCAAGCTGATATCATTCCTAGGTTCAAGTCTTTCATGTCTTTATTTATTGCATCAGTTATTGGATTAGGATGTAGTCTTCCATTCTTTTTCCCAGCAATTCAAAGTTTCTTTAATAATAGACGCACACCTTTTGACGGCAATGTAGATTTATTTGAGCCATTCAATCAAAATACCAATGTTTTTTATGATAATTATTTAATCGTAATATTATTTATCACTGGTCAGGCGTTATTATCATTCAAATTATACAAACATTATTATTTCAAATTATTTGCAATTTCTACGCTTATATTAATTTGTGCTAGTTTTGTTCCTTTTATCGATCAGATATTTAATGGCTTTTCAGCGCCACAAAAACGTTGGCATTATTTAATAGCATTTAATTCTGCAGTTTTAATTGGCTTATATGTAAAATATTTTCGGACAATTTCTATACCAAACTATATTTTTTCATCCGTTATCTCATTAAGTATTATTGGCTTAAGTGCATGGTATTATGATGATGTTGTAGCATGGGTTTGGTTCGCACCCATAGTGAGTTTAATTGGCTTTTTAATTCTATTAATCAATGAATCTCATATCAAACTTAAACTTACACATTTATTTGTTTTATCAATAATGATTTTAACAGTCTTAGTTTCTACTGTATTTATACGAAATCAAATTTATTTTGAAGACCATGTCAAACGTGCTAATGCTTATTTTGTGAATGCAAGCCTTTTTAACACACCATTACAACAGCAATTAGTTAAAGATATGAATACACATAAACTTGAAGATGAGCGCATAGATTGGCGT
Source organism: Staphylococcus saprophyticus subsp. saprophyticus ATCC 15305 = NCTC 7292 (assembly GCF_000010125.1). Classification (NCBI taxonomy): domain Bacteria; kingdom Bacillati; phylum Bacillota; class Bacilli; order Caryophanales; family Staphylococcaceae; genus Staphylococcus; species Staphylococcus saprophyticus. The sequence continues at coordinate 1,586,241 of NC_007350.1, forward strand.
GTCAATGAACAAGACAATACGCCGATGTATCAACAATTTAAAGGACTAAGTATCTATTCTAGTATATTTGATCATCACATATTAGATTTTTACTATGATGAGCTAAAAATCAATATGCAAGAAGAATCAGTGAGTAGATATCAATCAACCAATGGGCGTCAAAATATGAGCAGTTTATTTTCTATTAAATATCTAATGGTCAAGCGCTATCAACATAATATTCCTGCATACTTCAAAAAGATTAAAAACGATGGTCAATATGAAATTTATGAAAACACTTTAAATTTACCATCTGTACGTGTTTCTAATAAAAAGTATAATTCAAATGATTTACATAACCCTATTGATAAAGAACATGCAATGATGGATGGCGTTATTTTAAATAATAAAGGTGCATCTTATACGGCAAAGGCACCAAATTTATTAAATCAAACTCGTATCACGTACAAAGATATAGATAACAAACGCAATCATCAAATACATGCTTCTAAAAACGATAGCCATGTACAAATTCATATACCTAAACATTTAAGACAACGTTATCATGACTTTTATTTAACGATTAAAGTCAAACGTGGTCTACCAGATAGTAATTTTTCAGTCCAAATAAATAACTATACAAATAACCGCTTGTACAACAATTCGACTTATCGAACAGGTGTGGATACACAACTTTATAGAACACAACCTGATAAAAATGGTAATATAAATGTTGGGCTAAGCCCAACAGGTAATTACTATCTAGATATTCAAAGTTTGCATGGTGAAAACTACAATCATTTAAAATCAGCATATGCAAAGCAAAATAACGATGGACATTATACAGATATTAAAAATGGCGTGAAGGTTAAGTTAGGTCCTCACGAAAAAGGAATCGCTACGATTAATATACCGTATCGTGAAGGCATGACTGCATATGTCGACAACAAAAAAATTAAACCATTAAATGTGAATTATATGATGACTGGCGTGCCAGTTTCAAAAGATAGCAAAGAAATCATAATCAAATATCGTCCAAAATATTGGTATACGGTTACTGCTATTTCAATTATTTTCATTATAGGATCGCTATCATGGTTTATGAGAAAGAGATATAAAAACAAATAAATTCATAATTTAAAAGGAGTTTGTCGGAGATGAGGTATAACCATGTTTCGTAAACTTTGGTCTCACAAAGTTTCAAGATTATTTTGTATTATAGCAATGGGCATTTTAGTTGCACTATTAACATTTACACCGTACATCTATCGATATATAACGCAAGGTAATGTATTTAGTGGATCAGGTGACGGTTTTAGGCAAATGATGCCCTTTCAAATGTACCTTTATGAACACTTTAGCCAATTCAAACTATTTTATGATCACTCATTTGGGCTAGGTGGCGATTATGTTAAAGACTTATCATATTATTATTCGACCTCACCTTTAACATGGATTAACTTCATTTTTGTTTGGTTTTCAGAGATTTTATTTAATAGTCATCCTAACCAAATAAGTTATTGGGCAAGCAATCAAATTATTGTTGCTTTTGTCAAAGGTGTTGTCACGTTTGTCATTTCATTTTACTTTTTTAGATATTTAAAATTTAAAAATTATGCTACGTTGCTTGCTGCAATGCTTTATGCTTCATCAACGACTGTGATTTATTTTAATTTCACTTGGTCGTATTACGGTGATTTACTTATTTTCCTTCCTTTATCATTACTAGGTGTTGAACGATTTTATAAAGAAAAGAAAATTGGTTTATTCATATTCGCCATTGCACTAACCTTATTTTCAAATTTTTATTTTAGTTATTACGAAGCGATTGTCCTCCTAGCATACGTCGCTTATAGGTTTATCTTTCCACATCCAACTGATTTGGTTTCTCGGAAACAACAACTTATTTTGATTCCTATTGCAGTTATTTTAAGTACTTTAATAGGCATCTGGGGCTTTTATACGGGCGTTACTTCATTTTTCAATAACGATCGAGTTAGTAACCCATATTTTAAAATTCCACTGTTCACTGATTTCGCACGTCAAAAGCATTTTTTCACAAATGGTTTTTATATTACAGTGTCTATAATAACTGTGGTCGCTTTATTATCTTTTAAACTATACAAACATTATTATTATAGATTATTTGCAATTGCTACGTGGATCATGTTGATTGGGTCACTTACACCACATTTCGATAGCATGTTCAATGGATTTTCAACTCCAGAACGTAGATGGGTATACATATTTGCAATCATGTCTGCTGGCTTAATCGCCCTATTTATCCAGCACCTATCGGAATTAACTCTGAAAGCCTATATCTTAACCTGCATTCCAGTATGTATCATCATGCTAGTCATGAATATTATCGTTACAGATCAAAAAATGTCATGGATGATTATTTGTTTCATACTTATGGTATTTATCGCTTTATTATTATTTAAGAAAAACTTATTACAAAATCATTGGTTTAAGGTATCCATAATAGTTTTATTTGTAATTCAACAAGCATTCATATTATCTAATGATTACTATAATAATGTGAAAAGATATGAATCTACAAAACAAGCCATACAGGACTCTGATTATCATAGCCCAGCTTTAGCCAAAAAAATAAATGCAATAAACCACCAGCAAGATGATCCATTACATCGTATCGATTATATGTCTCAATATGGATTAAATTCACCAATGATTTACCATTTTAATGGCATTGCTTTATATTCAAGTATTTTCGATGGCGATATTTTAAAATATTATGATAAAACACTACAAATCAATATGCATACAGATAAAAACAGCACGTATCGTTTATTATCTAATCGCGCCAACTTAATGGCTTTATGGCATGTAGAGGACCGTATTCGTCGGCCTGATGATTTAAATATGCCCTATGGATTTACACAGAAAGATATAGTTCATCATTCTAAAAAAGAATCATTTATACATTCAGTTAATCAAATCCATTATCCAAGTGCACACATTACAGATAAGGTTTATAATGCGAATGATTTAAAATCACCCTTAGATAAAGAACAAGCCATGCTACAAGGTGTCGTTTTTGACAATAATACAGAAGCCAATCAATCGTTCAAGCCGAATAAAAACTTATTATCCGATGCTTCTGCAACACTAAAAGATGCACACAGATTAGATAATCATCAACTGATTATAGAAAAAGACAATGGTGGTATAAGTTACCAATTGCCTTCGTCTATTGCTAATAAATATAAAGATATGTACGTTGAAATGGATGTTGAATTACTTTCTCCAGATAAGGAACATGACGTTGGTATTAACGAATACAATCAACATCGTAATGAGTTATCTTATAAATATAGACGTTTTGTAACACCAGTCACAATGAGGGTTAAAGCAAACGAAAAACTTAATCTTAAATTGTCTAAAGGTAAGTATAGAGTGAATGTTAAAGGCATATATGGCGAAGATTATCATACCTTGCGCCATGCATCTAGTTCATTAGACGCTGTTAAAGTCACACAACAACGTAATGGCTATACGATTCATAAGCATAAAAATGATGCAGGCTACTTAGTCTTGCCAATGGCGTATAGAGATGGGATGCAAGCCTATGAAGGAGATAAAAAAGTCACTGTAAAGCAAGGTAATGGTATAATGACTGTCATTCCTGTTGATAAAGGACAAGAAATAATCAAACTCAAATATGCACCACCTTACCATAAAACATTAATTATTTTGACGGTGATAGGTATCATCTCAAGTATTATTTTTACAAAGCGCATTTCAAAATCTTCAAAAAGAGAAATTTAAGGACATATTTTTTTAGTCCCTATTTGGTCATATTAAAAGCCCACGACTTTGCCATTTACTAATCGTCGTGAGCTATATATTTAAATAAAAAAGCGATTCTCATAATGAGAACCGCTTTTTATATGCTTAATATGCTGATTAACGAATTTCTTTAATTCTAGCAGCTTTACCACGTAATTCACGTAGGTAGTATAATTTAGCACGACGAACTTTACCACGACGTGAAACTTCGATTTTTTCGATTTTTGGTGTGTGTAATGGGAAAGTACGTTCCACACCTACACCTGAAGAAATCTTACGAACAGTGAAAGTTTCTGAAATACCTCCACCACGGCGTTTGATTACTACACCTTCGAATACTTGGATACGTTCACGTGTACCTTCAATAATACGTACGTGCACTTTTAAAGTGTCACCTGGACGGAATGAAGGTAAATCTGTGCGTAATTGCGATTGAGTTACTGCTTCGATTAATTTGTGATTACTCATTATTTTTTCTCTCCTTCAACCTATGTTCTTGCCTCGACAAAATATAGCAGCGGATCATAGTGATTTTTCGTGTGTCGCACACTTAAAATATGTTAGCACATTGCTAGTCTTTTTTCAATTGCTTTTTGTATCTTTCTACAATATCTTTTTCTTCAACTGTCATTGGATACCGTTCTAATAAATCTGGTCGTTTTACAAATGTACGTAGAATTTTTTGTTCATGTCGCCATCGATCAATATGAGCATGATTACCTGAAAGTAATACATCCGGTACACTCATCCCTTTATATTCTCGTGGTCTTGTATATTGTGGGAATTCTAATAAGCCATCTTGGAATGAATCATCTTCATGAGATTGTTGGTTACCTAAAACACCTGGTAATAATCTCACTATGGCGTCTGTCATCACCATTGCAGGTAATTCGCCTCCCGTTAATACATAGTCTCCCATAGAAATCTCGTCTGTAACTAAGTGTTCACGTATTCTTTCGTCATAGCCTTCGTAATGACCACAAATAAACACTACATGTTCTGATTGGCTTAGTTCATTTGCTATCGCTTGTGTAAATGGTTTGCCTTGCGGACACATTAAAATCACTCTTGTGTCATCTGTTTTTTCAATACTTTCCATTGCATTAAAAATGGGTTCAGGCTTTAATACCATGCCTTGACCACCACCAAAAGGATAATCATCCACTTGATTATGTTTATTTTCTGCAAAATGTCTAAAATCAACTGTATTGACTGTTAACATATTTTTATCTTGTGCACGCTTTAAAATGGATTGGTTTAAAACACCATTAAACATTTCTGGAAATAAAGTTAGAAAATCAATCTTCATTAATCCAACAATCCTTCCATTGGTGTAATTTGAATACGTCTACCCTCTACATCAATATCCTTAACAACATCAGCGATATATGGAATCAAGTACTCTTTGTCACCTTTAACTACCCACACGTCATTTGCGCCTGTTTCGAAAATTTCTGTAACGCGTCCAATTGGTGTATCATCGTCATCAAATACAGTGCAACCAATGATATCTGAATAATAAAATTCATGTTCACCGAGTTCTATTTCTTCATGATCTCGTTCTTGCATAATGGTTTCACCTTTTAAATATTCAATATCATTAATATTATTAATGCCTTCAAATGTCAACATATGAAGACCTTTATGCATACGATAAGAAGCAATTGTGAATTCTAATGGCTCTTTATTTTTACGTTCAATAATTACAAGCTCCCCAGGCTGAAAGCGTGTTTCTGTAAAATCTGAATTTGATTTTACTTTTATTTCTCCTTTAATACCATGTGTATTAACAATTTTACCTATCTCTACCTTCATATACGTGCCTCCACTATTATTTATCTATTAAAATTGATTATGTATGCTATGATTTGTCTTATTATTATAACATGTGAAGTTATACGCAGTGACACAAATACAATATTCATGTAATGACATTTTTAAAATATCAACTTGCTTATATTATTATCGATAATGTCTATAAAAAAAGAGTACCCTTCAAGGTACCCTTACAAATCATATATTTGTTTATTTGTCGAAATCCTATTTTTGATCGTCAAATTTCTTCAAGATGCCTTCTCTTGATAAGATATTATGAACTGTATCAGTTGGTTTCGCACCATTTTTTAACCATTTAAGTGCTAATTCTTCGTCGATTTTAACTTCAGCTGCATTCACATTGTTTGGGTTGTAAGTACCGATTTGTTCGATATTACGACCGTCACGTGGTGCACGAGCATCAGCTGCTACGATACGATAGAATGGATTTCTTTTTGAACCTAAACGTGTTAAACGTAATTTAACTGCCATTTATATTCGCTCCTTTTGTTTTCATAGTTTTTATTTTCTACAAGAAATAATAATAACAGTAATTCAATAATTTGTAAAGAGTTTCTTCTTTACCAATTTCATTATTACGCAAAATTCTTTTTCTACTTTAATTCTTGGGAAGTCACATCTCCTTAATCACCCTTAACTTGACATAATTCACTAAAAAATATACATTTAACTTAAATTACATAACAAATGCACTAGGGGTGTTTCTAACTGAGATGAGTCTGACTCAAACCCTTTGAACCTGATCTAGTTTAAACTAGCGGAGGAAAGTGTGAAGTCTAGCATATTTCAATATTTTGAAGTACTTTGATACATATGTCGATATTCATTATACACAACCTTCTTTCAGGAGCGTTGTGTATTTTTTTATAGAAAATAAGGAGTGTATAAAATGAAAAAAACTGTAATTGTAACTGGTAGCAGTCGAGGATTAGGTGCGACAATCGTGAACACATTAGCGCAACAAGGACATAACGTTGTCATAAACTATCACAACAGCAGACAAGCTGCACAACAACTTGTAGATGAAATTGGAACTCATCAATCAATCGCTATCCAAGCAGATGTTACAAAACGCAATGAAATAGACGCGTTAGTTGAGAAAGCTACGCAATATTTTGGTCACATAGATGCTATAGTCAATAATGCACTTGTTGGCTTTAAATTTGACCCTGTTCAACAACAAGCATTTGTTGACCTTACATGGGAGGATTATCAACAACAAATTGATGGTACATTGAAAGCTGCTTTTAATTTGTGTCAAAGTGTTATACCTCAATTCATCGAAAGACAAAATGGCCATATCATTTCAATTGGTACAAATTTATTTCAAAATCCTGTCGTCCCTTATCATGAATATACAACAGCTAAAGCTGGTTTGATTGGTTTTTCACGCAATTTAGCTGCAGAATTAGGTCAATATGGTATCACATCTAATGTCGTTTCTGGCGGCTTATTAAAGACAACGGATGCAAGTGCAAGTACCACTACTGAAGTATTCGATTTAATTGCTCAAACCACTCCAATAAAAAAGGTAACCGCACCACAAGATGTTGCTAATATGGTTGCATATCTCGTATCAGATGAAGCAAATGGCATCACAGGTCAAAATTTTACAGTCGACGGTGGCTTAACAATGAACTAATAAGGAGGACTGAGTCATTCAATGACACAATCACAACATTTAAGCATTGGTGTACTTATCTATGCTTGTGGCCATCACCAGGCTGCATGGCGTATGCCACATTCAAGCATTGAGCGTATTGGTGATATTACTTATTATCAATCATTAGCAAGAACTGCAGAACAAGGCTTATTTGATGCCATATTTTTTGCTGACAATCAATCTTTTCCAGCTAGTTCGAAAAGTGATATGCCTGCATTTTGGTTTGATCCCCTCGTTAATTTAGCAGCAATATCGCAAGTTACACAACATGTGGGCCTAGTTGCTACGATATCTAGTACATTCTCCAATCCATTCACAGCTGCTAGACAACTACTCAGTCTAGACCATATGAGTCAAGGTCGTGCTGGTTGGAATTTAGTAACGTCAATGACTGATATGGAAGCTGCTAATCATAGTATGGACCATTTACCTGAACACGAGGAACGCTATAAAAAAGCAGATGAATTTGCACAAGTGATGAATCGTTTACTCGAATCATGGTCATTGGATGACTTTTTACACGATAAAGAAGATAATAAGTTAATCAATCCATCAGCAATCAACGCTATTAATCATGAAGGAGAACATTTCAATGTCCGTGGACCTTTAACAACCCCAAGTAGCCCTCAAGGGAAACCCATTGCAATGCAAGCGGGCGCCTCCGATCCTGGTATCGCATTAGCAACTAAATATGCTGATGCAGTTTATGCTGTTGCTTGGAATTTCAATCAAGCTAGCGCTTTCAAGAACAAATTAAATCAAAAATTGATACAAGAAGGTAAGCCTAAAGATAGTTTGAAAGTATTTCCTGGATTAGTTGCATATGTCGGACAAACTTATGAAGAAGCTTATGCAAAAAAACAAAAACTCGATGAATCTTTAGAAGTTGATACCGCTTTAAATCAATTAGCCTTTTTTATTCGTCAAAATTGCCATAGCTGGGATTTGGATGAACCGGTACCACCATTACCACCTGTCGAATCTTTTAAAGGACCTAAAGGACGCTATCAAACTGTGCTAGAAATCATTAAAGATAAAAATCCAACATTACGTGAGTTATTAGGTTATTTAAGTGCTGGAGGTGGGCATTTAACACTCATCGGAACACCAAAGGATATTGTAGATGAAATGGAACGCTGGTTTGACGCGGGTGTTGCGGATGGTTTTAACTTAATGCCTCCAGAATTTCCAAATAGTTTAGAAGATTTTGTCGATGATGTTGTGCCTGAATTACAAAAACGTGGATTGTATCGTACTGAATACGAAGGTACAACATTTAGAGAAAATATTGGAATTTAATAGTGATTCAACATCGTACGCTTTCTATTAGTTTATAGATTGGATGTAGCACAAAAAAAGTAGTAATCCACGACTCTGCTGTGGATTACTACTTTTTAATTATTACTCAATTTAAGAAACACATTTTAAAACGGTAAATTCATACCATTCATCATATTTTCCATCTGTTTACGTTTTCCTTTTTTACCTTTGCCGCCACCGGAAAATTGTTTCATCATTTTCTTCATATCATTGAATTGTTTCATCAATCTGTTAACTTCTTGAACTGAACGTCCTGAGCCTTTAGCGATACGTTTTTTTCGAGATACATTTAAAGTATCTGGATCGTTACGTTCACTTGGTGTCATGGATTGTATAATTGCTTTAATATGATCGATTTGCTTTTCATTCATATTAAGTTTATCGATACCTTTCATCTTGTTCATACCCGGTATCATTTTCATAATATCATCTAAAGGACCAAGATTTTTCACTTGATCAAGTTGTTCTAAAAAGTCATCTAAAGTGAAGGAAGACGTGCGCATTTTCTTTTCTAAATCTTTTGCTTTGTCTTCATCTACATCTTGTTGTGCTTTTTCTATTAGACTTAGTACGTCACCCATACCGAGAATGCGAGATGCCATACGTTCAGGGTGGAATGGTTCTAAACCGTCTAATTTTTCACTCATACCAACAAATTTAATTGGTTTTTGAGTTACGGATCTAATGGATAACGCAGCACCACCGCGCGTATCACCATCGAGTTTAGTTAGCGTTACACCAGATACCTCTAATTGTTCATCAAAGGATTGTGCAACATTAACTGCATCTTGACCTGTCATTGCATCCACGACAAGCATGATTTCATCAGGTTTTGTGATTTCTTTAACATCACTTAACTCTTGCATTAAAGCTTCATCAACGTGTAAACGACCTGCTGTATCAATAATAACAAAGTCTAAATGTTCTTCTTTAGCATGCTTAATTGCATTTTCTACAATTTGCTGCGGTTTGACTTGGTCACCTTCGCTATAAACTGGTATATCAATCTGTTTACCAACTGTTTGCAATTGATCTATTGCAGCCGGACGATAAATATCAGCAGCTACCAGCATAGGTTTTTTATTGTATTTTTTACGCATTAATAATGCGAGTTTACCTGCAGTTGTTGTTTTTCCGGCACCTTGTAAACCAACCATCATCACAACAGTAGGTGGTTTATTTGCCATCGTAATTGTTGAATTTTCCCCACCCATTAATTGGGTAAGTTCTTCTTGAACAATTTTAATCACTTGTTGTCCAGGTGTTAATGATTTCATAACATCTGAACCTAAAGCTCTATCTGATACAGTTTTGACAAAATCCTTTACAACTTTAAAGTTAACATCGGCTTCTAATAATGCGAGTCTAACTTCACGCATCATTAGCTTAATGTCTGCTTCTGTCACTTTACCTTTACCACGGATTTTTTGCATCGTTCCTTGTAAACGATCGGATAATCCTTCAAATGCCATATCAAATACCCTCCTTTTTGTTCTCTAATTAATCTAAATCTTCAAGTGCTTGAATATATTTTTTTATTTGTTCTGGATCATTAATATGTTGTTTTATTTGTTCATATAAGTTCTGTCTTTGTTCAAAATTTCGATATAATCCCAATTTTTCCTCATAATCTTCCACTAAATCGCCAGTTCTTCTTATGTTATCATACACTGCTTGGCGACTCACATCAAATGTATTAGCTATCTCACTCAATGAATAGTCTTGCAGGTAAAATAATTCTAAATAATTTCTTTGCTTCTTAGTGAGCAAGGCTTGATAAAAATCAAACAAGTAATTCATACGAATTGTTTTTATTAAATCATTTTGACTCATCAGATTGACCTTCAATTTCGTTCGATTGTTCATCAGTTACATCATCGACTTCTTCTACATTTTGCTCTATCATATCAGCAAACAGACCATATACATAACTTTCAGGATTGAATGGTTGCAAGTCATCTAATTTTTCACCTAAGCCAACATATTTAACTGGTATGTGCAATTCATTACGTATCGCTAATACAATACCACCTTTAGCAGTTCCATCTAGTTTAGTTAACACAATCCCTGTTACATTAGTCACTTCTTTAAACGATTTAGCTTGTGATAAGGCATTTTGTCCAGTTGTTGCGTCTAAACATAACAGTACTTCATGTGGTGCTTCAGGTACTGCACGGCTGATAACACGTTTTACTTTTTCTAATTCATTCATCAGATTAGATTTGTTTTGTAGACGACCCGCTGTATCACAAATTAAAATATCAATGCCTTTACTTTTCGCTGCATTAATTGCATCGTACATCACAGCAGCAGGATCTGAACCTTCATTTTGACTCATAACATCAACGCCAACGCGTTCTCCCCATACTTTTAACTGTTGGATTGCGCCTGCTCTGAAAGTGTCACCTGCAGCAAGCATAACTTTTTTACCTTCAGCTTGGTAACGATGAGCCAACTTACCAATTGTAGTTGTTTTACCTACGCCATTTACACCAACCATTAAAATAACATTCAGACCTTCGTTTTCTATATTCATGACTTCTGAGTGTTCATCATCTTGATGGTATATTTCAACAATTTTTTCTACGATAACCTCACGTAAATCTTCTGTTTCTGATATATTACGTTTTTGTGCTTCTTCTCTTAATTCTTCAACTAACTGCATAACTGTATTAAAACCAACATCTGCAGTAATTAACATTTCTTCTAATGCTTCAAAGAATTCTTCATCTACTTTACGGTAACGTGCGATTAAGTTGTTTAGTTGTGCTTGGAAATTTTCTCTTGATTTTTCTAAACCTGCTCTAAATTTCGCACCTAATTGTTGTGCCTCTATCTCTTCAAAATCCTCTATAGAAATTAGACCATCATCATCAAAATCGGCTTCTTTTAATTTTTTAGGTTTTTTCTTTGGTTCGTCTTCTTTCGTTTGATCCGTATCTTGTTGTTCTAATTCAGATAATTGCTCTAAATCTTCTTGCTTATTTTCCGCTTCTGATGAAGAAGCAAATTTATCTTTTAACCGTTTGAAAAAGCTCATACTTGTTCCTCCTTAATGACTTCATCAATTGTATTTAAATTAACACTCACTAATTTAGATACGCCAGATTCTTGCATCGTCACACCATATAATCTATCTGAAAATTCCATTGTGCCTTTACGATGTGTAATAACTATAAATTGAGTCTGATCTGATAATTCTTTTAAGTATTGCGCGTAACGTATTACATTAGCTTCATCTAAAGCGGCTTCAACTTCATCTAAAATTACAAATGGTGCTGAGCGTACTTTAAGTATGGCAAACAATAATGCGATAGCACTTAGTGCTCTTTCCCCACCACTTAATAACGATAAGTGCTGTAGTTTTTTACCAGGTGGTTGCACAATAATATCCACACCCGCTGATAAATAATCATCATCAGTAAGGCGTAGTTCTGCTTGTCCACCACCAAAAAGAGATTTAAACACATCAGCAAAGTGGCCTTGTACTGCATGGAACGTTTCTTTAAAACGATCTTTTACTTCTTGATCCATTTCATCAATCAATTGTTCTAAAGTTAATTTAGCTGCTCTTAAATCAGCACGTTGTTCATCTAAAAACGTATAGCGCGTATTAATTTCTTCAAATTGCTCAATTGCATTCAAATTAACAGGCCCTAGTTCTTCTATTGACATTTTTGTTAATTTTACTTTTTTACGTAATACATCAATCGCTTCATCTAATTCATATAATTCACTTGCACGTTCATAAGTTAAATGATAATCATCGCTCAAATGGTCAATCGCATGATTGATTAACACATCCAAACGTGACTGTTCTGCCTTGATATCTTGATAGCGATTTTCAATAGATAATATATCTTGGTTAGCCTCTTGAAGTTTTTGATCTGTCTCTTCAATTGTATCATTCAATTCTAGTCTGCGCGATTTAACGTCTTCTATATCAACAGTAAGTTTTTCTTTAGTAACCTTACTTTGTTCAATATGACTTTGAATCGTTTCAAATGCTTTTTCCCCAGTCATTTCATCTGAGTTAAATAATTTAATTTGCTCATCCAATTTTTCTTGTTGCTTCTCTACACTTTCCAATTGTTTAGTGATTTTTGTAAGAGATTGTTTTTGGGCATTTAAACGTTCTTTTACGACAGCTAAATCTGACTGTTTTTGATGTAATTGTTGTTGGGTTTGAGTGGTGCTTGCTTTACCTTCTTTTGATAATTTAGTGTAAAGATTGATGTTTTCTTCAAGTTTAAGTAATTGCGCTTTAATTTGGTCAAGTCTTTGTTTCTTTTCTGTTAACGTCTGCTTACTTGCTTCACTTTGATAACCATCATTTTTTTCGAATTCAAATTCTTCATGTTCATCTTTCAAATGTGCTTCACTTTTTCTCAAACGGTCTAATTCTAATTCAAAATTATGTAATCTTTGTTTTGCAGAATTATATTGTTGACTTGTTTCAAAATAATTTTCACTAATTTGATCTGACGCTTCTTTAATTGCTTGAAATTGCTTTTCGAATTCAATGGTTTGTTGTTGATAGTCTTCTAGTTGTGCTCGCATTTTAGCTAGATCATCTTTTTGTGCCAATATGCTTTTAGTTTTACGATCACCACCACCAGTCATCGATCCACCTGGGTTAACGATATCGCCCTCGAGCGTAACAATTCTAGTGCGATAACGAATTTTTCTTGCTAACTCATTTGCATTTTTTAATTCATCGACAATAATGGTGTTTCCTAATAAATTTTGTAATACATTCTGATAATCTGAATCGACTTGGATAGCCTCTGATGCAATATTAATGAATCCTTGGGACGTTTTTGCAGAATTTAAAATATCATTCGCAATATGTCTTGGTTGTATCACATTTAAAGGTAAAAAGGTCGCTCTACCCAATCCATTTTGTTTAAGATATTGAATCGCTTGTCTGCCATCTTTTTCAGAATCTACTATTACATGTTGTAAAGAGGCGCCTAAAGCTATTTCAATCGCTTTTGTTAAATCAGAAGGTACTTGAATAACTTCAGCAACTGCCCCTCGTATACCTGTAAGTTGTTTGTTTTTAGCTTTCAGAATATGCTTTACACCATTAAAAAAGTAACTATATTCTTCTTGTTGTGTTGCCGCACTATCAATACGAGACTTTAACTTTTCATTAAAACGATATGCTTGATGTAATTTTTCTTCATATTCACTACGTTGTTGTTTTAATTGTGTTAATTTACGTTCGTATTCATTCAATTGTTGTTCTGCGTTTTTCAGTTCTTTTTTCGTTGTTGTGCTTTGCTTTTCTGCCTCATTAATATCAGATTGAATATGCTTTAATTGTTCATACGCCTCTACTAACCTTGAATCTAAACGTGATTGTTTTGATTCATTTTCCTGAATCGTATGTTCTAAAAAGCGAATATCATTATTTACATCTGATTGTTCAGACATAAGTTGATAATATTCATCTTTAATGGTTTCAAGTTTTTCATCATGTTGTTCATCAGTAACATACAATTGTGATTCTAAATATTGCACTTTTTCATTTAATTCTTTTTGTTGGGCTTTTAATCTATCGATTTCTAACTGAACTTCTGTCTTCTCTTTATTTAAATTCTCAGCTTGATTTAATAGACTTTCTTGTTCTTCTTCAAAGCGTGCATTCGTTTCCGATTGATTTCTTTTTCGTTCTTCCAATACATTGAGCTGTCCTGTGAATTTTTCTACTTCTTCAGTTGCTTTGACCAACTCGAAATTTAATGACTCGATGCGTATATCTAATTGTTGTCTTTCAACTTTATATTTATTTAAAGATTGTGTATGTTGTACTTTTTCAGCATCCTTTGTTGCCTGCTGACTTTTTAAATGGTTTAAATTATCATCTAATTCATTAATATTGTCACTATATTGTTTTATATCATGGACCGTTACTAAGACGTCACTTTTTTCCATTTCTTTGGATAAGTGTTTGTATTCTTTTGCAATCGCGGCTTCTTCACGTAATGGTTCTACACGACCTTCTAAGTCATAAAGTATATCTTCTACGCGTGACAAATTATCTTCTGTTTGATCCAATTTTTGAACAGAAGTTGCTTTTCTTTTTTTATATTTTAAAACTCCAGCAGATTCTTCTAATATTTGCCTTCTATCTATAGGCTTAGCATTTAATATTTCGTCTACACGTCCTTGCGAAATAATACTGAACGCTTCTTTTCCTAACCCTGAATCTAAAAATAAATCAATGATATCTTTCAATCTTGCTCTATCATTATTCAAATAATATTCACTTTCGCCACTTCGATACAAACGACGTGTAACTGTTACTTCAGTTGAATCAACTTGTAACTTTCCAGAACTATTCTCTAATTTCAATTTTACTTCTGCATAATTTTGAGCTTTTCTATGCTCGGCGCCTGAAAATATAATATCTTCCATTTTGGCGCCACGTAATGATTTAGCTGACTGTTCACCTAACACCCATTTTATCGCATCAGTAATATTACTTTTACCGCTACCATTAGGTCCAACAATTGCTGTTACACCTTCATCAAATTGGACATTTGTATGTTCAGCAAATGACTTAAAACCAAAGGCATCTATAGATTTTAAATAAACCATACTATTCTCCTTTAAATATTCCTGACTGTTCTACAGCACGGGAATGAAATGGCTAATTCATTTTAACTTCATTCGCCATTCATAACACTTATTCCATCTTATTATGATTAACTTAATTATTTAATCTTAGCTGTATATTTAAAAACGCAATTTTTCATTATATAAATGCTATGTCATCATTAATCATACTTATAACTATGATATTTCCATCTAGTGAATCATGATGTTTAAACGCATCCAATGTTAAGCGTTTTTATTTTTCAATATTTTATATGCACGTTCTGCAGCTTTTTGTTCAGATTCTTTTTTTGTTTTACCTTTGCCTTCTGCTACGGCATCTTCTTCTAGAATCACTTCAGAAGTAAAAAGACGATGGTGCGCCGGTCCTTCTTCATTTATCAGACGATATGTGACATCTCCCTTATTTTGTCTATGCACATATTCTTGAAATTGCGTCTTAAAGTCTACAACACCGTCCAATTCATCATCTTCCACATATGGGAAAATGATTTGTTCAGAAAATTGCCAGACTGCCTCTAATCCTTGGTCTAAATACAACGCTCCGACAAATGCTTCAAACGCATCGGATACAAGTGAAGGTCGTGTTCTACCACCTGTCTTTTCTTCGCCTTTACCTAATAAAATTAAATCGTTGAGCTGAATTTTATTCGCAAATATTACAAGTGAGGGCTCACAAACAATTGTTGCACGCATTTTAGTCAAATTACCTTCAGGCAATTCTGGGTATTTATCAAATAAATAGCGTGAAACCGTCAATTCTAATACCGCATCTCCTAAAAATTCTAATCGCTCATTGTGGTCAAGCCTGTTCATATTAAAGTCATTGATAAAGCTTGAATGAGAAAAAGCTTGTTGATATAAATCTACTCGGTTAAAATCTAAATTTAATTCTTGCATCTTTTTTTCAAACTTATTTTGGAATGTTTGTACCATTTCTTTCTTTTTTTGATTGGTCAATCTAGTTCCTCCTCAGAAATAGCGCTAGGATTCTGTATACCTTTATATTTTACGTGAAATCACATCAAAACTAAAGAAAAAACTGTTGTTTTTCGCATGTAAAACAGCGACAAGTCATGGATGTAGTTAATATCGAAGGTACAAAAAATCATGCGTTAAGTTTCATTGATTCTATCAAAAAAACAAAAAATCTGAGCCGTAATGACAACGACTCAGATATTTGTTTATTATTTTTCAATACTGTTGATAAATTTAACTGCGTCACCAACTGTGTTGATTTTTTCAGCTTCTTCATCAGGAATTTCAGTACCAAATTCATCTTCTAATTCCATAACTAATTCAGCGATATCAAGTGAGTCAGCGCCTAAATCATCTTTGAAAGATGCATCTTCAGTTACTTTTTCAGCGTCAACACCTAAACGGTCAACGATGATATCTTTTACTTTGTCGAAGTTTTCCACGTCGATTCACCTCCTTTAAAAGTCTATTGATAGACTTTTATATTTTCCCATTTTATCAATTGAAATACAAGTAGTATTTCAATTGATACACTAGAAATACACATAATCTACTAAATTTGACAATTATACCGTATCATGACGCATGTGTCAGACATCCAAAATGACATTTTACTTAAAAAATATAATCAGTCATACCACTATTGTTTAAAAGCTTGTAGCGATGATTATTTTTTCTAAATCGACTTACATGTACATGCCGCCATTGACATGAATCGTTTGTCCAGTAATATATTTTGCTTTCTCTGAAGCTAAAAACGCTACAGTATTGGCTATATCAGAATCTTCACCAAATTTAGCTAATGGAATTTGTTCTAACATTTGTGCTTTGAGTTCCTCACTTAAAGCATCTGTCATATCAGAAACAATAAAACCAGGTGCTACAGCATTCACTGTAATATTTCTAGAAGCTAACTCTCTAGCTGCTGATTTAGTCAATCCAATTACACCCGCTTTTGTAGCAACATAGTTAGCTTGTCCAGGATTACCTACTGCACCCACGACACTTGATAAGTTAATAATTGAGCCACTCTTTTGTCTTAACATTTGTGGTGTTACTTTTTGAATACAATTAAATACACCTTTTAAATTTGTATCAATGACATCGTCCCATTCTTGTTCTTTCATTCTCATTAATAAATTATCGCGTGTGATACCTGCATTATTAACAAGCACATCTACTGAACCAAATTGGCTAACGACTTCTTTAATCATCGCTTTAACTTCGTCACCATTTGCAACGTTTGCTTGAATTGCAAAAGCTTCAACGCCTTTAGCTTTGATTTCTTCCACAACAGCGTCTGCTTTTTCTTTATTTCCAGCATAGTTCACTGCAACTTTATAGCCTTCTTCCGCTAATTGTATAGCAATACTGCGTCCTATTCCTCTTGAAGCACCTGTAACCAATGCACTTTTAGTCATTTTCATTCCAACCTTTCACATCTTCTAATGTTTGAATTGAGGTAACTTTTACATTTTTATTAATTTTTCTAATTAATCCTGAAAGTACTTTACCAGGACCAATTTCGAGGAAATTATCAACACCTTGTTCAATTAACCACTCTGTAGAATCAATAAATTGCACTGGTGAATATAATTGTTCAATCATATGCGCTTTAATTACATTTGCATCTGTTTCACCTTGTGCATGCACATTTTGTACAACCGGGAATTGAGCATCAGACCACTCAAACTGGTCAATAAAATCTGCAAAATCATCTTTGATAACTTGCATCATTGATGAATGGAATGGACCTGAAACTGCTAATGGCATTACACGTTTAGCACCTAGCGATTTCCCTTCTTCAACTAACTGATCAATCAATGATTTATGGCCAGATACAACAATTTGACCCGGTGAATTGATATTAGCTGGTTCAATAATTTCACTCTCTGTAGAAAGCTGTTTACAAATTGCGTCAACCGCTTCATAATCCAGTCCAAGTACGGCTGCCATACTACCCACACCATCTGGAAAGGCTTCTGCCATAAGTTGACCACGTTTTCTTACAATTTTTACTGCATCTTCAAATTTCAATACACCACTTGCAACTAAACTCACATATTCCCCCAGACTATGTCCCATAGTATAATCTGCATTTAAATCATTAAGGGCGTTTAATAAAGCTGAACTATGCGTTAATAAAACTGGTTGCGTATTTTCTGTTTGGCCTAACTTTGCTTTTTTATCTGTAAACATCGTTTCTAAAATATCAAAATCCACAGCGTTTTGGGCTTGATTTAAAATTGTAGTCGCTGCTTCATTATGTTCGTATAAATCATTCGCCATACCAACTTTTTGAGAACCTTGACCTGGAAAGATAATTGCCGTTTTACTCATTTTCTGTACCCACCGTTTCTTTCATTGTTTTCACAATTTCTTGTTCACCAGCAATTTTTGCCTGACGAATTGCAGAATAGAATGCTTTTGCACTTGAACTGCCATGTGCTTTTACTACCGTACCATTTAATCCTAACAATACTGAACCACCATATTCTGCATAATCCATTTTTGTCATTAAACCGTTCAAGTCTTTGCGTAAAATCAGTGCTGCCATTTTATTTTTAAAACTACTTAACAGTGTAGATTTAAACATTTTACCCATTGCTTTTGCAACACCTTCTAGATTTTTAAGAATCATATTACCTGTATAGCCATCAGTGACTACAACATCAGCAACATCATTCATTAAACCTTTCGCTTCGACATTACCTGTAAAGTTAAAATCATGTTGATCTTCCATTAAACGGTATGCTTTCTTAGTTAAACTATTACCTTTCGCTGCTTCTGTACCAATATTTAACAAGCATACAGATGGTTCAGCAATACCTCTAATTTTTTGAGCGTAAATATTACCCAACTGAGCATATTGCAATAAATGTTCTGCTTTTGCATCAGCATTAGCACCTACATCCATAAATACAAAACCTTTACCTGATACAGTCGGTAGCGTAACAACCAATGCAGGTCGTTCTACACCTTTAATACGACCAACGATGAATAGTCCAGCAGACATCAGTGCGCCAGTATTACCAGCAGAAACACATCCATCGGCTTCACCCGACTTAACTGCTTCAGCCATACGCGCCATAGAGCTGTCTTTTTTACGTTTAATTGCTCTTACTGGTTCATCATCCATCGTGATAGATTCCGTACAGTGACGCACTTCTACACGATCATGTTCTAATGTACATTGCGATGAATCTCCAAATAAAATTATTTCTAAATCTTTAAAATCATTAACCGCTTTTTCAACAGCTTCCAAAACGATTCCAGGTGCATCATCCCCACCCATCATATCAATCGCTAATTTAACCATTTTGTTCATCCTCACTTGTATAATACATTTTGAAAGTTCCTTTAAAAACGAGCGTATCTTTTACATATGATCGCACTTTTATCGTATAAAATTTATCTCTAATTTCAATAGTTTGTGCATCAGCACGTACCGTTTCATTTAATTTTACTGTTTTTATAAATGTTACATTACTATCTCTTGTTAAAACAACTGGTTTATGTATCAGTGCCACACACAGGGAGTTTGCTTGTGCGAACAATACATGTCCTCTAGCAATTTTATTTCTAGTAAACACAGATTTTTCGTCTATTCTTATAATTGAAGTGGCAGTTTGATCAGGTTGTACATTGATTACATCCCCAATAATTTCACTACCTTCTATAGAGCGAATACTTTCGTAATTTTCTTTTGCAACAGTTTTAATGCGTGTTCTTAGCTCAGGAATATTTAAATGTGTACGATCAAGTCTAATCGTTTGAATACTCACCGAGAACAACACACTTAAATCTAAGTCAGTAATAAAAGGATTTTTCTCTATTTCATTTTTTATTTCATTACGTCGTTCTTGTTTTTTTAATTTCATCGCATTCAAACTCCCATGTTTTTAGTACCAAGTCTTAAACATTCCTAACATATCATAACACTTTCTATTTCATTTGCTCAACAAAAAACATATGCTGTCGCTAAATTAAATTTGCTTTAGCATTAGCTCAATTTAATAATAAGTTTTTTATATAGTATCAAAAAACTCTTTTAACATTACTATTTTATTACAAATGTAACAATTAAAAGATTATTTGTAGTGCACTATTGAAATAAAAATATTTGGAACGTATAATTCAAAATAATTTAAAGGGTTGTGATATTTTATGTAAATAAATATTTATATGAAAAGCAATTGTTTCTAAAGCCAAAAGATTAATAATTAGGAGGATTACATGATGAAGAAATTGATTACCACAACACTCGTAACATGTTCACTGATATCTGTCACATCATTACAAGCACACGCGCAAGAAAACAATAGCATCAAACCAGAAAGTCTCAAGAAACCCATAAATACAAAAGTTCATAATGATCAAGATGTAAAAGCATATTTACAAAATAATACATCAAAGATTATCAAGGAATCTAAAGAATCTGGAAATGCTAATGTTCAAGATAATGCATTTGAGCAATATGAAATTACAGATAAACAACAAGACCCTACTGGAATCACTCATTATACCTTGAAACCCAAAGTCAATGGTATAACTGCTGAAGATAGCGCATTAAAAGTTCATGTAAACAAACAAGGTGATGTCACTTTAATAAACGGTAGCATTGATAAACCAACTGTCAAGGTTGACAACGAAGTGAAAATTTCTGCAGTTGATGCTGAAAATAGCGCATTTAAAGCTATAGGAAAAAACAAGGCAGATGTTAACAATATCAAAGGCTACGATATCGTAAATAAAAACAAATTAGATATTAACAGCGACAGTCAAAAACTTGTATACGATGTTGAATTAAACTATATTTCACCTAAGGCCGCTCATTGGAAAATTCAAGTCGATGCTAGCACTGGAGAAATATTGAATAAAGAAAATGTCATCAAAAATGCCTCAGCAACAGGAAAAGGTACAGGCGTGAACGACGATGAAAAGTCACCATTGAATTTAACAGAGAATAATGGTGAATACACATTAAAAGATACAACGCAAAATGCAGAAATGCATACACAAACTGCTAATAATACTACAGATGATTTTTCAGAAATCACAAACGATAGTAATAATTTCGACAAGGAAGAACACAAGGCTGGCGTAGATGCACATTATTATGCTAATGAAGTGTATAACTATTATTTAGATAAACATCATCGTGATAGTTATGATAACGCCGGAGGAAAGATTGACTCTGTCGTACACTATGATAAAGATTACAATAATGCTGCGTGGACAGGGCAATATATGATATACGGTGATGGTGATGGACAAACCTTCAAAGCATTATCAGGAGCCAATGATATCATCGCTCATGAATTAACACATGCCGTAACTGAGCGTACGTCTAACTTAAAATATCAAGATCAATCAGGCGCTTTGAATGAATCATTTTCAGATGTATTTGGGTATTTTGTAGATCCAGATGACTGGTTAATGGGTGAAGATGTATATACACCTGGAACTGAAGGAGATGGTCTTAGAAGCTTAAAAGACCCTGAAAGATATAATCAACCGGCACACATGTATCAAGATCAATCAGGTAGCCAGGATAATGGTGGTGTACACACAAATAGTGGTATTCCTAACAAGGCTGCATATCTGACAATTAATGAAATTGGAAAAGATAAAGCTGAACAAATTTACTACCTTGCATTAACTCAATATCTGACGCAAAATTCAGAATTTTCAGATGCTAAAACAGCTTTAAAAGAAGCCGCAAATAAACTTTATGGTGATAATAGCGCTGAAGCTGACGCTATTGATAAGGCTTGGACAGAAGTTGGCGTAAATTAAAAAGCCTGTTAGATAATTAATTATCTAACAGACTCCCACAATAAATCATATTCTAACTTCGGATGGCATTCGTAAATAATTAAATTATTTACGAGTGTCATTTTTATTTAGAATATAATAGAAAGTATACAATGGATTTCCATGAAATACAAACCAACAATTTTTAATCAAAACTCATATACAATAAATTTTCTTCAATAAAAGATTTTAATATATTATATTGTGGTTCAAAGAAGACACCCGACTGTATTAATTCGGCGGCTTCATCTCTAGCAACTTCTAGCATTTTATAATCTTCCACTACATTTGCAACCAAGAAATCAGGTAAACCGCTCTGCTTTACACCAAAGAAATCGCCTGGCCCCCTCATTTCTAAATCACGTTCACTAAGTTCAAAGCCATCTGTAGTCTGGGTCATGATATTCATACGTTCAATACCTGTTTCTGTTTTCGGTGATGCGATTAATACACAGTAACTTTGTTGTTCACTTCTCCCCACTCGTCCACGCAATTGATGTAACGTAGACAAACCAAAACGATCAGCATCATATATCATCATAAACGTCGCATTTGGCACGTTCACACCTACTTCAACTACCGTTGTTGACACTAATATATCAATTTCATGATTGCTAAATCGTTGCATCACTTCATCTTTCTCATCTGAATGTAATTTACCATGAAGCAGACCAACCTTTTCAACTCCATAATATGATTGCAATGATTCATATAATTCAACAACATTTTGTACATCTTCAAGATGCTCTGAACTTTCAATCAGTGGGCAAATGACATAAGCTTGTCTACCCTTCTTCAGTTCTGAAGTCATTTGATTTAATACACTTTCATAAGCCTCATGCTTAGACCAAGAAGTGATGATTGGTTTTCTACCTTTAGGCAATTGTTTAATTGAAGAAACATCCATTTCACCGAATACTGAAATGGCTAATGTTCTTGGTATCGGCGTTGCTGTCATAAATAAGACATTGGTCATAGCACCTTTTTCTCTTAACAACTGTCGCTGATTAACACCAAAACGATGTTGTTCATCTGTAATAACAAGACCCACATTATTAAACTTAACATCATCCTGAATTAATGCATGTGTTCCAATGATACAATCAATTTCATTATTATTCAGTTGTTCTAATAACAGCTTCCGTTTTTTGCCTTTAACAGAGCCAGTCAATAAAGCCACGTTCATTCTATCACCAAATAGGTCAACTAAACTTTCTGCATGTTGCTCCGCTAATATTTCTGTCGGAACCATTAAAGCTGACTGATAGCCTGCTGTTTTCAAGGCATACATACAAATAGCAGCGACAACTGTTTTACCAGAACCTACATCGCCTTGTAATAAACGATGCATGCGAATGGGTGCTTTCAAATCTCTGAATATTTCATTCACGCTATGTTTCTGAGCGTCTGTTAATTCAAACGGTAGACTATCTATAAAATGTTTAACTAAATTAATATCATAGTCTACGTCAATTGCTTCATCTGATGTTTTTTCAAGACGATTCAACCACTGCATTCTTAATTCAAACATAAATAATTCTGTGAAAGCATATGTTCTACGTGCTTTCAGTAAAGATGCTTTATCAGTTGCAAAATGCAAAGCTTTAATTGTATCTTCTAAAGTTTCTAATTTGTATTTTTTTCTTAAGTCTTCAGAGAGCCATTCTTGAATCGTCACCTGATCTAGTACCTGTCTAATCATATCTCTTAAAGGCTTTTGTTTAATACCTTCTTTAATGCGATATACAGGTTCATATTGTCCGCTCTCATCCATTTGTTGGCTAAAAAACATTCTGTTACCGTTGATTTCTTGCTTTGCTCTATTCCATTTTCCTTTGACTGTTACGGTTCCATGTAATTCTATTTTCTTTTTTAAATAAGGCTGATTGAAAAATGTGCATTTCACAGCAATTTGGTCGACCATGATATGTACTGTTAATTTAGATTTATTACGACCAAAAAAAGCGACAGTTGGTGTTGAATAAACTTCACCCACCACTGTCACTATCGCTTGATCTTCAGCTTCATTTAAGTCAATTACAGTATTATCTTCGTAACGTGTTGGTAAATATAGAATTAAATCTTCAACAGTATGAATATTTAATTCATTCAATACTGCTAAGCGTTTCGGACCTAATCCTTTTATTTGAGATAATGGAAATGGACTTTCAATTAAATTGACTTTTGACATAATTAATCACCAAATATTTCTTGTTTTAGGCGCTGACCCGTAGGTGTACCCGCTAAACCTCCACGACCTGTTTCACGTAGAGCGGATGGCATCGTTTGACCGATTTTATACATTGCTTCAATCACTTCATCTGTAGGAATTCTTGAAGTCACACCTGCCAAAGCCATGTCCGCAGATACGATTGCGTTTGATGCACCTGCAGCATTTCTCTTAACACAAGGTACTTCTACTAAACCAGCTACTGGATCACATACTAAACCTAGCATATTTTTCAAACAAATTGCAAAAGCTTCAGCTGACTGTTGCGGCGTTCCACCTGCAAGTTCTACAGTTGCTCCAGCTGCCATCGCCGCAGCTGAACCGACTTCTGCTTGACAACCACCAGCAGCACCTGAAATAGATGCATTATTGGCAACAACAAAACCAAATGCACCTGAAGTTAATAAGAAATTTAACATATCTTTTCTTGATGGTTCTAAACGCGGTTTAAGACCAAATAACACGCCTGGTACAACACCTGCAGAACCTGCTGTAGGTGTTGCACAAATTTTCCCCATAGCTGCATTGACTTCATTTGTCGCAACAGCTTTACTAACTGCGTCTAACAAAGTTGGTCCTGCGAGTGATTTCCCCGTTTTCAAATATTTTTTAATTAGTAAAGCATCTCCACCAGTGAGCCCTGTTGTAGATGTAACCCCTGCTAAACCTTCGTCTAAAGCATTCTCCATCGTTTGTAAGTTTTTGTCCATATGTGCATAAACATCTGCTTCAGATAGTCCTGTAACTTCCATTTCTTGTTCAAGCATAATTTCATGGATTTTTTTATTTTGCTCTTCACACATTTCTACTAATTCTTTCACACTTTTAAACATGCAATACCTCCATTAGGCGTCTCCCATGAGTGAAACCGTCACTACACCATCGACGTTTTTAATTTTCTCTATTGTTTCATCATTCACTGCATCATCTAATTCACAAGTCATTAATGCTTGATCGCCTTTTTCTTTCCTAGATACTTGCATACTACCTACATTAATACTTGAGTCTCCCAGTATATTGGCTACACGACCAATAGTACCAAACGTATCTTTATGGAATACAAGTAATGCCGGGTAATTACCACTAATCGCGATATTGAATCCATTGATTGCTACTACTTCAATTTTTCCGCCACCAATTGAAACACCCTCAACGGATATTTCTTTGTCTCCATCACGCATATTAATAATAGCCGTGTTCGGATGTGATCTTTCTTCTGCCATTTCAATAAAGTTGACTTTCATCCCAGCTTCCTCAGCAGTTTCCAAACTTGTTTGTATACGATCATCATCAGTATCGTAGCCTAACAAGCCACCGACTAAAGCAACATCAGTGCCATGTCCTTTATATGTTTCCATAAATGAACCATAAAGATATATATCAGCTTGTTTCGGTAATTGATTAAATAAGTCTCTAGCTACTAAACCTATTCTCACTGCGCCTGCAGTATGAGAAGACGAAGGGCCTACCATTGTAGGACCAATTATATCGAAGACTGTTTTATATTTCATAATTATACCCCACTCTTATTTTTAATGTTTCTAAAGTGTTGCGCTTTCATTCTTAAACATCTTGTTTATTATAACAAGTTCAATAAACATTATAAACCAAAACTGGTTGTATTGTTCTTATTAAATGCAAAATTAAATTGCTAACAACCTTAAAACCATTTAAAAAATGTCATTATTTCAAAAAAATATGGAAGTAAGAATTAATCAAATTTTAAAATCTGATTTTCTCACTCCCATCTGTAACATGACTGATATAGTCGATGTTTTTCCTTTTGAAGTCATATACTATTGTATAAATGATACTCTTTTAAGATTCTAATGCTGTGATTTATATTATTCTACAGAAAACAAATATTGATAAACAGGTTGTTGACCATCATGTTGTTCTAATTCAACGTCTGGATATGTTGCTTCCATCCAATCTTCAATGTCTGAAGTAACTGTTTTATCAGCATCCATACCAACGATCATCGTAATGATTTCACTATCTTCATTAATCATTTCTGCCATTAATCCCTTAACCGTTTCAAATTGATCAGCATGACTTGTTACAATTTTATCCTCAATCAAGCCCATAAATGCGTCTTTTTTAATTTCAACACCATCAATTTTAGTATCTCTCACAGCGTATGTCACTGAACCAGAACGTACTGCTTCTAAAGATTCCACCATTCTTGATTTATTAGATTCGAGTGAATCAGTTTCATCGTAATTAAATAACGCAGCAATGCCTTGTGGTATTGATTTGGTCGGAATGACTATAGTATCAGCTTCTACAATTTCAGCAGCTTGTTCACTAGCCATTAGAATGTTTTTATTATTAGGTAAAATGATTGCACGTTTACATTGTGATTGTTCAATAATCTTGACAATATCTTCTGTTGATGGATTCATTGTTTGTCCACCACTAATCATGTGTGTCGCACCCATTGACTTGAAAATCTCTGAAATACCTTCACCCATGGAGATTGCAATGACTGCAGTGTCGACTGCCTGCGTTTCTTCTGTAGATATTGCTTTGCCACCGTCATGTTCTTTTTTCACAACTTCACGATGTTGTTCACGCATATTTTCGACTTTTAACTTAATTAATTCACCATACTGTTGACCATAGTTAAATACGTCACCTGGTTTTTCTGTATGCACATGCACTTTAACAATTTCCTCATCGTTGATAACTAATAAAGAATCCCCAAACTGGCTCATGTCTTCTCTAAAATTCTGCTCATCAAAGGTTTTTTTATTTTTTCCAAAACGAACCATCATTTCAGTACAATAGCCATAAACGATATCTTCCGTATTAATTACGCCATGAAAATCATGTTCTTCATTAACTAAAGACTCTTTATTTAATTTTGGTGACTGTGCAGATATCGTTTCACCTTTTAATGCTTTTAAAAATCCAGCGTAAACAATAGCTAAGCCTTTACCTCCACTATCTACAACACCGACTTCTTTTAATACTGGTAATAAATTCGGTGTGTTTTCAAGTGAGACTTCTGCTTCTTCGAGAATGTAAGCCATTAATTCAATACAATCGTCGGTTTCTTCTGCCTTTTGTATAGCTGCATCAGCTGCATCTCTTGCTACTGTTAAAATCGTTCCCTCAACTGGTTTCATGATTGCTTTATACGCTGTATCTACACCTGCTTTAAAACTTTCAGCAAATTGTTTAGCATTAATTGTTTCATATGTTTCTAAACTTTTACTAAACCCTCTAAATAATTGTGACAAAATCACACCAGAGTTCCCTCTAGCACCCATCAATAAACCTTTAGAAAATGTCTTACCTAGTTCACCAATTTGTTGAGATAAATTGTTTTCGACTGCTTCTCTCCCTGATGTCATCGTCAAATTCATATTCGTCCCAGTATCTCCATCTGGTACTGGATAAACGTTCAATGAATCAACTAAGTCTGCATGATTTGATAAATTTTGCGCCCCTTGTATAATCATCTCGGCAAATAATTTACCATCTATTTTGCTTACCATTGCGTAATGTCCTCCTAGTTTTTCGTGCCATTATTAATGCGCACACCTTGTACAAATATATTGATTGAATTTACTTTTATTTTTAATGTTTGTTCTAATGTATATTTTACTGTTGATTGTACATTGCTAGCTACTTCAGATATTTTTGTTCCAAAGCTTACAATAATGTACATATCTACGTCAACAACGCCATTATCTTCTCGTACAATGATACCTTTAGCATAATTTTCATGTCCGAGTATTTCTGCAATGCCATCTCTAACTTGTTGTCTAGAAGCCATGCCTACAATTCCATAACATTCTACTGCTTTACTACCCACAACTGAAGATATTACTTCGTTTGAAATGTCTATACTACCGTAATCATTTGTGATTTCTAATGTCATAAAATAGGCCTCCTAAGTTTATGGTTATATCATAATCGCCAATAATAAACAATGCGTTTTGATTATCTTATTAAAAAAAATACTATATTTATCCACAGTTTACAATTATACCATAATTTAATATTAACAAAAGTATTACTCATGTAAACGAAAAATTTTTCTCGTTTTATTGCTATCTATACTTATTTGTGGTACATTATTCAAGTATGTAGTAGATACGTGTATTTATATTTATTAAAGGAGGTACTTTCATGGGCAAACAATGTTTCGTAACAGGTCGTAAAGCTTCAACTGGAAACAATCGTTCTCACGCTTTAAATTCTTCTAAAAGAAGATGGAATGCTAACCTTCAAAAAGTTAGAATTCTTGTAGACGGAAAACCTAAAAAAGTTTGGGTTTCTGCACGTGCTTTAAAATCTGGTAAAGTAACTAGAGTTTAATAAATATAATGCACGAAAAGACTAATCCTTATGTGGAGGATTGGTCTTTTTTTATTTCATTTTCTTTTAGATATCAGCGTATATTTAAAAATCCTCATTTAATCTTTACTTCGAATCATCAATACACTGCCTTCAATTATTTCTATATTCCCACAAGATTGACTTAATTCATTTGAAATAGTAAGCGTTGAACCAAGTTTCAGTGTTTCATTTTGTAAGTTATATTTAAAGCCTTTCAATGAAATTACAGTTGGATAGATGACTGGTATAAATGAAATATATGGAAATTGTTCACTATACGTCACATTAAACTGACCTTTTTGTATAAATTGAATTTCATTTGTATCATCTATTAATTTAATGTTGATATTCATTTTTGCATATTCCGGTTTTTCCAGTATTTGTAAGGCGCCCATGAAATGATCTAGTCTACCGCCCGTCGCACCATAAACATCAATATTTCGATAGCCACGCTTTACTGCTTGATCAATACCTAAAGCTAAATCTGTGTCATCTTTTTCAGAATTATAAGGATTTATCTCTATCTGTTGTTGTATAAAGTTCCTCTCTGAATCAGAAATAGAATCGAAATCACCGACTGCAAATTGAGGTGTAATCCCAGATTCTAGCAAGATCAAGGTGCCTCTATCTATACCAATCCAATGTTCATGTTTATGTTCCACTAAAATATGCTTGGGCAAATTTCTATTGCCACATAATAAATTGGCTTTCATCTATGTCAACCTTTCAATGTGTTAGTTACCGTTTGATAATCATCGTGTTTAAAAAAGTATGACCCTGCAACTAACATTGTCGCACCATGGTTAACTACAGTTTCAACAGTGTTATTGTTAATACCACCATCTACTTCAATATCAAAGTTTAAGCCTTGCGCTTTTTTGATTTCAGATAATTGATCCAGTTTTTCTACGCAATCATTTATAAATGTTTGACCACCAAAACCAGGGTTTACTGTCATAACCAATACATAATCTACCATTTTTAATACCGGACGAATTGAATCAACTGGCGTCCCAGGATTAATCACCACACCAGCTTTTACATTTTTATTCTTAATTTGTTCAATCACTCTGTGAATATGGGGTGTTGCTTCAACATGTACTGAAATCATATCAGCGCCATGCTCAGCAAATAATTCAACATATTTTTCAGGTTCTTCTATCATAAGATGCACATCAATAGGTAAATCTGTACCTTTACGTACTGAATCCAATATAGGTAGTCCGATTGAAATGTTAGGTACAAATTGTCCATCCATGACGTCAAAATGTACCCCATCAACGCCTGCCTTTTCTAAAGCAGTTAACTCTTGTTGTAAATTCAAAAAATCTGCTGATAATAATGATGGATATAATTTTGCCACTTAATATCTTTCCTTTCTATTTGAAATTTCTTTAAATAGCTGTAAATAATGATCGTATCTAAACTGGGCAATATTGCCATTTTCTAATTCAGCTTTAACATTACATTTCGGTTCATTAATATGGTTACAATCTCTGAACTTACATGTCGCACCATATTCATGTATTTCCATGAAATAATTTTTGATTTCATCTTTTTGTATATGATCATAATCCAAAGCACTAAAGCCTGGCGTATCTGCTATAAAGCCTTTAGCTCTCTCAAACAATTCAACATGACGTGTTGTATGACGACCACGATTTAACGCTTTAGAAATGTGTTGTGTTTCAATCTCTATATTAGGAAAATATTTATTCAATAACGTTGATTTACCAACACCTGATTGACCACTCAACACAGCTAAACCATCACCCCAACTTGAAAAGACTTGTTCAATATCTTCATTAATACTTATGAATTGTGTTTTATAGCTCATATTCTCATAAACTTCTAGCAATTTTTCAATATCGTGTTGTTTTTCCAAAGATGTCAAATCTTTTTTAGTTACAAGAATACGCGGACGCATATGATAAGAATGCGCAATTACTAAAAACCTATCTAGTAACTGTGTAGAAAAATCTGGTTCTACAGCACTCATTACAATAATGAGATGGTCGACATTACTAACAGGCGGTCGCTTTATTTCATTTTTTCGTTCATGTACATGATGTATATAACCTTCCGTTACATTTTCTACTTCAAAATCAACGACATCACCTACAATAGGTGAAAATTTATTTTTTCTAAAAAGGCCACGTGGTTTTGTATCATACATTTCACCGTCTACATCAACTCGGTAAACACCACTGATTGATTTTATGATGCGTCCTGTTTTCACTTAGGCACCCCTCTTTTAAATACTTTTACCATTTATATTATAGCAAAGCATTTTTGATTTAAATATGATTTGAAACGATTTCGGCTAAATTTTCAGTTGTAAATATCGATAACGATACTTTTCCACTTAATTATTCTATGAATGAAATTGAGATAATAAATTAAAAGCACCAATTTAATCCAAATTCGACTAAATTGGTGCTCATTTTATATCTTCTATTTGTGGTTCGCTAGAGCTTTCGCTCTTGCATAAGCGACACTATGCTCTCTTCGCTCGCTAAGTGTCGCTAAAAATCATAAGGTATATCTTTATCAGCAACAACTTTACCATCTACACGAACGGTATAACCAGCCGTTTTACCTTTTTCTATTGTCATCGGTATTTTAATGGTTTTATTGTCTTTTATTTTAAATGTTTGTGAAGGTGATGTCCCTTCGCCATCTTTGTCTCTTACAAACACTTTTACTTCTTGGCTGTCGTCATCTTTACCAGTATATTGAACTTCATACGTTTCTGTATAATCTTTAGTCGCTGGTTCATCATCTTTAGATTCTTTGTCATCTTTATCTTTATCGTCAGCATTTTTTTCCTCATCTTCTTTATCATCATCAGATTTTGGAGCGCCTTTTGAAACGGTGAATTCAATTGTTGAACCTTCGTCTATTTCTTCATCTTTTGGTGATTGGCTGATAACATTATCTTTTTTAACTTTCTTGTCCTCAGTTTCCTGAGTGACAACTACCTTGAATCCTTTTGCCTCTAACTCTGATTTTGCCGTTTTAAAAGCTTTATTCTCATAGTCATCAACGTAAACTTGTTTTGTCCCTAAAGATTCAGTAAGCTCTATATTACTATCATTCACTTTCACTTTATCTCCAGGATTCACATTTTGTGATTCAATTAAACCTTTAGCGATATTTTGTTTCGTGTACGCTTGTTTCACTTTTGAATCTTTGATGCCTAAATCTTTTAATTTATCTAAAGCTTCGGATTTTGTCATACCAAATAAATTTGGCATTTCCGTCAATTCAGGTCCTTTAGATAAAACAATGTCAACTTTACTTTGTTGTTCTAAACGATCCCCTTTCTCAGGCGTCGTTTTTATAATTTTATTCTCTGGATATTTATCACTATATTCACGCGATATATTATCCATTTGTAATTTATTTTCTTTTAAAATATGTTCTGCTTCTTTTTCTGTCTTACCTGATAAATCTGGTGTTTCTAAATATTTATTTCCAAACATACCCATTGCCATGAATCCAAATAAACCAAACAGCAATAAGACGATTATAAGTGTATAGAAAAACTTCTTTTTCTTTGTACGCTTTTTTTGTGGTACCTCATAAATATGTTCTTCACTTGATTGAAATTGTTGTTGATTGACGATAGGAATCTGCATTGTTTCTTTTATGTTTTTTCCTTTATCTTCATCTCTCGTCTGGTTGACAATATCTGATTTATTTATAGGAATTGTCTTGGTATTCTCCTCAACGGATTGATACCTCGCTTCATTCTCACGATTTTCAGACAATACATTTTCTAAATCACTTTGCATATCTCTTACTGATTGGTAACGCACCGTCTTATCTTTTTCCGTTGCTTTCAGTACAACATTACTTAGTGCTTGAGGTACATCCGAGCGTTCATCAGTAATATTAGGCATAGGATCTTGGATATGCTTAATTGCAATACTTACTGCTGTTTCTCCAGAAAACGGTGGTTTACCAATAAGCATTTCATATAATACAACACCAATTGAATAAATATCGGTACCATTATCTGTCGATTCACCACGTGCTTGTTCGGGTGATAAATATTGAACTGTACCTAATACATGGTTCGTTTGTGTCATTGTTGTTTCGCTTAGAGCTTTCGCAATACCAAAATCTAAAATCTTCAAAGTCTGGTGCTTATCTATTAAAATATTTTGTGGTTTAATATCACGGTGTACGATTTTAGTATCATGAGCATGTTTAATTCCATTAATAATTTGATTGGTAAAGTTGAGTGCTGTTGTGGTATCCAAAGGTTGGTTTTTTTGAATGTATTCAGATAATGTCGGTCCTTCTATATATTCCATTACTAAATAGAAATTATCATCATCTTCCGTAACATCAAACACGTTCACTATATTTTTATGTGATAGTTGTGTTAAATTATGTACTTCTCTTTCGAAACGTTTAATAGTTTCTTCTTTCTCACCAGCAGGAATCCTAATTGCTTTGATCGCTACTTTACGATTGAGAATTGTGTCTTCGGCAAGATAGACAGTACTCATTCCGCCACCACCGAGTTTTTTAATGACCTCGTAGCGCTCACTTATTATTTTGCCTATCATACTTTATCACCTTCAATCTCAGCCAATACAATACTCACATTGTCATTCGTATCTTCAGATAGTGCAAGTTCTATTAAGTCTTGACCGTGTGTCTCTAATTCTTTCGCTTGCACCAATGTTTCTTGAATTTGATGGTTACGTACAAAATCGGTTAAACCATCAGAATTTAACATTAAATAATCATAGAAATTCGTTTTTTTCACAAATATATCTGGCGTCACTAACTTATCAGTCCCCATCACTTTGGTAATGATATTTCGTTGAGGATGATTAAATGCTTGTTCAGCAGTAATTTGCCCAATCATCATGAGATGATTAACAAACGAATGATCATTCGTAATTTGTTCAATCTCTCTACTATTCACTAAATAAGCTCGTGAATCACCAATATTTGCTACTACAATATAGTTATCAAATACTAAAGCACAGACACAAGTTGTACCCATGCCCTTATATTCTGGGTTTTCTACTGACATTTCATATAACTCACGATTAATAGCTTTTAAAGTTGTTCTCAACCAATTTTCAGCTTGATCAGCTTCGATAAGATTTTCCACTTCAAAACGACGTTGAAGCTCATCAGTGACAAATTGGCTCGCAACTTCTCCTGCTAGGTGACCACCCATACCATCACAAAGCACTAATAGCTGTTGCTCTGTACGATTATAAAATACGCCACCTGCATCTTCATTTTTATCACGGTATCGACCCGTGTCAGTAAAAAATTGTGCTTTTAGCATGCCCCTACCTCGTTTCTACTTTTCGTTCCTTAGCTCTTAATTGACCACAAGCAGCGTCAATATCAGCACCTTGTTCACGTCTAATTGTTGCATTTATCCCTAAACGCTTCAATTCTTTTTCAAATTTAAAGATATCTTCTTTAGGTGTCTTCACATAATTTCTTTCTGGTACGTGATTCACTGGTATTAAGTTAACATGGCAATTCAATTCTTGAATTAAATGCGCTAATTCCCTAGCATGTTCAATTTGGTCGTTGACGCCACCAAATAAACCATACTCAAAAGTAATACGTCTATTTGTTTTTTCTTGATAATAATGAATAGCTTCCATTAATTTTTCTACATTATATGCTCTATTTATCGGCATCAAACGTGATCGAATTTCATCATTTGCACCGTGTAAGCTAACCGCAAAATTAATTTGAATATCTTCATCAGCGAAATCGTATATTCTTGGAATAATTCCTGAAGTTGACACTGTAATATGACGCGCTCCAATATTTAGTCCATTATCATCATTAACAATTTTTAAGAAATCCATCATTTCATCATAGTTTTCAAATGGTTCTCCAATACCCATGATAACGATTTGTGATACACGCTCTTCTGTTTCATCTAAAGCTTTTTGAACTGTTAATACTTGAGAAACAATTTCTCCAGCTTCTAAGTTACGTTTTAAACCGCCTAATGTAGAAGCGCAAAACGTACAACCAATACGGCAACCAACCTGTGTGGTTACACAAACAGAATTCCCGTATTCATGTCTCATAAGGACCGTTTCAATTGTATAACCATCTTGTAATTCAAATAAAAACTTAATTGTACCGTCTTTACTTTCTTGTTTTACAACTGTTGTCATGGTTGTCATTGTAAAATTATCTTTAAGTACTTCTCTTAATTCTTTAGATAAATTTGTCATATCATCAATGTCATCGACGCGTTTTTCGTAAAGCCACTCAAAAATTTGTTTCGCTCTGAATTTTTGCTGACCATTTTGTACCAACCAATCTTGCATCTCATCGTATCTTAATGAATAAATTGATTGCTTTTCAAAATTGGGAAGAAACTTATTTTTTTTCTTCTTTTCTGCAGTTATCATATTTTAATTTTCCTTTCTTCTTATCCTAGTTATGAAAAAGCCATCAGAGTTAAAATCTTGAGGTAAAATTTGCATCGTTTTTACTTTTTCTCCAGTTATTGGATGTTCAAATTGATCGAATTCAAAATCTTTATTTTCTTTTAAAAATGTATATACAACATTTTCATTTTCCATTTGCTCAATCGTACAAGTTGAATAAATCATTGTACCACCAGGTTTCACATTATATTTCACATTATTTAAGATTTCCAATTGAATTTCAACCAAAGATTCAATTGCATGTTGCGATTGTTCATATTTTATTTCTGGTTTATGTCTTAAAACACCTAAACCACTACATGGCGCATCTACTAAAATCTTATCATACACTTTATCATATTTTTCAGTTGCATCGTGTTCAAATGCAGAAATGTTAGATAAACGTAATTTTCTTATATTAAAATCTATTAAATCTATTTTATGTTCATGAATGTCCGTCGCATCAACATGTCCAGTACCATTTAATATTTCAGCAATATGACAAGCTTTTCCACCAGGTGCACTACAAGCATCTAAAACTTGGTCACCTTCTTTTAATGCCATTAATTCACCAATAAACATTGAACTCTTATCTTGAATAGATATCAGTCCATCTTTAAACATACGAGATTCAATAATTGGCTTACCACTAATATGTAGACAAGTTTCGATTTCTCTATCTTGTTCTACAATATAATCATCAGTGAGTCTTCTAATAGCATCGTCTACTGAAATACGAGTTAAGTTAACACGTACGGTTGTAGTTACTTTATCTAAAAATGATTGCGCAATTGTTTCTGTTTTTTCAATACCAAAATGCGTTGTCCAGTGATCAACCAACCATTTGGGTAAACTGTATTCAATCGCGATACGTTTTTTGTCATCTGTAATTTCAGTAAAATCTGGTAAGTCACTGCGCATAATATTTCTTAGTATACCGTTCACAACATTACCATTATGCGGACCGCCTTTATATTTAGCAATTTCAACGGCTTCATTAATAATCGCGTGTTCAGGTATTTTATCTAAATAGACATATTGATAAATACTCATCCAAAGTAACTGTCTGACCCAACCTTTTAACTTTGTTTGAACAAAAGGTTTCAGCAAATAATCTAAAGTATATTTTCTTTTTAACGTGCCATATACTAATTCTGTATATAATCCTTTATCTGCTCTATTTAATTCATTATTTGATAACACATCATTAATGATGATGTTACTATAGGCTTTATCATTTATAATATCTTGAATGGTTTCAAATGCTAACGCTCGCACATTTGTTTCTATTGTCATGTTAGTACCTTCCCAACAAGTGAAGTTTGCACGCCACTTAAGTAGTTTGCAGTTAACATACGTTTTTTCCCTGCAACTTGAATATCTGTTAATGCAATTGCATCGTCGGAACCTGTCGCAACGATGATTGCTTTTTTCGTTGTTTCAATAATTGTACCTGGTTCACCTGTTTTACCTTTTTCAATTCGGGATGCATATACTTTCATGTTACCATCATCCATAACTGTATAAGCTACTGGCCATGGTGACAGACCTCTTATATGGTTGTAAATAACTTCAGCCGATTGGTACCAATCAATCTTTTCCTGTTCTCTACTTATATTAGTAGCAAAACTAGCTTCACTTTCATTCTGTGTAATGCGGTTATTTGTACCATTAATAATAGAAGGTAAAGTCTCTTTTAATAATTCTGCACCTAAAAAGCTCAATTTATCATGCATGGTACCGACATCATCTTGGTGCTCAATTTCTATTGCTTGTTGAGAAATGATATCTCCTGCATCTAATTTCTTAACCATATACATTATAGAAATACCTGTTTCTGTTTGACCATCCATGATAGCTTGATGAATCGGCGCTCCACCTCTATATTTAGGTAATAACGACGCGTGGACATTGATTGCCCCTAACTTTGGCGCATTTAATAATGATTCAGGCAATATTTGCCCAAAGGCTGCAGTTACGATTAAATCTGCTTCTAAGTCAATAAGTTGTTCTAACTCTGATGATTGGGCTAATTTTTCTGGTTGATATACTGGTAAACCGTGCTTAATTGCAACTTCTTTCACTGGTGGAGGTGTTAAAACACGTTTTCTACCTACTGGTCTGTCTGGTTGCGTGACTACTGCAATCACATCATGTTCAGCAATTAACATTTCTAGCACTTTTGTTGAAAAATCTGGTGTTCCCATAAAAATGACTTTACTCATTATCAAAATACGCCTCCATTTCACTTTCACTTAAAAATTTCTCTACACGTTCAGTAAACAATCTTCCTTCAAAATGATCTATCATATGTAAAATCATTCTCGCGATATCATCATATGCAGTCATCTCAACTTCATTACCTTTTTTATCATTACTCTTAACGACAATCATTTTACTTCTTTCCACTTCACCATAAACATTAGGTATACTGATAGACCCTTCTAAATCAGTCACTTTTGTATCCGATTCACTTATAATTTGAGGATTAATCAGTTGTAACAATCCATCCATTTCCATATCTATCATCGCTACTTTTTGTGCAACACCTATCTGCGGCGCACATATCGCAGATGCTTCAACATCATACATTGTATCTTCTAAATCTAACAATAATTGTTCTAAATTTTCATCAAATTTTGTCACATCCGGTATAGACTTATTAAGAATAGGGTGTTTGCTTGTTACAAGTTGTTTGATTGTCATATCGATTTCTCCTCATAAAAATTCATCATATTATTATAACTTATTTTAGTGGAAATTGCACCATTCATTGAAAGAATACTTTACTGAACATATTGAGTAAGTAGTAGGATAAGTCTTCATTCAATCTATCTTCATAAAATATAAAAAGTGCAGAAATAGATATCTGCTCATATTTAAATGGGCTTTTTATCTATACTGCACTTTAAAACGATGTTCATAGTATACAAGACATATTTCAAACCTTTACATTTTTCATTATATATTGAGCATTGATCGTTCTTTAAGCTTATTGTTTTTCATCAATCTAGAATCGTTAACCGATTCACTTGATTACCAAGTTCATCGAAATTTTGTGCTGCTAACCAACTTTCAAATTTAAGTTTATTTTGCTGCCACTCTTTATCAATCATTGCTAACCAATATGTGTCACGATTACGATTTTTATACACTTTATGATTTCTAAAAATACCTTCAAATTTAAACCCTAGCCGTTGGGCAGCTTTAATAGACGGTTCATTTAAAGCATCACATTTCCATTCATATCTTCTATAACCTAATGTTTGAAATACATAATTGGCTAATAAAAATTGCACTTCCGTGGCAATACGTGTTTGTTTCATGACATTAGCGTAATGTATATGACCAACTTCAATTGAACCATTATGGCGATCAATTCTGAGTAAAGATAAAATGCCCACTGCTTCAGATGTTTCTTTATCAATAATGGCGAAAAAATACGGATCAGTAGAATTGATTTTCTTATCTATATAATTTTCAAATGCTTGAAAATCGTGAGGTTGCTCATCAGGTAAATATGTCCAATTCGGCGCATCCGCTTCATCAGAAAAATAATTAAATAAATCTTGAATATGACATTGCGCTAACTTTTCTAATCTGCAATATTGCCCTTCTAAAACTTTCACATTGGGTAAATGAGCTTGTTTAAACTCATTTTGTTCTTCACCAATGGGTTGCTTAAACTCATTATATCGCACATGAACACTCCTTTTTTCCCTAAAGCATAAACTAACGTTACTATACTAAAGTAAATCTTCCGCAGTCGTATTAAAAATTCAGCTAATATTTTAGCGTCATTTTGATTGAGTGTTAATTGTTGTTGTTCAATTTGCTTAATCATCTCTGGATTTAATACGATATCGTAAAAGGACGTAATTCTGTTTGACAACTCATTGATACTTAATCCAATTGCTTTTCTATTTCGAATTAAACTCATAGGCGTACTCCTTAGATTAGACATAAAAAGATATTGATCTCATTTCTCACTTAGTCGGTTGCTTTTCTTAATCGTTATTGTCGTTCTCAATACGTACTCTAATCATTTATGCGTGACTCGTTACTCTTTAATATAACTTTAATTAATATTAAATGCAAAAAAATGTAGCAAATTATTTTTTATAAATTTTAATAAATATTAGTTAATTGTTAAGATTATATCCATAGCGCCATCACTATACTTCATATTTATATCTAACTTTTATGTTTTTTTGTCCAAAAAAAAGAACAAACTATTTTAATGGCTAATCATTTACCTAGCAAAACAATTTGTTCTTTTTTCTAATATTTTTATACAAAAGTCAGTATACATTAGCTTCGTTATATAACGTGCTCAATATTACATCATCATCTGCGGTGCGATATCTATTTTCAAAGATAATTTTTCTTTTAAATATTGATCATGATAATAATCGTCTAAATATTTTAATGCTTCGTGTAATGCAGGTTCTCGTTTATATTTCACTAATATTTGAAAGCGATATTCGTTATTGATTCTTGATAATGCGGCCGGAGATGGGCCAAGTACAAGTGCTTTGTCTGTTAAATGTTGCAGTAATATTTTATGAATATGCTTGGATGCTTCCATAACTTTTTTCATTTCTTTATGCGCAATAGTAAAATTAATTAAAAAGAAATACGGTGGGTACTTTCCAATTTTCCTATAATTCATTTCTTTTTGGAAAAAGGCTGTGTAATCATTTTCTTGGACATCTTTAATAGCATAATGATCTGGATTGTATGTTTGAATAAGCACCTGTCCTTCTTTTTCATGACGACCAGCTCGACCAGCAACTTGCGTTAACAATTGGTATGTTCGCTCACTTGCTCTAAAGTCTGGCAAATTCAACATTGTGTCAGCATTCAAAACACCTACTAACGTAATATTAGGAAAATCCAATCCTTTAGCAATCATTTGTGTCCCTAACAAGATATCCCCTTTTCCTGAACCAAAATCATTTAATAACTTTTCATGAGCACCTTTTCTAGAAGTAGTATCCACGTCCATCCGTATAATACGAGCCTCTTGAAACGCTTCTTGTAAAAGTTCTTCAACTCTCTGTGTGCCAGTACCCATTTGTCTAATATGCTCACTTTCACAATTAGGACATTGATTAGGTGGTACTTCTTGATGACCACAATAATGACATTTCAATTGATCTGTTGATTTGTGATAAGTCAATGAAATATCACAGTTCGGACACTGTGGAACATGCCCACAATCTCTACACAACATAAATGAAGCATAACCGCGTCGATTTAAAAAGAGTACAATTTGTTCCTGATTATCTAAGCGTTGTTGTATTGCATCTCGTAATTGATTAGAGAACATAGAGCGATTTCCAGAGTTCAATTCTTCTCTCATATCTACAATTTCTACCTCAGGTAAAGCTTGTTGATTAACTCTGTTAGGTAACGATAGTAACTCATATACACCCTTTTCAGCTCGTGCAAATGATTCTAAACTTGGTGTCGCGCTGCCTAATATTAAAGGACATTGATGATACTCACTACGCCATTGCGCGATATCTCTTGCATGATATCTGGGATAATCTTCTTGCTTATACGAAGATTCATGTTCTTCATCTATAATAATCATCCCTAAATTTTTAAATGGTGCAAAGACGCTTGAACGTGCACCTACGCTCACACGTGCTTTACCGTCTCTAATCTTTTGCCATTCATCATAGCGTTCACCTTTGGATAATCCAGAATGTAGTACAGCAACTTCGTCTCCAAATCTACGTTTAAATCTTAATACCATTTGTGGTGTTAAGGCAATTTCTGGAACTAACATCATTGCTTGTCTATTAAGATTTAGTACTTCTTCAATTGTTTGTAAATACACTTCTGTTTTGCCTGATCCTGTCACACCATGCAATAAATAGGTACATTGTTCATGAGCATGTATCTTTTCTGATATGGCTTCAAATGCACGTTGTTGGTCTGAAGTCAGATGTTGTTTCACATCTTGTTCAAAGACCCTAGTCTCAAATGGATCACGTTCAACGACAGCATCATATTTTTCAACAAAGCCCTTGCGAATTAATGTATCTACACTAGATTTTGAATAACCCATTGCTTCTATGTCTTTAAGTAAAACGATGCGATGTTGTTCATCTAATAAAAAGGCATATAATTCATATTGCTTCTTAGATTTTTCTAATGAATTTAGCACACTATCATAGTTAAATCCTTCAACAACACATATGGCACGTTGTTTTTTCTTATTTACATTTTGTGATAGTAAGGTTACTTCAGATACAATACCTTGTTTTAATAATGGCGCAATTTGTGTTAAATCATCATTTTGCTGTGCTGCTTTAAATGCATAGTGTCCTGATGAGTCAAATTTCCCTGCTAAAGTTTCAGGCAGTGCATTCGTATCTTCAATAGAAAAGACCTTGGTATATTTTGCTTTAATTGCACTTGGCAGCATAACTTCAAGCATTGAAATACGTTTTGTAACGAAGTAATTGTTATACCACTCAGTAAATTGAATTAATTCTTCAGTCAATTCGGGTTTTATATCTTGAATTTCTTGAATTTCTTTTAATTTTTTTATATCTATATTGCTATCAGGCTGGTCTGTTATCTTCATGACATAACCTTGAATTGTTCTTGGTCCAAATGGAACAATGACACGCATACCTATTTGAATCATTGATTGTAACCTTATAGGAATTATATAATCAAATGTAAAATCAACACTCTTAGAAGGTATATCAACAATTACTTTTGCTATCATTTTATTGCCACCTTGTTTCTAAACTATTCAATATATGCTCCGCTAATTCGACTTTTTTGTGTTTGCCTAAAGGTATAGCGTCTCCATTTTTATAATACATCGTATAATCATTGTCATCGGAACTAAAGCCAATCGTACGGTCTCCAACATTATTCGCAATAATCACATCTGCATTTTTATTATGCAATTTTTTTTGTGCATAAGCTTCAATATTTTGTGTTTCTGCTGCAAATCCAACTAAGTATTGTGATTCTTTATGTTCTCCTAAATATTTCAAAATATCTGGTGTACGTTTAAATTCTACAGATAAAGTACCATCTTGTTTTTTTAATTTATGGTCCAACATTTCTACTGGCGCATAATCTGACACGGCAGCAGCTTTAAAAACGATATCTTGTTTAGCAAAACGACTTCGAACCGCTTCGAACATTTCTTCTGCACTTTGTACGTGTACTACATCAACATGCTTCGGTGGTGTTAAATGTGTCGGTCCTGAAACTAAAGTAACTTCTGCACCTCGTTTAGCTAAAGATTCAGCAAGCACGTATCCAATCTTACCTGAAGATCGATTTGATAAAAAACGAACTGGATCTAATTCTTCTACAGTGGGTCCAGCAGTAATTAATACATGTTTACCAATAAAGCTACTTGATGCTGGCACAGCTTTTTGTTTTATGTCATTAAAGTATTGCTTTATGCGCTCTACAATTTGTAAAGGTTCTTCCATACGCCCCTTCGCTACATATCCACATGCTAAAAAACCTTCTCCAGGTTCTAAAAAATAGTAACCATCTGAACTTAAAGTCACTAAATTATGTTGTGTCCTCTTATTTTCATACATATGCACGTTCATTGCAGGTGCAATAAATTTAGGCGTTTCAGTTGCTAACAACGTTGACGTAACCATATCATCTGCAATGCCATTTGCTAATTTAGCAATTGTATTTGCAGTTGCTGGCGCTACGATAATTGCGTCT
This sequence comes from Staphylococcus saprophyticus subsp. saprophyticus ATCC 15305 = NCTC 7292, assembly GCF_000010125.1. Taxonomy (NCBI): domain Bacteria; kingdom Bacillati; phylum Bacillota; class Bacilli; order Caryophanales; family Staphylococcaceae; genus Staphylococcus; species Staphylococcus saprophyticus. The sequence continues at coordinate 1,629,013 of NC_007350.1, forward strand.
GCCCAATCACCCAGCGCAACATGTTGAATTTCTTGAGGATTTTGCTCTATAAATGTACTCGTATAAACGGGATTTCTCCCAATAGCTTGGAATGCTAGTGGGGTAACAAATTCCTGAGCATGATCAGTAAGCATGACTCTGACATCAAATCCAGCCTGCGTCAGTTTACTCGTTAAATCAATTGCTTTATATGCAGCTATACCACCTGTAACAGCAAGTAATATTCGTTTCATTATATAGTCATTCTCCTTCGATTGAATTAGATCAGACGTGGGTGACGTCTCTTATAATTGAAAATCAAAATGTATGTCCCTCATAATTAAATTAACTTTTCGATTACTGTTCATTATACACAATTTATTAGTTAAATAAAAAAAGCACACCTTGCGACTGCATGGTGTGCACTTGAAAGATATTCATTTAAAAACACATAGATGGCTATATAAAATTCAATATCTATGCTTTTTAATTAATACGTTTTTAAGAATAGTTCGTCTGGGAAAACTACACCGTCAGCAATTTCTTCTAAAGCTTTACCAACAGGTTTTTCTGAAATGTATTTTGTTAATAATGCACTTTCAGGTTTCTCGTCTATTTCACGCGCACGTTTTGCAGCTGTAGTTGCAATTAAATATTTTGAATTAATTTTTGATGTTAATTGGTTTAATGGTGGTTGTAACATTATTTTTTTGCCTCCAGTATCATTTTTCTATATTTTGCTTCTATACGTTCTCTCTTCAAATGTTCAGCTTCAACAATAGATTGAATACGTTGCTTAGCTAACTCAACTTCGTCATTAACTACAACATAATCATATAAATTCATCATTTCCACTTCTTTACGAGCTTCATGCACTCGGCTTTGAATTTTTTCACTGGATTCTGTACCACGACCTACTAAGCGCTCACGTAAATGATCTAAACTTGGTGGCGCAAGAAAAATAAACAATGCATCTGGGAACTTTTTACGTACCTGTTTTGCACCTTCTACTTCAATTTCTAAAAATACATCGTACCCACGATCCATAGTGTCTTTAACGTATTGCACAGGCGTCCCATAATAATTTCCTACGTACTCTGCATATTCTATAAATTGATCTTGTTTTATTAACTCTTCAAACTCTGATTTTGCTTTGAAGAAATAATCAACACCATCGACTTCACCCTGACGCTTATCACGTGTCGTCATCGAAATAGAATATTTATAAGATGTGGACGGGTCATCAAATATTTTCTTTCTAACTGTACCTTTCCCAACGCCAGAAGGTCCAGATAGTACAATCAACAAACCTTTCTCATTATCCATGACTTACTACCTCTCTAAACTATTCTTCTATTATTAAACTATGATACCACAATTTTCATTTAGTTGTATAGCGTCCAACAGCACAAACTTTGGTCATGACCATTTCTTTATGCCATGTTACAATATGATGAATGACTAAAAATAAGGTGGCTGATAGTAATGGCATATGATGGTTTATTTACAAGAAAAATGGTGGAATCGTTACAATTTCTTGTAGACGGAAGAATCCATAAAATAAATCAACCAGAAAACGACACGCTTCTTGTCGTTATTCGACAAAACCGAAAAAATCATCAGCTTCTACTTTCTATTCATCCTAGCTTTGCTAGAATGCATTTAACAAATAAAAAATATGATAATCCATTTGATCCACCCATGTTTGCACGCGTTTTCCGTAAACATATAGAAGGTGGTATCGTTAAAGCAGTAAGACAAATTGGGAATGATAGACGTGTAGAAATTGATGTTCAAAGCAAAGATGAAATTGGAGATACAATATATAGAACTATAATTTTAGAAATTATGGGTAAACACAGTAACTTAATATTAGTTGATGATCAGCGTAAAATCATTGAAGGCTTTAAGCATTTAACACCGAATACCAATCAATATCGCACAGTAATGCCTGGCTTTCAATATGAAACACCACCAACTCAAAATAAAATTAATCCTTTTGAAATAACTGGTAATAAAGTCATACAATATATCGATTTCAATAAGGGCAAAATTGCACGTCAACTTCTTGATCATTTCGAAGGCTTTAGTCCATTAATTACAAATGAAATTGTGAATCGCAAACGATTTATGACAAATGATACGTTACCAGAAGCATTTGATGAAGTCATCAATGAAATTAACCATACACCTACACCCGTTTTTCATAAAAATCACGAGACGGGTAAAGAAGATTTTTACTTTATGAAATTAAATCAATTTTATGATGATGTAACAGAATATGACTCATTACATGATTTATTAGACCGTTATTATGATGCACGTGGAGAGCGAGAGCGTGTAAAACAACGTGCAAATGATTTAGTGAAATTTGTACAACAACAATTGCATAAATTTCAAAATAAATTAAATAAATTGATTGATGAACAAGAAGGTACAAAAGAAAAAGAATTACAACAATTGTATGGGGAACTTATCACTGCTAACATTTATCGTATTAAACAAGGTGACAAATCGGTCACAGCCTTAAATTATTACACTGGTGAAGAAGTCACTATACCGCTTAACCCTACAAAGGCACCAGCAGTGAATGCACAAAATTATTACAAACAGTATAATAAATTAAAGACAAGAGAACATGAATTGCACCATCAAATCGATTTAACCAAAGAAAACATTAATTATTTTGAAAGTATAGAACAACAACTTGCTCATATTTCAGTCAATGATATTGATGACATTCGCGATGAATTAGCCGAGCAAGGGTATATGAAACAACGTAAACAGAGTAAGAAGAAAAAGAAACAAACTATGCAGTTACAAGAATACGTATCTACAGATGGAGATACAATCATGGTTGGTAAAAACAATAAACAAAATGATTATTTAACGAATAAATTAGCTAAGAAACATCAACTTTGGTTCCATACGAAAGATATTCCCGGATCACATGTCGTCATATTAAGTGATGATCCGAGTGAAGAAACAATTAAAGAAGCGGCCATGTTATCTGGTTACTTCTCAAAAGCAGGTAGTTCAGCTCAAATTCCAGTTGATTTTACTGAAATTAAACACGTGCATAAGCCTTCAGGTGCAAAACCAGGTTTTGTAACTTATGATAACCAAAAAACACTTTATGCAACACCCGATTATGATCACATTCAAAAAATGAAAGTAAAGTAAATACGATATAATATTACGGTTGTATCCTATAACAAACAAAAGCGGGACGATGAAATCAATTTTAGAAATGTTGATTTCATCGTCCCGCTTCTATATTAGTATTTAATTTTTCTCAGGTAAGGCTAATTGGAAATTAACACCAAACTTATCTTGAATCCATGCAAATTCTCTAAAAGGTGGCATTTCTGTTTTTGGCATTAAAATGGCGCCACCACTTTTCAGTTTACTAAATAATCTCTCCATTTCAATTGCGCTATCAACTGTCACGTATAATGACATTGCAGGGTTCATCTCAATATCTACCCCATTCATATTATCAATTGCCATAAATACTTGATCTTTTAATCTAAAAATGGCATGTTGAACAGCGCCTGTTGGTTCTTCATCACTTTCGCTATATCTTACCAACGCTAATATTTCAGCGTCCTCAAATGTATTAACATATAAATTAATAGCTTCTTCTGCATTGCCGTTAAACATCAGAAAAGTTGTTATCTTAGGTATTGCCATTATTCTACCTCCTAAACCTTTATACACTTTAGAATAAAGGATATACTATCAAAAATCGAATTTATGCATTTTATGTTCGTAAATTTCTAAATTTAAGATAAGTTAATAAATCCATTACCAAGTACGTCACGTACGTCATGAATCACTAAAAATGCATTTTCGTCTTCTTCATTTACTAACTTTTTAACTCTTGTTACTTGTGATTGTGGCACAACAACGTATAACATGCTTGTCTTATGTTTACCATAACCACCTTTACCGTTTAGTATCGTAGAGCCTCTACCTGTGAAGCTGTTGATTTTATCACTAATCGTTTCGTTTTTACTAGAAATGACTGTAACTGCCTTTTTGGGATTAAAACCTTCAATTATAAATGAGGTCGCACGCTCAGTAATGAAAATCATTATTATTGTAAATAGCACGTTCGTGAGTGGCAATACAAATAAAAATGATAGTACGACTAAACCATCTAATACAAAAATACCCTGTGCTGTTTTAATATCAAAATACTTATTAAGCATTTTTGCAATAACTGATGTACCACCTATAACACCACCGGATGCAATAACTAACCCAATGCCCACACCGACTAGTACACCACCAAACGTTGCATTAATTACAAAATTATCTACCCCTGTCTTCCAATGTTCAGTTAAATCTAAAAATATAGAAATGGAAGTATTGGCGACCACAGTATAAATCGCTGTTCTTGTGCTTAAAAATTTCCAGCCAACAATAATGACGAGGGTATTAATAATTAAAGATGAAAGTGCTGGTGACCAACCGAAAGCGTATTTAAGCGCTAATGACATGCCGACGGTGCCACCATCACCTAAATTTGACCCTAGTATAAAGCAATTGACTGCAATAGCACTAATAAAAGAACCAATAAGACAAATGATCATATCTTTTGTATTGTTTTTAAGTAACTGTCGAATTTTTTGCATACAAGTCCCCCTTACCAAAATATCAAAGCTTTAATATCTTATTTTTACAATTTATTTTAAAATAAGTATATAGATCTTAAATACATAGTTTATAAATCATTTGATACTTTAATTATCTTTTTTAGTAAACTAAGCATATCATATGAATATACTTATTAACTGTTATACTTAAACTAATAGCTTTTTCTTTTACCATTTTAACTTCTATAGTTAAAATGAAACTAAATTACATTGGAGGTAATGTTCATGTCTTTTTATATTATTCCTTTACTTATTGCAGCCCTTGTATTACTTGTAGGCTATATCATCATTAAAATAATGATTCGCTAATACACTATTAAAAAATTTATAACGTACGGGGCACCTATAATTGAAATCAACAATTCATGATAATCAATATAAATGTTGTTCCCTTTCTTATTTCAAATAGGGGCTAATCAAACTTATTTAATAAAATAAATTTGATTAGCCCCTACTTATTTGCCATGTTATTAACTTAAATCGTCTATTCGTTAAGCTTATTATTTAATATGCCCTTTTTGCTTTATAGTTGATTTAGATTTTTTATATATATTTTCTTCTGATTTTTGCTTTAACATTTCGTAATCAATATCTGATATGTTTTGGTCTCTATAATCTTCATTTTTATTCAAAAATTTATTCAAATGTGCGAAATGATTATAAGCTTCTTTCGGGTCTTTTGTCATAACATCCCCTCCACTTAGTATATTATGACAAGTTGTCTCTCCAATCAACTAAAGACCTAATATCATTATCAGAAATTTCTCCATTTTCTTTTGCAACATCAATTAATTCATTGTAATTGCTTAATGTATATAATGGCATTTGCGCTTGTTTGAATTGTTCATCTGCTTTTTTTAAACCGTAAGTAAAGATAGCTACGACACCAATAACATCTGCCCCCGCTTCTCTTAAAGCTTCGACTGCAGTAATTGATGAACCACCCGTTGAAATTAAATCTTCAATAACAACTACTTTTTTTCCTTTACTTAAAGCACCTTCAATTTGATTTTGTTTGCCATGACTCTTACTTTTAGAACGAACATAATTCATCGGTAAAGCTAATTTTTCAGAAACATACGCAGCATGGGGTATACCAGCTGTGGCAGTACCTGAAACTATTTCCACGTCTCCAAAATATGTTTCGATTAAGTCACACAGTCCATCTCTAATATGTTGACGTACTTCTGGATATCCAAGTGTTACACGATTATCACAATAAATTGGTGATTTTATACCAGAACTCCAAGTAAATGGATCATTCGGGGATAGTGATACTGCTTCAATTTCTAATAATGCTTTTGCAATTGCTTTAGCCATATTAACCTAACCAACTTTCTTTGATTTTATGATAACTTGCTACTGGGTTTTCACTTTTGGTGATTGGTCTTCCAACAACAATATGTGTTGAACCTAATTCTTTAGCATCTTCTGGTGTTGTAATACGTTTTTGGTCGTCTGAACTAGCATCTTTTGGTCTGATACCAGGTGTTACCTTTAAAAAGTCATTACCTAATTCATTTTTCACTAATTTTGCTTCTAGTGGTGAACATACGATGCCATCCAAACCTGATGATTGTGCTAAAGTTGCATAGTTCAAAACAGCCTCCTCAATTGAAGTTTGAATGTTTTGTTCCTTGTGCAACATCGTTTCAGTTGTTGACGTCAATTGAGTAACTGCAATTAATTTAATATCGGGGTTGTGTTTTTGCAAACCGTTCAAGGCTTGTTTCATCATTTCTGTACCACCTGCCGCATGCACATTCACAAGATCGATATTTAATTTGCTTAAGCCTTCCATTGCTTTGCCAACCGTATTAGGAATATCATGCAATTTTAAATCAAGAAAAATGTCATGTCCTCTATCCTTTATTGAAGCAATCAGTTGAGGTCCAGTTTGATAAAAGAGTTCCATTCCAATTTTCACGAATAGTGGTTCATTAAATTGGTCTAAAAACTGATCTACAGCTTCTGTTGAATCAAAATCTAAAGCAATAATTGGCAAGTTTTTCATCTAGCTCTACATCCTAACCTTTTTTATTTCATCTTATCTAATCCATCACAAAGTCAATGATTGTTCATTGTTGTGACATTTCTCACTTATTCATTACTACATATTTTTCATTGTAAATGTCATGCTTTCAATTACACGTGTTAATGCAACAACCGTATCTAATGAGGTTAGACAAGGCACGCCATTTTCTACGGAGGCGCGTCTAATTTGGAAACCATCTCGTTCGAATTCTTTACCTTTGGTCATCGTATTCACAACGATTTGTACTTCTCCATTTTGTATACGCGTAAGTAAATCATCTTCGCCACCAATTTTTCCTACTACTTCTGAAGGTATATTATTCTCGGCTAATTTTCGTGCAGTACCTTGTGTTGCTAAGATTCTATATCCTACTTCATTTAATCGTTGTGCAATAGAGACAATTTCATCTTTATCTTTATCGCTGACTGTCATCAAGACCGTACCATGATCTTTAACTTCCATCCCACTAGCTGTTAAACCTTTAAACAGTGCTTTTTCCATAGTTGCATCTTTACCCATCACTTCACCTGTTGACTTCATTTCAGGTCCTAACGTGATGTCGACGTTTTTCAATTTGTTAAAGCTAAATACGGGTGCTTTCACAAAGACACCTTCTGTATAAGGTTGGATGCCTGGTTGATATCCTAAGTCCACTAGCTTGTCACCTATGATTGCACGCATAGCTAACTGTGCCATTTGAATATTCGTAATCTTGCTTAAAAATGGTACTGTACGACTCGAACGTGGATTCACTTCTAATACATATACACCATCATGCGCAATTACAAATTGAATGTTAATTAAACCAACAATGTTTAAGCCTTTTGCTAAACGAATCGTAAAGTCTTCTAATGTTGTCATTTCTTCTTGCTTTAACGTTTGTGGTGGATAAACAGCAATGGAATCACCTGAATGGACTCCCGCTCTTTCAATATGTTCCATAATACCTGGTATAATCACTGTTTCACCATCAGAAATCGCATCTACTTCAATCTCTTTACCTGTCAAATATCTATCGACTAATACCGGATGGTCTGGACTTGCTTTAACTGCTTGATTCATGTAGTCTTCTAATTCTGCATCACTATTAACGATTTCCATAGCGCGACCACCTAATACATAAGAAGGTCTGACGACGACTGGATAGCCAATACTGCGTGCATTTTCTAATGCTTCTTGTGGTGACGTTGCAGTTTTACCATTAGGTTGTGGTACATCAATCGTGTGTAATAACGCTTCAAACTCTTTACGGTCTTCTGCTCTATTTAAATCTTCTAATGATGTTCCTAAAATCTTCACGTCATGTTTCGCTAGTTTATCGGCTAAGTTAATGGCCGTTTGCCCACCAAACTGTACAACGACACCTTTAGGTTGCTCTAAATCTATAATGTTCATGACATCTTCTTCAGTTAACGGTTCAAAGTATAATTTATCCGAAATAGAAAAGTCGGTCGAAACAGTTTCTGGATTGTTATTAACTATAATCGCTTCGTAGCCCGCTTGTTGAATTGCCCATACAGCATGTACAGTGGCGTAATCAAATTCTACACCTTGTCCAATTCTAATAGGTCCTGAACCTAAGACAAGAATTTTTTCTTTCTCTGTGACTACAGATTCATTTTCATATTCATACGTGCCGTAATAATAAGGCGTAGCAGATTCAAATTCTGCAGCACATGTATCAACCATTTTATACACTGGTATAATGCCGTTTTGTTGTCTTAAATCGTACACCTCTTCTTCTGTCATATCGAATCGATGTGCGATTACTCTATCACTAAAACCGTAATTTTTTGCGAATTTTAAATAATCAATGTCACCTTTATTTGATTTCAAATCGTGTTCAATATCTATGATGTGTTGGAATTTATTTAAGAAGAAATAATCTATTTTTGTCATTTCATGTATTTCTTCTAATGTAGTACCTCTGCGAATTGCCTCACCTATAAAGAATAAACGTTCATCATCTTGGTCTTGAATACGTTCTTTAATATAACCTAAATCAAATGTTTCACCATTAGGTAATCCTAAGTGATGTACACCATATTCTAAGGAACGAATTGCTTTTAGTAGTGATTCTTCATATGTTCTACCAATTGCCATTACTTCACCAGTTGCTTTCATTTGAGTTCCTAAGACACGTTCTCCTTTTTCGAATTTATCAAATGGGAAACGAGGAATTTTAGAAATTACATAATCTAAAGTTGGCTCAAATGCTGCATAGGATGTTTCTGTTATCGGATTTAACATTTCATCTAGTGTTAAACCAATAGCGATTTTAGCTGCTAATTTAGCAATCGGATAGCCCGTTGCTTTTGAAGCTAATGCAGATGATCTTGAAACACGTGGATTCACTTCAATAATATAATAATCTAATGAGTGTGGGTCTAATGCTAATTGCACATTACATCCACCTTCTATACCGAGCGCTCGAATAACTTTCAATGATACATCACGTAACATTTGATACTCTACATCTGATAGTGTTTGGCTTGGTGCAACAACGATTGAATCACCTGTATGTATGCCGACAGGGTCAATATTTTCCATATTACAAACTACGATTGCGTTATCGTTTTTATCACGCATAACCTCATATTCTATTTCTTTAAATCCTGCAATTGATTTTTCAATTAGACATTGTGTTGCCGGACTATAATGTAGACCGTTTGTTACAATTTCTTTGAATTCTGCATCATTGTGACAAATACCGCCACCTGTGCCACCCATTGTGAATGCAGGTCTAACGATGAGTGGATAACCCACTTCTTCTTTAAAAGCAAAAGCTTGTTCAACTGTATTAACGATATCACTTTCAGGAACTGGTACGCCTAAATCGTTCATAAGTGTTCTAAATAACTCTCTATCTTCCGCCTGTTGAATGGATTCCAATTCAGTACCTAATAGTTTTACATTATTCGCTTCTAGTTCACCACTATCATGCAACTGAATCGCCATATTCAAACCAGTTTGGCCACCAAGTGTAGGTAATAATGCATCTGGTTGTTCTTTACGTATAATACGTGCGATGAAGTCATGTGTTAAAGGCTCAATATAAACTTTATCTGCAATTTCGTTATCCGTCATAATTGTTGCAGGATTGGAATTCACTAAAATGACGCGGTATCCTTCTTCTTTTAACGCAAGACAAGCTTGAGTTCCAGCATAATCAAACTCTGCAGCTTGACCGATAATAATTGGTCCTGATCCTATTACTAAAATGGTTTCTATATCTTGACGTTTAGGCATTATTTGTAAGCTCCTTTGTTTTATATTCATTTATCATGTCTATAAATTCATCGAATAAGTAGTTTGAATCTGATGGTCCTGGACATGCTTCTGGATGATATTGTACTGAAAAAGCTGGTAATGATTTATGTCTCAAGCCCTCAACCGTATCATCATTAATTGCAATATGTGTCACTTCTAGGTCAGTATTTTTTAGAGATGCTTTGTCAATGGCATAACCATGATTTTGACTTGTTAAAGCTATCTTTCCAGTTTTTAAATCTTTAACCGGATGGTTAGCCCCTCTATGACCAAATTTCATCTTAAATGACGTAGCACCTTGTGATAATGCAAATAATTGATGTCCTAAACAAATACCAAAAAATGGTATTTTCCCTAAAATGCCTTTAATCATTTCAACAGCTACATGGACTTCTTCAGGGTCACCTGGGCCATTTGACAGCATAACACCATCAGGTGACATGCGAATAATCGCTTCTGCTGAAGTGTCATAAGGCACTACAGTTACATTACAACCACGCGCGTTTAATTCTCTAACTATGTTTTGTTTTTTTCCAAAATCTACTAGTACGACGCTAAGTCCATAACCTGTAGAAACATATGGTGATTTAGTAGAAACAGTTGTGACTTCATTTCGCGGCAATTCAACGGATTGCAGCTTTGCAATCATTGAATCAATTTCACTTTTTTCATCTGTAAAACCTGCTTTTAATACACCATTGTTTCTTATTTTACGTGTAATGCTACGTGTATCTACACCTGAAATACCTGGTATATCATATTCTTGTAATACTTCATGGAATGTCTTTTGCTTTCTGAAATTACTTGGTTGGCGACTCGCTTCTTTCACTACAACACCATTTAACGTTGGAACAAGTGCTTCAAAATCATCTCTGTTAATACCATAATTACCAATTAATGGATAAGTAAATGTAATAATTTGACCAGTATATGATGGATCTGAAATTGTTTCTTGGTAACCAGTCATAGCTGTGTTAAATACAATTTCTCCTAATGTTAATTGATCTGAACCTATTGGATAACCTTCATAATATGAACCATCTTCTAATACGAGATAACGTTTTTTCAACATCATTCTTCCTCCTCAAATTTAACTTCGCCTTCAACCATTGTTAATACGGGTGTACCGTAAACTTTGTAACCGATAAATGGTGTATTGGTTCCTTTAGATGCAAAATCTTCTGCTTTAATTTCGCTTTCTTCTTCTAAGTTAATGACTGTTAAATCTGCTAAATAACCTTCTTCCAATCTTCCAAAAGGTAAATCAAATGTTTGTGCAGGTTTGATTGTTAAATAATCTACCAATTGTTGAAGTGTCCAATCTCCATTTTTAACGAAATGAGTGTATAGTAATGGGAACGCTGTTTCACTTCCAACTATACCAAATGGTGCTTTCGTCATTGGCTGATTCTTTTCTTCTGCTGCATGTGGTGCATGATCCGTAGCTATACAATCAATCGTGCCATCTAATAAACCTTCTAATAATGCCTCTCTATCCTCTTTACTTCTTAAAGGCGGGTTCATTTTATAAATAGCATCATCACCTGGTACATCATCTTCTGTTAATAATAAATGGTGTGGTGTGACTTCAGCAGTTACATGAATGCCTGCCTTTTTAGCATCTCTAATTGTTCTGACACTTTCCTTTGTAGATACGTGACATACATGATAATGTGCGCCTGCTGCTTCTGCCAGTAAAACATCTCTCGCGATTTGTACAGCTTCACATATATTTGGAATACCTGGTATACCTAACGCTTCACTACGCTGACCTTCGTGCATTGCTCCGCCGTATATTAAACTGTTATCTTCACAATGTGCAACAACTGCTTTATTTACTTTTGCAGCCGCTTGCATAGCTTCGTACATCATGCTAGCTTGTTGTACACCAACACCATCATCTGTAAATGCGAATGCACCGTTGTTAGCAAGTGTTTCAAAGTCCACGTGTTCTTTCCCAGCCTGTCTAACTGTGATTGCTGCATATGGCAATACTCTTACTTGTGCATTTTCTTCAATTAATTGGTTTAAGCGATTCAGATTTTCTTCTGAATCAGGCACAGGTTTCGTATTCGGCATTGGACATACTGTAGTAAATCCACCTCTCGCCGCTGCTTTCGTACCCGTTTCTATTGTTTCTTTGTGTTCACCGCCTGGTTCACGTAAATGGACATGGACATCAACTAATCCTGGCGAAACGAATTGTCCTTTAACGTCTATGACTTCAGTCTCTAATGTAACATCAATGTGTGGTGCGATTTTTTTAATATGTTGTCCCTCAATTAAAATCGATACCGTCGTTAATTCACCATTTTTTAAGATTTTTGCATTTGTTAATAATTTCATTTTGCTGTTGCCCCTTCCGTTTGTAAGATATGATCTATAACTGCCATACGTATATACATACCATTTTCCATTTGTTTAAAAATACGTGATTTCGGTGCTTCTACTAATGTATCTTCAATTTCTACACCGCGATTTACTGGTGCAGGATGCATGATAATTGCTCGATCTTTCAATAAATCATAACGTGATTGCGTTAAACCAAAATTTTCATGATATTGACTCACTTCAAAGCTAGTAACTTCACTATCCTCATGTCTCTCGTGTTGGACTCTTAACAACATGACAATATCGATTCGATCAATCACTTCATCAATATCAACATAAGGTGCTTCTAATGTTTCATCTTTCCATTCATCTGGACTAGAGAACATGACATGCGCACCTAATGCTGTTAGACTTTGGTAATTACTTTTCGCTACACGTGAGTTCTTGACATCACCACAGATAAGTACATTCAAACCTTCAAAAGTCTTGTATTCTTCGTAAATTGTCATGAGGTCTAGTAAACTTTGTGTCGGATGTTGTCCGCTACCATCTCCAGCATTGATGATAGGTATATTTAAATGCTTTAATTCATCATAATAAGTTGTTTGTGAATGTCGAATAACTAACACATTGGCACCAATTTGTTCCAGCGTTTTACAAGTATCATACAATGATTCACCTTTTTGAACGGATGATGTACTTGTCTCAAAATCTATTAACTTTAGTCCTAATTTTTGTTCCGCTACTAAAAAACTACTTTTTGTACGTGTGGAATTTTCAAAGAATAGATTAGCAACAAATTTATCTTCAAAACATCCTGGCTGCGCGTTACCATTTTTAAAAGCGCTCGCACGTTGTATTAGATCGTAAATTTCAGTCGTATTTAAGTATTCCGTTGAAAGTAAATTATCCATTTTTATTCAGCTCCCTCATCATCAGAATTTCTTTTAATTATTGGTTGGTGCTGTTTTAGGTAAAATCAAGTTAAGTATAATACCTGCTAACGCTGCTAATGCCATACCTTCTATTTCTAAGTTAATCCCTAATCCATTTAAATTGAATACTAGATTGCCAATACCAATAACAAGTATGACCGATGCAATGACTAGGTTTCTATTGCTCGCAAAATCTACTTCACTTTCCACTAACATCCTCAAGCCACTTGCTGCGATAATGCCAAATAACAGGATGGATACCCCACCCATGACTGGGGTTGGTATAGATGAAACCAGTGCTGTAAATTTCCCGACAAATCCTAAAATGATTGCAATGACTGCTGCGCCACCAATCACATAAACACTATAAATTTTTGTGATTGCTAAAACGCCGATATTTTCACCATATGTTGTACTTGGAGGACCTCCGATAATACTTGCAAACATGGTTGAAACACCATCACCAATGATTGATTTGTCTAAGCCTGGATCCTTGAAAAAATTACGTCCTACAATCTTATTGATAACCATTTGGTGCCCGATATGTTCACTTACCGTCACAAATACAATAGGTATCAAGACGAGTATGAGTCCTAGATGAAACGAAGGTGTATAATCTTTAAATGGTATGTAGACTTCTGGAAACTGTAGCCATTTTGCTTTAGCAATCGGTGCAAAGTTGACTAATCCCATACAAGCCGAAACGATGTAACCTGTTATGATTCCTATTAGAACAGGAATGAGTGATAAGAATCCTTTAAAATAACCTTGAACAATAATTGTTACTAATAACGTAATCATAGCTACAATCAAGTAACTTAAGTTGTAACCTTTCATGTCCCCTGAGTTCTCAAACATGGCCATATTAACTGCTGTTGGTGCTAAACTCAATCCTATGACCATAATCACTGGTCCTACAACAACAGGTGGCAAAAGATGCATAAGCCAGCCCGTACCACTCAATCTAATTGCTAAGCCTATTAATACGTACATCACGCCGCTCATAAAGAGTGCCATCAGCATATCACCAAGGCTATGAGAATTTAACCCCGTTATAATCGGTGTGATAAATGCAAAGCTCGATCCTAAATATGCTGGTATCTTAGCTTTTGTTATTAGGATATAAAGCAATGTTCCTATACCTGATGCTAAAAGCGCTGATGATATGGGTAATCCAGTTAAAAATGGTACAAGTACGGTCGAACCAAACATTGCGAATAAATGCTGTGTACTTAAAAATGCCCACTGTCCAATTTTTGGTTTATCTTGTACATCTAATACTGGCTTGACTGTCCGTTCAAACATTGTTTCATTTTCCATGGTTATGCTTCCTCTCATAAAAAAATCTCTTTACATTAAATTCATGTAAAGAGACTAAAAAGTATATTATCTAATTTACTCATGCACATATAAAAAGTTATGTAACTTCTATAATATTAATGTGCTTTAAAAATAAAATTAGATAATTGAAGAGGTTGTTTCATTAATTGTTTAATTTATAAACGGATGTATTACAATAAAACATTTATCGATATTATTGCATCCGTTTAACCCTCTCCCCTTTTTCAGTCTCTCGTACCGAATTAAAAGGTGTTATTCAATTACAACTGCATTTCTTTCATCTATTTCTTCTAAATATACTGAAACATCTTCTTCCTTGGCTGTCGGGATATTTTTACCTACAAAGTCAGCTCTTATTGGTAACTCTCTATGCCCTCTATCTACTAGTGTCGCTAGCCCAATCTTCTTCGGCCTAGCATACTGTAACACTGCATCTAGTGACGCTCTTACAGTTCTACCAGTATATAAGACATCATCGATAATAATGACTACTTGATTAGTAATATTTACATCAATTTCATATGATCTTTCATCTACTTGATTTATCGTTTGTTCCAAATCATCTCTAAATTGTGTTATATCGATTGTACCTGTAGGCACAGCAATTTCATCAATTTGCTCAATTTTTTGTTGAATTCTTCTTGCTAAAAATGCGCCACGTGTCTTAATACCTAATAAGATTAAATTATCAGTACCTTTATTATATTCTAAAATTTCGTGTGCAATACGTGTCACAGTACGTTGAATTGCCGCTTCATCCATAATAATGCGTTCTGACATCTTAGGCACCTACCTTTTAAAATGATGATGATATAAAGAAAACCTCATGTCTTTATTAAGACATGAGGTTTGTTAAAGTGTATGACAAACGTATAAGAGACATATGCTTTCTTATCCAAGCTGATTTCTCTTTACAGTGTTTTTACTAACGACTGTATCTTCCGTTGCGTTATATGATACTAACTACAACAGGTATTTTTCTCAAATGAGAAAAATATTGTTTGTCTACCTTTAATAAATACATGTCTTCGAAGCCTCTCTGGACTTACAATTAAAGACGTACGCTCTTTATTAAACTGTCACCATACTACCATGAAACGCATTCACTTGCAAGCCACTTAAGAAATAAACACAGTAGTGAGACAGAAAACGGTATGCTTGTTTCAATTTAAAATGTGTATCTTTAGTGGAAATGACAGTTTGATTAATTAAAAATTAGGCACTATGAATGTTTAATAATCCATTTTATAAAATTTTATCATTTTTATTTATCACTTCTACGTAATTCTGACAATAACTGTTCAAAATCTTCAGGTAATGCAGTTGATTTTTCAATATACTCATGTGTAACTGGATGTTCAAAGCCAATAATTCCAGCGTGTAACGCTTGGCCACCTATATCTAATGTTTTTTTAGGGCCATATTTGGGGTCACCAACTAATGGATAACCAATATATTTCATATGCACACGGATTTGGTGGGTACGTCCGGTTTCTAATTGACACTCTATTAATGTGTATTTATTAAAATGTTCTAAAACATTAAAATGTGTAACCGCCTCTTTACCATCATCTACAACATCCATAGATTGACGATCGTTTTTATTTCTACCAATCGGCGCATCAACAGTACCATAATCATGAGGAATTTTACCATGTACCAAAGCGACATATTTACGTGTCACGGTTTTATTAACGAGTTGATCAACTAAACTACGATGTGCCACATCATTTTTAGCAACCATGAGTAAACCTGAGGTATCTTTATCAATACGATGTACAATACCTGGACGTATTTCACCGTTAATACCTGATAAATTTTTCATTTGATACATTAGACCATTCACTAATGTACCGGTATAATGACCTGCAGATGGATGCACAACCATACCTTTAGGTTTATATACAATCGCTACATCATCATCTTCATAATAAATATCTAAATTTAAATTTTCTGGTTGAATATCCGCTTCAACGGTTTCTTTTTCGGTTACAACAATGTGATCATTCATTTTTGTCTTATAATTAGATTTAATGACCTGGTCGTTTACTTTTACTAGAGAAGCTTTAATCCAGTCTTGAATTTGTGTACGTGACCACTCTGAATGATATTCAGGTAGTAATTTATCGATACGTTGGCCTGTATCTTCTGGATTTTCAATCTTAAACTGATGTATATCCATACAATATCTCTCCTATTCTTCTTTCTTCATATCTGTTAGCAAAGCGATAATAATTAATAAAACGCCTATCGTTAAACTTGAGTCAGCTACATTAAATATTGGAAAATTATATCCAAAGATATATGTATCTACAAAGTCTACAACTTCTCCATGTAACACACGATCGATGAAGTTCCCTAATGCACCAGCAAACAATAAACTAATTGCGATTTGCATCAATAAATTGTTTTTCGCTTCTTTAATATAAAATACGATGAGTACAACCAGTATAATGATTGTGATAATAAAGAAAAAACTCATCTTTCCACTTAAAATTCCCCAAGCTGCACCATCATTACGATGCGAAGTTATATTTAAAAAGTTGGGAATAACTTCAAATGAATCTCCCACTTTCATTGAACTAGCAATAATAAATTTTGTGATTTGATCTAATACTAATATAATGATTGTTATGAATAAAGAAATACCAATATAGTACTGACGTTTCATGTCCGTACCTCCTATTCTAGGTTCAGTCGCTTTTACAACAACTCTCATTATATCCTACTCAAACTTATAAAAAAAGTTACAGTTTCATTATCTGTAAAAAAACTACATTTCCTATACGAAATTTTGACGTTTAAAATTATACCGATGCAATCAGGAAATTTCTAACTATGCTTTTCATTTTTTATTTCGCTTCTTTATATCACTTTGTAGAAATTGAATCTAAATTGAATCCCATCGGGTCCAGTTAAGCGTTTATGAGTCGATTCAGGATAATGGTAATCTACACAAACCAAACCATAGGTACGTTCATTTTCAATACGTTTGATACTAGAGTACCAATTATTCACAACGATATGCTGATGATAACCATTTGATGATAAATATACTGAATGATTGGTTTCTAAAGCGGATGGTTCTAAACCAAAAAATCGCTTGTAATATAATTTAATACGTTTTAACTCTATTGTCTTTAGATTAATATAACCAATAATACTTTCATCTGGAATGCCTTGCCACTTTTCATTTGATACATAAGTCAATAGATGTGGCACATTAATCGGTTGGGTCTCTAATACAACTTGTCCATTTTCAAAAGACCAATCTTCCATTGGATTATCGACATAGAATTCAAGTCCATTGCCTTCAGGATCCTCTAGAAAAATTGAGGTAGCCGTTTCGTGTTCACCGCCGTTAACTGGAATTGTATATTCACTTAACTGTACAAGTAAATCTGCTAAGTCTGTCTTTGAAGGTAACTTTATAGCTAAATGAAATAAGCCAGCTTCCGATGTTAATGGCTCTCTCCCCATATTTATTTGATTTAATGTTAAAAAATGATTCATATTTCCTATTTCATAATGAACAATAGATAGTGATTCATTCACTACATTCAATCCTAATATGTCTTGATAAAAATGCTTCATTGCTTCTTTATCTCTTACATTTAATGTGATGCCATTTACAAAATGAGCACTTTGATTATGAAACATGACAAACACCTTTCCAAATGTCAATTTCTTATTCATTAAAATGACACTTTACGTTTAATTTTTATCTATCTACCTATGCTAATTCATACGTCCTTCATTATTGATATTACTGTACATCCGCGCCATTAGCATTTTATTTTCACTAAATTATAACAACAATTATTGCCATAAGAAAAGGTTACTTAATTTGCTGAATGCAAATATAAGTAACCTTTGAACTTATTGAATCATTTTTACTTACTTTCTAATTCTTATACAAGTGTTTTTACAACTGCTTGACAACGAGGACATAAGTTATCTAATTCACCTACTGAACCTAATTCCTCACTATAATTCCAACAACGTTCACATTTTTCTCCATGAGCATGTTCGATACGGATATCACCATGTTGATATGCAACACCGTCATCTACTTTATCGACAACTTCAGCTTGAGAAGTGATAAATAGTTGTTGTAAATCTTTGAATTGTTGTAAGAATGTCGTCGCATCGAAGTTTTCATTAGAGCCAATCACAACTTTTGCTTCGAGTGATTTACCGATTACTTTTTCATTACGTGCAACTTCTAATGCACGGTTAACATCATCACGTAATTTCATAAATGTATTCCATCTATCAACAAACGCTTGATCAATTTCTACGCGCTCTGGCATATTTGTTAAATGTACACTCTCTTCTTCTACGTGTGGAATATGAGACCAAACTTCTTCAGCAGTATGAACTAAAATCGGTGCAAGTAGTTTTGTCATATCTACTACAATTTGGTATAACACCGTTTGCATGCTGCGACGTTTGTGTGAATCACGTTCTTCAATATATAGAATATCTTTACCATAATCTAGATAGAAATTACTTAATTCCACATTGATAAAGTTTTGAACTTCTTGGTAAATATCTAAATAATCATAGTTATCATAGTGATCTAATGTGTTTGCAGTAAATTCACGTAATCTATTTAATAAATATTTATCTACTTCTAGTAAATCTTTTTCTGCGATAGCGTCTGTGGCAGGGTTATAATCACTCACATTTCCTAGCATAAATCTTAGCGTATTTCTAATCTTACGATATACATCAGAAGATTGTTTTAAGATTTCATCAGATATACGAACATCTGCTAAATAATCTACACTACTTACCCATAGACGTGCAATGTCTGCACCTTTTTGTTTAACGATTTGATCAGGAACAATCACATTTCCTAATGATTTACTCATTTTTTTACCTTCGCCATCCATGACAAAGCCATGAGAAAGTAACATTTTATATGGTGATTGTCCCCTTGTAGCTACAGAAGTTGTTATTGAAGAGTTAAACCAACCACGATACTGGTCACTACCTTCAAGATATAAATCTGCAGGATATGATAATTCTGGACGTGCCTCTAATACACCACGGTGTGAAGAACCTGAATCAAACCATACATCCATGATATCCGTTTCTTTTGTGAATTCGCCGTTAGGGCTACCAGGATGTGTAAAACCTTCTGGCAGTAAATCTTTCGCTTCACGTTCAAACCAAATATTTGAACCATTTGCTTCAAATAAATCTGCAACATGGTTTACGGTCTCACTTGTCATGATGATGTCACCATTTTCTGCATAAAATACTGGTAATGGCACACCCCATACACGTTGGCGAGAAATAACCCATTCTCCACGATCACGAATCATATTATAGATACGTGTTTTACCCCAATCAACTTTGAATTGCGTATCGTCTATTGCACTTAAGATGTCCTCACGTACTTTATCAATAGAAGCAAACCATTGTGGTGTCGCTCTAAAGATCACTGGTTTCTTAGTACGCCAATCATGAGGGTAACTATGTGTAATAAATTCTAATTTTAATAATGAGCCATCTTCTTTTAATAAATCTGTGATTTCTTTGTTTGCTTTATCATAGAACATGCCTTCAAATTGACCTGCTTCATCAGTAAACACACCTTTATCATCAACAGGACTGATAACAGGTAAATTGTATTTTTGACCAACAATATAGTCATCTTCACCATGACCTGGTGCTGTGTGTACACAACCTGTACCTGCATCAGTAGTAACGTGTAACCCGTTGATAACTAATGATTCACGATCAAAGAATGGATGTTGCGCTTTAATGTACTCTAAGTCTTTACCTTTGAATTCTTTTTCTAATTCTAAAGTATCTTCGTCCCAATCTAGCGCTTCAGCCACATCACTCGCTAAATCTTTACCGATAATATATTTTTTGCCGTTAACATTATATTGACCATAAGTTAAATCTGGGTGTACTGTAATGGCAACATTTGAAGGTAAAGTCCATGGTGTTGTTGTCCAGATGATGAATTGTGCATCGTCATCTACAATACCTTTACCATCTATAACATCAAAAGCTACATAAATAGACGGTGAACGTTTATCTTGATATTCAATTTCAGCTTCAGCTAATGACGATTCACTTGATGGTGACCAATAAACAGGTTTTTTACCTTTATAAATTAATCCTTTGTCTGCCATTTCACCAAACAAACGAATTTGAGCTGCTTCATATTCAGGTTTAAGCGTAATGTATGGATTATTAAAATCACCTTTAACACCTAAACGTTTAAAATCTTTTTTCTGGTTGTCGATTTGTTCTAATGCAAATGCTTCACATTTTTTTCTAAATTCAGCGATTGATAGTTCTTTACGTTTAACGCCCTTTTTAGTCAATGCTTGTTCAATTGGAAGACCATGTGTATCCCAACCTGGAACGTATGGTGCATAGTAACCAAGCATGGATTTATATCTCGTAATAATATCTTTAAGAATTTTATTTAAGGCATGGCCCATGTGTAAATTACCATTCGCATACGGTGGTCCATCATGTAAAATAAATGACGGATTACCTTCATTTTTATCTAATACTTTTTGATAAATATTTTTGGCATCCCATTCTTCTTGTATTTTTGGCTCTTTATTTGGCAAACCTCCACGCATTGGGAAATCTGTTTTTGGCATTAACAACGTATCTTTATAATCCATTTTCAATACACTCCTTCTTCCGATTTTCTAAGTTAGTTCATTTTATACAATAAAAGAACCCTAAGTTCAATTAACAGGGACGATATTGACCGCGTTACCACCCTGGTTAACTCAACTTAGAGTTCTCTCATTTATGTTATATAAATTGTGACAACAGTGATATTAGAAACGCACATATGAAAGGCTCTCACTATTCCTAACTCGCTTTGATATGTGTTTCGTTTCAAACGTGTCTGTTATCCTTATGCTTTATTCGGATCATCATTTGATTGTGCAGTATTATCTGCTTCTGCTTTTGCTTTCATAGCTTTTTCTTCTTCAGTTAAATCCTTTTCATTCAAATGATTAATATTTTCTTGAGTCACTTGTTCAGAATCCAAATCATAATTTAATAAGTAATCCCAATCTTCACTTTTAAGTAAATCTAATTGTGCTTCAACTAGCATACGGAAACGCGATCTGAAAATTTTTGATTGACGTTTCATATCTTCTGTTTGGAAAGATAAGCGACGTGCTTTTTCCACACCATCATTAACAATTTTATCCGCTTCTGCTTTTGCTTTTGCTACTGTTGCTTCTGCTTCTTTTGTAGCAGCTGCTTTAGTTTCCTCACCAGCATGTTTTGCTTGAATTAAAGCATCACTTACGGATTGATGTACATCCTTGTAAGATTGAATATTTGTTTCTTTATCTTCAATGACTTTTTCTAACTGAGCTTTGTCTTCTTTTAGACGTTCAATTTCATTACTTAATTGTTCTAAATAGTCTTCAACTTCTTTAGGTTCAAACCCACTTTTTACTTGAGTAAATGTTTTGTTTTTTATTTCACTTGGTGTAAAAGGCATACATGATCCTCCTTCTATAATACACTATTATCAGCTTTGATTAAATAAGATAAATAGTGTTTTTCCTACAATATTCTTTTATAATATATCATTTAGTTAATTGTGCAAAGTGTTTATATTCGCTTTCATAAACTTCATATTATTTAAACAGCGTTTTATATGAAATGCGTATTTTATCTTTTTTTGTTTTACCACCAATATCAGTAATCATCGCTCTTCCAAATCCTTGGATAGACAACAAATCCCCACTATCTAGTTGGAAATCTGCAGCATCAATCACTGTATGGTTGACTTTAACACGCTTTTTATCAATAAGTTGCTTAGCTATCGAGCGTGATTTACGCACCATCTCTTTTAATACGACATCTAATCTTAAACCACTAACAGTCGTTTCAAAAGATTGCCAATGCTCTTTTGATTGTATCATATCTTTTATAGGAATAGAATTAAGTTTAACTGAAGCACCTTTGATTTTAGTTAATTCCAATATAATATAAGATTCTAATTGTTTTGTCAAAGTAAATTGAATTCGATCATCTACAACAATGTCACCTAGTTGATCTCTTTCAATACCTAAAGACATGATTGTACCCAATATGTGTTGGTGCTGTAATGTTACAAATTTTTGAGGATAATCTATTTCAATTAATACAATTTCAAATGCCTCTGCATCTGGTTGAAAATAACTTGGCGCAATCATCGCTCTTTTTCTTTCCGCGAATGGCCCACCATAAAATGTAACTTCTAAATCTTCAAAACTGCCAGCCACCACATTCATAATATACTGACCACGTGGATCTAAAAATGGCGTTAAAATAGGCGAATATTGATCATTAGCCCGATTACATTTATCTATAAGTTGATCTATTAATTCATGCTCTTCTTTTCTGAAATGCTGATATATATCTATGACGCTCACCCCAAATACAAGACAAAGCACCTCGCGTCTATGAACGTAGGTGCTTATCATTTATTTTATACGTAGTTTTTTAAATTCACTCTAAATATTAATTATTGCTTTAATCATTACATTAATTTACTCAAAATAAGATTGAAGATACTTGCCAATCCACTTCTGAATAATACAAGTACAATGATGGCAACAATTGACGAAATATCAATCATTCCGAGCGGCGGAATAATCTTACGGAATTGTTCTAAAAATGGTTCATAAATTTTGGCTAAAAATTGACCAAATCTGTTTTCTCGTGCATTTGGAATCCACGACATAAAGAAATAAACAATCATTCCATAATAATAAATTTGAACCAAGAATAAAATAAAATTAAATATATTTGCTAATAAACCTATATCCATTTATTTTTAACCTCTATTCACCTTGGTATTCCATATTTTCTATTTGATCCGTGATACTGCCAGCAACTTCAACATTGTCTGGTGTACATAAGAATATATCTGATCCGACGCGTTGGATGTCTCCACCAATCGCATATACAGTACCACTTAAAAAGTCTATGATGCGTTTAGCTGATACTTTATCGATACGTTGTAAGTTAACTAATGTTGCACGACGATTTTTTAATTCGTCAGCTATATCTTGTGTATCTGAAAAAACACGTGGTTCAAATAAACACATTTTAGAACTTTCTTGTGTAAAATCATAATTTTCTTGCTCTTGATTATTCATATTCACAACGTTCCTAGCATTATTTTTTGATGTAGTGTTATTCATTTGATACTTCCTTTCACCCGATGATTGTTGTAATCTAGTTGACTGCTTTTTGGGCACGGATTGAATCGATCTCGGTCTTTCTGAATTCACATTTCTAGGTTGTTCTGTAAATTGATTTTGAGACTGCGCTTGTTGTTTAGGTTGTTGTCTTTCTTGTTGCTCATTTTCTTCTGGTGGTGCTTCTAATTCGTCATCTTCCTCTTCAACCACGAAAAATCCACTAAATAAATCTTTTAAAGCCACGGGGCTCACTCCTCTTTTCCTACAAGTTTAGTCCCAATTCTCACAAATGATGCACCTTCTTCAGCAGCTAAATGGAAATCATTACTCATTCCCATTGACAACTCAGTACATGGTGCATAATTTAAATTGAGCGCTTTAATTTCATCTCTTTTTAATTTTAATAATTGAAATAAACGTTTAATATATGACTCATCGTCAGTTAATGGCGCCATAGTCATAAGTCCTATAATTTCTATATTTTCATATTGCTTTAATTCTTTTATAAATGTTTCTACTTCAGATAATGAAACACCTTGTTTCGATGATTCACCTGAAACATTGACTTGAACAAAACACTTAATTTTATGTTCAGCACGTTTATTGATTTCTTTTGCCAATTTTAACCGATCCAACGCGTGAAAATAATCTATTTCATTGATAACATCTTTCACTTTTCGTGTTTGCAATGAACCAATAAAGTGCATCACAACATCATCTGGTAAAGCTGCTTTCTTTTGTTGAAAGCCTTCTAAACGATTTTCACCGAAATGTCTAATGCCAACATTATATGCATCATTAGCTCGGTCTATTGTAACATACTTTGTCACTGCTATCACGTCTGGCTTCGTTGTAATATTACCTTTTTTACAATGTGCTTCAATTTGTTCATTTATTTTTTCTAAATTATATTGTACATCCAACTTTAAACACCTCTTCATTATTGACCAATAAATGCTAACATTCTACCTGTGTTCCCCTTTTCAACTCGATAGGAAAAGAACAAAGATAAATCTTCAGATGTCGCATAATTTGTTATATATATATTATCTTTGGGAACACCCGCATTTTCAAGTAATAATGCATTGGCACGTTTTAAATCAATACCATGTCTGTCTGTGCCTCTAGTATCAATATATTGGTTGATATCAATGGGAAGCGTTTCAAATTTTGATTTAATATCATCATTAATTTCATATGATGTCGAAGTAGCAGGTCCAATAACAACATTTAAATCATTTAAGTCAAAATCAATATTTGAGATTAATGCATTCACGATTTGTCCAACCGTCCCTCTCCAACCAGCATGCGCCAGTCCAATAAAATGATTTTTTTCACTGTAAAAATATATTGGGACACAATCTGCATAGCACATTGTAAGTAATAGATTGGGTTCATAAGTATATAGTGCGTCTACACCATGCAATGCATCATTTAACGCATCAATATTTGTTCCTTTATCGTTGCTAGTTACTTTAACAACTTTGTTTTCATGTGTTTGGATAGGGAAGACCCATTGTTCTCTTGGAAACCCAATAACTGTTGCAAGCATTTCTTGATGTTTCGTAATATTTTGCTGAGAATCATCAATATATCTTGCCATATTAAACGCATTATGAGGATATGGACTTAAACCGTCTTCTCTTGTTGTTATACCCAGTTTTACATTTATTAATTGTTTATCCTCATATTCCAAGATATGACGCTTTTTAATAAATTTATCTTGCATCACAACGAACCTCCATTAATTTATATTATTCAATTTTAATATTACGAATCAACATGCCCTTCCAAAATAATGGCTAGTTTCAACTTTCTGCTTATCTGAAAAACATTTGTCATTCATATAACAGACACACTTTAATTATAATAAAATATCTCTATTTATACTAGCATTTGTAAATCTATGAGTAGATCCATTTGTAATTGGAAGCCGACTCATTTTATTTTCTTTAAATTTGAAAAAGAAACAGTAAGAAAACGGATTACCTGAGCTAAAGCTCATGTATAAGAACTACTATTTTTCATAAATGAATAAGTAGTTCTATAAAAGTAGTTCTAAAAAGTAGTTCTAAAAAGTAGTTCTAAAAAGTAGTTCCAAAAAGTAGTTCTATGGATAAGCGATACTTTATCATATCAGAAAAGAGCCTGAAGCATTGTTTATGCCTCAGACTCAACTTTTATTTATAATCATATATTACAAAAAGATTTTAAATTAACGTCTAGTTCTTCTTGAACGTCTTTCTTCTCTATTTCTAATAAAGCTTGGAATATCATCTTCATTCGTAGTATGTGCTCTACCTTCACTAGCACTATCTGATGATTGAGACGCATTCGTTGTGTTTGAAGCGAATGTGTCTTCTTTAGTTGTATTGCTGCTTGTAGCACTGCTTCCAAATCCTGTGTTTGAAGCTTTGCGACCTTGTGATGAAGGTTTATCTTCAAAACCAGTTGCGATTACTGTTACAACAATTTCATCTTGTAGTTCAGGATTAATTACAGTACCAAATATCATATTAACATCTTCGTCAGCTGCATCTTGTACGATGTCTGCTGCTTCTTGAGCTTCGAATAATGATAATGATTCTCCACCTGTAATATTCATAAGCACACCTTGTGCACCAACGATTGAAGTTTCTAATAATGGTGATGAAATTGCTTTTTTAGCAGCTTCAACAGCACGATTTTCGCCAGAAGAAACACCGATACCCATTAATGCTGAACCTTGGTTAGACATAATTGTTTTAACGTCTGCAAAGTCAAGGTTAACTTCACCTGATACTGCGATTAAATCAGAAATACCTTGAACACCTTGGCGTAATACATTATCGGCTTCTTTAAATGCTTCCATCATAGGTGTTGATTTATCAACGATATCTAATAAACGGTCATTAGGAATAACAATTAATGTATCAACAGCAGCTTTCATAGCTTCTACACCTGCTGCAGCTTGAGTTTGACGCTTACGACCTTCAAAACCAAATGGACGTGTTACAACACCAACTGTTAACGCACCCATTTCTTTAGCAATTTTAGCTACTACAGGTGCTGCACCAGTACCTGTACCGCCACCCATACCAGCAGTTACGAATACCATATCTGCACCTTGGATTGCATCTTCGATTTGTTCACGTGATTCTTCAGCTGCTTTTTTACCAATTTCAGGGTTAGCGCCAGCACCTAAACCACGAGTTAATTTTTCACCAATTTGGATTTTTGACTCAGCTTTAGATAAGTTTAAAGCTTGTCCATCCGTATTAATAGAAATAAACTCAACATTATTCATACCATGGTCAATCATACGGTTTACAGCGTTATTACCGCCGCCCCCTACACCGATGACTTTTAACGTCGCTAAATGATTAAATCCTTGTTCAAATTCTAACATTTATATTTCCTCCTAGTTTTAATGGCCAATCAATCGAATAGAGATTTCATAAGTTTTTTAAATTTACCTTCTTCTTTTTCCTGAGGTTTAAGTTCTTCATCGTGGTCGACATTTACTTCATCATCGTATACCTCTGGTTCTTCTTCATCAACAACAGATTCTTTTGTTCGAGTTGATTCTGAAGAAGTAGCTTGAAGTTCATCATCTTGCTTGTTCGATTTTTTCTTGAACCAATCAAATCCGCTTGATTTTGTACTGTGTTCTCTTTCATCAGATTCGATGACTTCCTCTTCGAATTCTTCACTGTCACGATTACTAATTATAACATAATCTAGCAATTCGTCGAAAGTAATGCTACTAGAAATTGTTGAAATTGCTGATGAGAATTCAGGCTTTCTAATTCCCATTTGTGATGGTGTATGAATTCTAACTTTCTCACTCACCATATCTTGCAACAATTCTTTGACTCCTAATAAATTAGCCGAACCACCAGTAACTACGAAACCGCCGTTTACTTTTGTAAGACCTAAGTCTTGTAAAACCTCAAATACATTGAAGAAAATATCTTCAACTCGTGCTTCGATAATATCTGCTAAATCTTTTTGAGTAAATTGAACATCTTCTTCGCTATCTACTTGATCAACAGTAAAGATATCTTGATCCGATGCAGATTCAAAGAAAGCGTGTCCATATTGGTGTTTAACTTTTTCAGCAGTCTCAAATGAAGTATTTAACCCTTTGGCTATATCTTCAGTAATATCACGACCTGCCATTTCTAAAGCATCTGCATCAACTAATTCTCCACGTTCATAAAACGCAAGTTGTGTGATGTCTTCACCAATATCAATTACACAAGCACCTAATTCTTTTTCAGTAGCAGAAAGCACTGAGCCATAATTATATGCGTCAGAATAAACATCTAGTACATCTACTCCACAAGACTCAACACATTTAATCATATTAATTAAAATTGATTTTTGAATTGCGATGACGCCTGCTTCAACTTTCAAACTATGTCTTGCAATCAGTTCTTTTGGATCAGAAACTTCATTTTCGCCATCAACAACAAATTTAATTGGAAATGCGTTAATAATTTCAGTTTCTGGTACATCATTTTTGTCTCTAATACTTTCAAGCACACTTTCAATGTGCGTACCATTTAATTCAGTATCTTCATAAAATTCTATTTCATTAGACTCATCAAATACTTCTGTTCCGATTATTGGAAGTTTTAAAAAGACTTCCTTTATATCTACTCCTGAAGCAATAGAGGCTTTTTTGATTGTATCTTTTATCGCTTGTTTCGCAATATCGAAGTCATCAATAAGACCATTTTTAATCCCACTTGTGTAGGTCTGTCCTGTACCTATCACATTTATTCCGTTGTGAAATTTTTCGCCCACTATTGTTTTAACACTTGATGAACCGATATCTATACTTACATAATAATGCTCTTCCATAGATAGGCACCTCCTGACAATCACTTATTCAAGTTCACACTATTAACAGTTTACAATACGTTTTAACGCTTGTGAACTATAAACACATGTATTTGTCTAAATTTTTTAATTATTTTCGTTTGACTTATCTGCAATTCTATTTAATGCACTTTGCAACTCATCTTTTGCTTCATTTTCTTCGCTTGTTTTTTTCTGTACATTTTGCTCACTCGTAGATTTTGTACTACCTCCATCACTATATGGAATAAATGATGCACCTACTGATAAATCAATATACCCTGATTTTTTCAAGTTACCAGATTCATCACGTTCTAAGGATTGTGACATTTGTGGATAATACTTCATTTTATTAGCAATTGTATTTAAATTACCTACTATTTGTATTTCATCTGTTGTAAATAATTTGATTTGGCTTTGCGCATTTTCTTGAGGATCGTATTTAATTTCTGCAATCATGCTTCTCACATTTGCTGGCATACTTGATAATTCATGAATAATTTTTTCTTTTTTATCTTTTTCAAACCCTTCAAGAATTGGGCCATCATCCGTCGCATTTCCATCATAATTCTTTAATTCTGATCCATCTTCTAAAATTGGCACATAATTATCTTTCTTTTGAACCATCGCAACGATTTGCTTTTCAGTCACTTTAACGGATAGTTTATTTGGAAAAACTTTTTTAACTTCTGCACTTTTGATAAGCTCGTCGTCTTCTAAATTGTTTTTAGCTTTTGTTGTACTATACGTATACATTCGTGAACTGCTTTTTACATTAATAGCTTTATCTATCGTACTTTTAGAAACATTATCGTTTCCAGCTATCTTCACACTATTAACTTTACTTAAGGGTGTAAACATATAAATCAAGATTAAAATGATGATGAATAACAAAACACCAAATATTGAATATTGAATTTGTTTCTGTCTTTTTCGTCGTTTTGCTCTTTTTTCTTTCAAATAATCCGAATCAAATTCTTTTACTTTATCAGCCATTCATTTTCACACCCTTTAAAAAGAAGGTAAATTTGCTTGGAAACTTTTAATGAACTTATTTCCTCGCTCTTCAAAAGTATTGTATTGATCCCAACTTGCGCAAGCCGGAGAAAGTAACACAACATCGTTTGGCTCTATAACTGACTGAATTTTATCAACAGCATCTTGCACGTCGTTTGCTGTAATTACATACTTTCCTTGACTTTCACCTAATTTGATAAATTTTTCTTTCGTTTCACCGAAAGCGACCATCATTCTGACATTTTTCATATGAGGAATTAATTCATCAAAATCATTTCCTCTATCTAAGCCGCCACATAACCAAATTATTGGTTGTTTAAACGAATCCAATGCAAATTGTGTCGCAAGTGTATTCGTCGCTTTAGAGTCATTATAATATTTATTTGTTTTATTCGTGCCAATATATTGTAATCTATGCTCAATGCCAGAAAAAGAAGTCAAACTATCAATAATGGCTTTAACGGATATACCTGAAAGTAGCGCAGCCAATACAGCAGCAAGAATATTTTCTAAATTATGCTCTCCTGGTAATACTAAATCGTCTTTATGGATAATTCTAAAACCTTTGAAAACGATGTAGTCATCTTTAACATATATCCCATCAACTTCTTGTTGTGTTGAAAAATAATACGTTTTTGCTCTTAGTGTCTCTGATTCAATTAAATGACGTTGATGATAATTACATATTAAATAATCATTTTCAGTTTGGTTTTTATAAATTTGCTTTTTGGCATTTTGGTAATTGTCTAAAGTTTCATGATAGTCTAAATGTGCAGAATAGATATTTGTAATAATAGCAATGTGAGGTTTATATTGATCAATTCCTAATAACTGGAATGAAGATAATTCAGTCACTAAGTAATCGTCAGCAGTCACTTCTTGTGCTACTTTAGAAGCCACATAGCCAATGTTACCAGACAATTTCCCAGTCACTCTACTTTTTTGGAACATATCTCCAATTAATGAAGTCACAGTTGTTTTACCATTTGTACCCGTTACACCTATAATTGGTGCTTCCGATATTAAGTAACTCAATTCAACTTCAGTTAAAATAGTTAAACCTTTTTCAACAGCCGCTTCTATCAAAGGTACTGTATAAGGAATCCCCGGATTTTTCACAATAATGGGATGACTATCCAGTAAAGACAATGGATGTTCTCCACCAATGACTTTAATACCCTCATTTTCTAAATCAATTGCATGTGCATCCTGACTTAAATCTTTACCATCATTCACAATCACATTTGCGCCAAGTTTATTTAATAATTTCGCTGCCTCATAGCCACTTTTTGCTAGTCCAATGACTAAAACATTTTTATTTTCTAATCCTCTATATTTAAGCATGTTAACTCACTCCAATCCATAAACCAATTAGTCCTGTAATTAGACCGACTGTCCAAAATACCGTTACTACTTTAGTTTCATTCCAACCGACAAGTTCGAAATGGTGATGTAAAGGTGACATTTTGAAAATACGTTTACCTGTTAATTTAAATGATGTTACTTGTATCATCACTGATAATGTTTCAGCTACGAATACAAATCCAATAAATAGCAATGAAAGTTCTTGGTTTAACATAATAGAAATCGTAGCAAAGATACCACCTAAGGCTAAACTACCTGTGTCACCCATAAATACTTTTGCAGGGTTTAAGTTAAATGGTAAGAATCCTAATAATGCAAAAATCATGATAATACAGAATAAACCAATAGATGTTGCACCTTGGAAATAAGCCATAATTGCATACATAACGAAACCAATAATTGATAGTCCAGTTGCTAAACCATCTAAGCCATCTGTTAAATTAACTGCATTTGAAAAGCCAACTTGCCAAAAAACTATGAAAATTACATACGCAATTGACAAAGGAATTTCAAAATTGATAAATGGTATATGAATTCCTGTTGAAAAGTCCGTTAAATTAAACACTTGGCTCAATATAAAGAATATAACTGCTATCGCGATTTGAGCTAAAAACTTTTGTTTACTAGTTAAGCCTTGGTTATTTTTCTTTACAACAATAATGTAATCATCTATAAAGCCAATCAAACCAAATCCAATTGTTACAAATAACAATAAAATAATAGGATTAGAATTATCTATAAAAATAATCGCTAAAATTGAAGTTATGATGATACTAATTAGGAAAGTGAGTCCACCCATTGTTGGTGTACCTGTTTTTTTCATGTGACTCTGAGGACCTTCTTCTCGGATGCTTTGCCCAAATTTCATCCTTTTCAATGTCGGTATTAATACTGGGACTAATATAAATGTGATTAAAAGTGCGATGATTGCGAGTAGATAAACCATATTATGCTCCTTTATATACTTAATTAATTGGATTATGTCGTTATGCTGAGTGTTTAAAACTATGTATAGAGGTCATAGGCGAACATTCCACAGTGTTGACTCCACTTTAAAATATTCGCACTATTGTTTAAAACCTCAATTTAGTACAGCAGTATGCATGATAATATCAATGTAATACCGTATTCGTTATGTGCTATGAATCTTTACTATCTTTCGAATCTTTTTCACTATCTTGCTCCTCTGAGGACTGACCATCAATAGCTTCTGAAGATAAAGTTACTTCAATCTTATCATTTTTGCTTACTTTCTGACCTTTGGTTGTTGATTGTTGTGAAACAAATCCACTACCTTTAGTCGTTATCTTCACATTCGCAAGATTTTCAAATGCTACCACTTCTTCTTTTGTCCAACCTGACATATCTGGCATTGTTATATCGCCATCAGTGAGTAACAAGACTTTACTGTTTGGTAATACTTTTTTATTTGCAGTTACCGATTGTTTTGTAATTTTCTCACCGTCACCAATAACGATTGGTTCTAACGATTTGCTATTCACTTTATCTTGCGCTTTTTGAGTTTCTTGACCTTCAACTTCAGGTACTTCACTATATTTAACATCTGACTTGTCTTTAGATTCTTTATCTCCAACATTTAGATATTTCAATGTGTTTTCCATAATTGGTTTGAACGCCTTACTGACACCCATTTCATATGCCTCTTGATCATTTTTCTGAGCTAAACTCATACCAGCATAAACAATCACTTCTGGATCATCTTTAGGTGCATCACCAATAAAGCTAACAAAATAAGGATTTTCTCCATTAACATAACCACCGTTATCTGAGTCAGCTACTTGTGCGGTACCTGTTTTACCAGCTACATCATAACCATCAATTTGATAATTTTTCGCGTGACTGTCTTCACTATTAACTACTTTATCTAATTCAGTACGAACTTTTTTAGCAGTATCTTTAGTTATCGGTTTGCCTGCATATTCTTTCTTACCTTTGAAGAAAGTATCTTTGCTTACTGGATTTGAAATACTGTTAACATACCATGGTTTCAACATATTACCATCATTAAAGAATGCTGATTGTGCTCTTAGCATTTGCACTGGGGTAACTGTTGTAGATTGACCAAAGGCAGATGTTTTCTGTTGAGCTTCATTATCCCAAGCGATGCCGCCTGTAGCTTCACCGTCAAACATACCATTTGTCGACTTACCGAAACCAAATTTCTCGTACCAATCCTTCATTTTATCTGCACCTACTAAATCTTGCAAATGCATCATTAATGTATTTGAAGAATAAGTGAAACCAAGTGACATTGGGATTTTACCCCAACCCACTTTATTCCAGTCAGAAATTTTTGAACCCATTACTTCTCTTGGTTCAGCTGTATATTTTTTATCTGGATCAAATTTACCCTCTTGAATAGCTGCTGCTAAACCATATGATTTAAAAGTAGAACCCGGTTCATACGTATTTTGATACAAGTCGTTTGCCCATTTTTTACCAAAATCTTTACCAGTTTCAGGATTAAAAGTTGGTCTTTGGCTATACGCCAATATCTCTCCTGTATGTGCGTCCATCACTACTGCAAATAAATCTTTTGGTTTGTAATGTTCTACCATGCCATCCAATGCTTCTTCAACGAATACTTGAATATTCGAATCGAGTGTAAGATGAACATCATCACCGCGTTTAGGTGTTTGCTCTTTCTTAGTATTTGGCGCTATATATCCCCAGATATCATGAATATAAGATAACGCACCTTTTTGACCAGATAAATAACTATCAAAAACTTTCTCTACGCCCATAGCACCTTTCAATTCTCCATTGTCTGGATTCTTTTGTGCCATACCGATTAAATGAGACGCAAAGTTTCCATTAGGATAAAATCTTTCGGTTTCAGGATATAGTGTGATACCTGGAAGTTTCATTTTTTCTATTTTTTCTTTTTCTTGATAAGTCAAATCTGTACCTTTTTGACCAAATTCAACTTGGAAAGCTTTTTTATTATTTAATTTATCTTCAATTTCTTTAGCCGACATATCAACAACGGTAGCCAATTTTTTCGCAGTTTTCTTTTTGTCAGTTACATGTTTAGGTTTATCGCTACCTTCACTTGCTTTTTTATCAACAATTGCAACTACTTTATACCGTTCAACATCTTCTGCTAATACCTTGCCGTTTCGATCGTAAATTTTCCCTCGTTCTGGTTGTTCTTGGGTGTTTACTAAGTATTTCTCATTTGCCTTCATTATTAAGTCTTCTCCAGAAGAATGTCCGGTCAACATAATATATGAATATCTTAAAACCAACGTAAAAAAGAGCAGTCCGAATCCAAGGATGAGTAGGACTGCCCCTATTTTACTTTGTTTTATTTGAAATTTGGGTTTTTTAAATCTAATTTTTCGCTTCGACATTATTACGCACTACCTTTACATTGTCGTTCTTAAGGCTCATTCCTTCGTTTTTAGCCTTATCGTAAATGCGTTCATATGAAGAGTTCTTTTTAATTTCAGATTCTATTGCGCTGTTTTCACTTGATTGTTTTTCGATTTTTGTATCTAAATCTGCAATTTTTCCTCGAGTATCATACGCATCCATTTTTAAAGATAGCATATATATACTTATTAAAGCAATTACTGTTATTAGTCCTATGTATAACATCTTCTCAAACTTTGTAAGTTGAACTACTACCTTGCGTTTTACGGTTTTGGTCTGGGTCGACGGTGGCGACTCAGGTATTTGTGTCTCTATGTCGTTATAAGGTTGATATATCTTTTCTACTGCCACTCAACATTCACTCCTTATTTTAATATTTCTGCAACACGTAACTTCGCACTACGCGCTCGATTATTTTCTTCAAGATCTTCGTCAGTTGCGATAATAGGTTTACGGTTAACGCGTTTCAATTTAGGTGTGTATGCTTCAGGTATTACTGGTAATCCCCTTGGTACATCTGGCCCCTTTTCGTACTCTTGAAACATTTGTTTACATAACCGATCTTCCAATGAATGGAATGTGATGACTGAAATTCTACCATCCATTTTTACTGCATCAATTGCTTGTTCTAATGAATCTTCAAATGCCGATAATTCGTCATTTACAGCAATTCTAATTGCTTGGAATATTCTTTTAGCTGGATGTCCACCTTTTCGTCTTGCTTTAGCTGGAATACCTTCTTTAATAACATCTACAAGTTCTAATGTCGTTTCGATTGGCTTTTGCTCTCTATTTTGTTCTATGCGTCGGGCAATTTGTTTAGAGAATTTTTCCTCACCATAACGATGAAATATTCTGACTAATTTTTCGAATTCCCATTCATTTACTACTTCGAAAGCAGATAATGATTGTGTTTGATCCATACGCATGTCCAGTTTTGCATCATGATGGTAACTAAAACCTCGCTCAGGAACGTCCAGTTGCGGACTAGAAACACCAAGGTCGTAATAAATACCATCTACTTTTTCAATATTCAGATCATTTAAAATTTCAGTTATTTTTCTAAAGTTGTTATGGACGAAGGTCACTTTATGTAAGTGTTCTTTCAATACTTCTTTTGCGTTTTCTATAGCTGTTGTATCTTGATCTATCGCAATAAGTCTACCTTCGTCTCCGAGTTGATTTAATAAATAGAGTGCGTGGCCTGCTCCACCTAATGTACAGTCGACATACACGCCATCTTCCTTAATATTTAAATAATCAATGGTCTCTTTAAGCATTACACTGACATGATGAAACAATTTAGCACCTCCATTTAAAAATCAAAATCAATTAAGTCTTCAGCAATATCTTCAAAACTTTCTTCAGATTCATCATAGAAACTGCTCCAAGTTTCTCTGTCCCAAATCTCAATGCGATTTGAAACCCCTATTACTGTACATTCCTTACTTAAGTTCGCGTATTGGCGTAAATTTTGTGGAATATTAATACGCCCTTGTTTATCTAACTCAACTTCAACAGCACCAGAGAAGAACATACGCATAAATTTACGTGCGTCTTTTTTAGTCATTGGTAATGTCTTCATCTTCTCTTCGATGACTTGCCATTCTTCTAAAGTGTAGCCAAACAAACATTTATCAAGGCCGCGAGTGATTATAAAACGCTCATTTAAGTCATAGCGAAACTTGGATGGAACGATCATACGTCCTTTTGTATCCAATTGGTGCTCGTATTCTCCCATGAACATTTATAATCACCTTACCTTCTCATATATATAATTTACCACATCTCACCACTATCCTCCACTAATTATACAAATTTAACTAGTTTTTCTTAAAAAGCGTAAAAAAATACCCGATTCATCAAATTGATGAATCGGGTGAATCCCTTTCATATCTAGGGTTTAACAATAATATGATCAAATGTGTAAGAAAGTGGGGGGTAGGTGGAGGGACTGAACACGTCTATCCCAAAATCGTTCATTATTTGAAGTGGATTCCAAATTCTTTCTTGCAATCCGCCCATCGGATGAAGTGTTTCACTTAATTCTTTAAAGTGCTTCATACTTATTTCATTTTTTCTTTCAATATTCAATAAATACCTATTAATTAAATACTCATATTGTTTTTGGTGTATATGATTGTTTTTCTCTACTAATAACTGGTTATCATTGTTACCAGCAACTTCAGTTAGTAGTGATTGATACAATTTTTCTTGTTGCACCTTAATTTCTTCCACTTTATCAACAAATGTTTGAGATGCTTGCGCACGTATGAATTTTTCCTTATCTTTTTCAATACCTTGTTCTATAATCGAATGCTGTTTTAATTGATATTGACTAAGTAATTTTTCAGTTCGTGGATACAAGTAACTAATTCTTAATCGTGGTAATACAATTGGCATCGATACATCCAATGTATTAAAAACTTCACTCAGTTCCGTCCAATATTTAATTTCACTTGGACCACCAATAAAAGCAACTGTATTAAATAACCATTCTTCCATTATTGGTCGTGTGACTACGTTATTTGAAAAACGTTCTGGTTCAACTTCAAGTATTTTTAATAATTCCTCTTTAGTCATGTATTTATCTGATTTACTTAGGTAAAATTGATTATCTTTAAAAGTAAGTAACTGTCTCATGTTATCTTCATGTAAAAATAAATGTACATTCGTATCAGTCTGTATCATTTGTTCTAATCCATTAGCAATCGTGTTTTGTTGATTATTTCTAAATGACGCATCTACATCTTGATGATGTTCAATAATTTTTTGGATAAATGGTTGTTCTAATTTACGTAATTCAGTATTGTTTGCGTCAATCAATAATAAACCATACGCTTTAAACACTTCGTTCAACAACGCTTTAAACATATCCGTCCAGCTATCATACTGATCAATAATCTTCGTACACATTTCAATCATTTGCTTAGAATGTGTGGTTTCGTTCATTTCTTTAAAAAATAGTTTCAACGCGTCTTTTAATTGCGCTTTATCAGGATAATATGTTGAGACGCTTGCTTCAGGTGGCGTCATTGTATGATATTTTATTTTTTGTAATTTTGCATTTTGAGCATTATAGGCATAAGTATGATTTACTTCATCAAAATCATGATCTTCACCAGCAATCCAAAATACTGGTATTACATTTGTATTATAGTCTTTTGAGAGTTTTTCACTCATCGTTATAATAGAAAATATTTTATGAAAAGTATATAAAGGCCCACCAAACAATCCAGCTTGTTGTCCACCTATGATGACTTTTGCGCCTTCGCTTAATAATGAAATATTTTGCAATTGCTTCTCTGTTAATGTTAAGTCGCTCATGTAATTTTTAATAACTTGAGCTAATGCCACTTCTCTGCCATTATTCGACATTGATAAACGTTCACTATAGCTCTTTTCTTGCATAGCATCAAAGTGATAAAACTGTCCTATTTTTGAATCACTATCTTTGATTTTAGAAATAAATTGATCTTTTTCATTAAGTTTTGTAATCATACAATCCATGCGTAATTCTCCTTATGTTACTCTATTCCTAATTAGTATAAAGTTTATATACATCATTGACAATTTAACGGCTTATAATTTTCAAATTTTAATAACCTATATAATATGTACACACTTAGATCACTTCATTTTTCAAAAAACTTCAGTATCTATTTTATATATATATAAACAACTATACATATATGTTTAAACTATCGTTTTTGTGAAAAAACAATAAAAATAAGGTATAATAGAATAAATGATAACAAAGGGGGAAGATGCGATGAGTAGTGTAAAGCGTCTTGATATAAATTATAAAACAGACGAACTATTCGAAGATTTCAGAAACTTCGGTAATAAAGATTTGTATTTAGTAGATGAACTTCGAGGAGAAATGATTGATGCAAGTTCAGATTCACCTTTCTATGGTATTTATGTAGGTGATTGTTTAGGGGCTCGAATGGCACTATATCGTAAAGGAGAAGTTGAGGAAACTCATTTCCCGGGCTTTGATGATTATAACGTAATTTGGAAATTAGAAGTGCTACGTGATTTTCAAGGTCGTGGTTATGGCACATCTTTATTAGATTTTGCCAAAGATCAAGGCTTACCAATCAAAGTCATCGCACGAAATCAATCTAAAGATTTTTTCATTAAACAAGGTTTTACAGATTTAGAAGAAACAAATAGAGATGGTCATGATGTTTTAGTTTGGACTCCATAATCAAACGGGTCCTAATAAAATGAAAAGTGCCCTTCAAAGCAATCATTAAAAAATGAAAACTTTGAAGGGCATTTTATATGACTTGAATTCGTTTAGTAATAATTAAATGAACGGTTAAACATACGCGATTACTTCTTTTAACGAATTCACTACATAATCTGGTTTAATTTCCGTATCATTTGTTTTATTTCTTGGATTAAACCAACATGTCTCGATATTCGCATTTTTCCCACCTAAAATATCAGAAGACATAGAATCACCTATAATCATTGCGTAACCTCGTTTATCTTCACCTATCTTATTAAATACGTAATCAAAAAATTCAGGCATCGGTTTTTGGTATCCTGTTTGTTCAGAAACAAAAATATCTTTAAACCAATGACCTATCTTCGTTTTTTCAATTCGTCTTTCTTGCGTTTCTAAAACACCATTAGTCACTATATACAAATCGTGATGTTCTTTTAATTGTTTTAAAGTTTCAATTGTTTGATCAAAATGTTTAATCGGTGCATTCGCAAGTTCATCTCTAAAGATTTGATCAGCTAACTTACCATCTATCTTCATTTGATGTAAATGAAAGTATGCCTCAAAACGTTTACTTAAAACTTCATCTTTAGTTAATTCATTCTTTTGAAAAGCATCCCAATGTGCCTGATTTATTTTTTTAAATGTATGCAAATCATTTTGGTTGGTCTTTATTTGAAATTGTTGTGTCATTTCATAAAATGCATATGCTTCTGCATCGTCAAAATCCACCAATGTGTCATCAAAATCTATAAGTAAACTTTTCGTTCTCATTTTGTCACCCTCTAGTACGCTTAAATATATTTATTTCAAATATATCATATTCTTTAATTTCTCCATATTATTATATACTTATATAACACAAAAATGGCCAAGGTTATCACCCTGACCATTGTTTATGATATTAATAATACTAAAATCCGAATAATTTTGATAATACGCCTACACCGTTTTCTACGATGCTTACAATGCTTGTTCCTAATTTCGCGCCGTCTCCAGCGATGCCTGCTTGTACTGTTTCTTTGATTGCGTTAAATAAGTCTGCCATTATAATAAGCCCCTTTAAGTATTATTTTTAATTCTGGATTAAAGTCCTAATGCTTTGCCAATTAATGATGCGCCGTTAGAAATAATATCTAAAACGCCTGATCCAATTTTTGCGCCGTCTGCAGCAATACCTGCTTGAACTGTGTTTTTGATTGCTTCGAATAAACCTTCCATTATAATAAGCCCCTCGATAAAAAATTAGATTATTATGACTGTTTTTAATGTAGTGAACGATATTTACTAAAATCTTATTTCGTCTAGCTATCGTTCGATATATATACTATAAGATATGACGTGATTTAATTGTCGATTTTTCTTACTTAGTCATAAATTGGCTTTAACTGTCCTTTTATCTCAAATTCAAAACAGTTTCGCATGCCTAACTGTATTATGCACAATTTAATATCGCACAATTAAGTAAACAGAATATTTCTTTTGAGTTTGTTTAGTATTTTAAAGTATGAAATTGAATATCATTATGTAATTGATTATTACTTTCATGATCTAACCGCAAAATGGATGCTAATTTAAAAAGTATGATAAATAGAGGGCATAATAAAATGCCATGCGCTAATCAATGCAGTATAAGCACATCGACAGCAATGTATTTTAGAGATTTATCATTATTTACAAAAAAAGACTAAGCACATAAAAAATGTCTTAGTCTTTTTAGCCAGTTAGTGAATGGCTAGATGGAACTATGAAATCGTTATTGGACCATTCGATTTCTGTCGCTCGCTTTAGTTTTTTTACTTTTCGTTTTATGGACCAAATTTAAATCTCTTGGATCTTAACTTTCCTCTACAAAATCACGATTAGCAGTGATAAATGTATCTTTAAAAGTTTTGAGTCTTGGCGTCCCCTTAGGTGATAGTACAATTTTTTGAATGTCTACATGATCGCTAACAGATAATACATTCACTGCTTCTCCATCGAATTTTCTGTTTGAGTATTCCTTACATTTTTTCAAGATGTTAACGCTTCTAGGTTGATTATAAATATATTGGGCTTGTTTCGATTTATTAACTGCTTGAATAAATTGCTTATTTGCAGTTAAATAGTGACCTTTTTCTGTCTGAAGTCTTGGTGTCCCGTTTCGCGTATATACCAATGCTTTAATATTTATTAATTCCCCCATTTCAATGGTCATTTGAGCAGGTTGTTTAAATTCAACATCATCATACAGTTTGGCTTGTTTCACAAGAGAAATCGCTTTAGGGTTATATGTTAAATATTTACTATCATCCACTTTTTTGGACTTCGGTTTTATTGTTGATATGAATTCTGCTTTAAATCCTTGTCTTTTAAGATTTATAGTAGTATTTGCATTGGGTAAGTTCATATTGACGTTTACGAATTTATAACCATCGTAAATAATACTAATATTGAAATCAAAATCACATTGCTTCAAATCATCAGTCCTAAAATAAATATATTGATTTTTTTCCTCAAATTCTACATCTATTGTATTGATTTCATTATTAAGTTCAGTCAGTACAACCTTGTTAATTACCTTATTATCATCTTTATATAAACGAACGACCTCTTTCATTTCATTATCGATAAAGTGTGTGCCTTCATAAACTGCGAAAAGAGGTTCTTTGATAGGTAACGCTTCTGTTAAATT
The DNA here is from genome assembly GCF_000010125.1 of Staphylococcus saprophyticus subsp. saprophyticus ATCC 15305 = NCTC 7292. Taxonomy (NCBI): domain Bacteria; kingdom Bacillati; phylum Bacillota; class Bacilli; order Caryophanales; family Staphylococcaceae; genus Staphylococcus; species Staphylococcus saprophyticus. The sequence goes on from NC_007350.1 coordinate 1,670,299, forward strand.
ATCAGACATTAAAAAATATATTTGGTTATCTTTAACATACTTTTTAGCGTTTCCACCTTGTATAACCAATTTTATGAAATCACATAATTCCTGATATGACTCATGTGTTAAAAAGTGATAGATATTTCTAAATTTATCATTCAATAAATAGTATTCTAAATTTTTACCATGAGTTTCTAGCGTGCGCTCCATCTGATTAAACAAATCATAAAACGCTTGCTTATCTTCAGCATTTAAAAATCGCTTGTTATTAAATAAACGCGACATAAAATCCATTTCAATAATTCTACTAATCGCTTGATATTCAGCGTTTTCAGGAATATCTAATTTTAGTACTTCTTCTAAAACAGATAAGTTTAATTGTGTTTTCTCAATAATGCTCGTTTCGCCGACTAAAGATTGGTTATAAGAATAACGGTTAACATGATATACCGGACTCGGATTCATCGACGCCGTTTGACATCTTGAGATCGCATCTATAAAAAATAACTTATCTTCTCCATACTTCATATGTTTGAATTTTATATTATTATCTAAAATAATTTGACGTTTTATGATTTTTCCAGGTGGACCTACAGCTCTAAATATACGTTCAATTTCATAAGGAACTAAATGATTGGCGACTTTATACGAGCTAAATCTACCTAATTTCTTAATTGCTTTTTCAGTATGTTTAACACTTTGACCAAATGCGACATCTGAATGATGATCCACTGCTTGATTTAATAATGTTGGCAATCCTTCTGCGTCTAACCAATCATCGGCATCCAAAAACGTAATATACTCACCTTGCGCATTGTTTATCCCTACATTTCTAGGTTCCGAAGGGCTCCCTGTATTTTCATTTAATTTAATCAATTTAATAAAATTGTATTTAGCCACAAATTCTTCTATTATTTCTAAAGACTGATCACTAGAACAATCATCTACAAAAATTGCTTCAATGGCTTCTTTATTTATATTTAAATTATTAATAGACTCTACACATGATTCTAAAAATAACTCTTTGTTGTATACAGGTACTATGATAGATAGCAATTTCTTCATTGCATGAATCCCCTTTTAAATAAATTCTGTTTGATACTTATATATGTTAATGCTAAATGTTTTCTAACACTTTTATAATCTAAGTTGTAGATATAATTGAATACTTAAAAATTAATTTTTGAGAAAGTCTTATCTTACGTTAACATACAATAACCATATACTACACATATAATCATTAAATATATTATAGGAATATATTTAATAGAAAAATCAATATTTCAACCTTCTAAGTATAAGATGAAAAATCTCGAATTTTAATCATATTGCGTCATATAAATTAACAATTCCTCGAAAAATTTCGAATTTGCTTTTGACCCTTCAATACAAATACATGTTTATGGTTACTTTGCATTTTAATTTTTTCTAGCACTTGCGGTTTTCTATCAATTGGATAGCGCCAAATATATTTTAAGAATGTGAAAGTTAACCTTTCTTCACAACTTTCTCTCATATCTATACGTGTTTTTCCTATATTTGCAATATATCTTTTAAACACTCTGTAAAAACAAACGACTCTAGGTAAATCTATAAAATGATTGTATCTGCTTCATTAATTTTTTCATCAAATAGCGATGAATCATTGCCATCAATTATCCATTTATTATTTTGAATCAATTGCTTATGTATCTTAATTTGTTCGTCATAACGCATCATCTGCCAATTTGGTTTCCAAAAATACATATCTAAATGATAAACAGGGACTTTAAGTATCTTTGATAATTGACGTGAAAATGTTGATTTTCCTGATCCAGAAGACCCAACAACCATTACCTTATCCATCGTTCTACCTCCATTTAACTATGTTGAAAGTTATAGACATTATGATATGAGTGGTAAGTAACGTTAAGCATATACGATTAAGCATATATTGTGAATCATTTTGTAGAATATGATACTAAATATCACTGTAATGGAAACAATAGCCAAACACTAAATCTGTATATTTTACGTTTATTAGAACGTAGAGCCTTTGAATATTTTTTATTGTTTCTCTGTCCTTACTATTTCCAACCAACCATTTCGCCCATTTTCGCAATTTAAAAAACAGCTAACTATTTATTTGAATGAGTTGTTAATTTATTTGATTTTGCATATTATTAAATTAACATGAAAACAAGGTGTAACTCATTTCTAAAATTCAATATAAGGGGGAATTTCATATGAATCATTGGATTAACTTTATTATTATGTCATTACTCATACTTATTGTACCGGGGCCTAGTTTTTTTGCAGTTATAAAAAACAGTACACATGGTGGCATTAAAAGCGGTATTTCCACAACATTAGGTATCGCCAGTGCCCATTTAATTTACGCTACATTAGCAACACTTGGGCTTATTTTTATACTCGTAAGTTCACAAACTATATTTTTATTAATCAAAATATTAGGTGCAGCCTACATTATTTATCTTGGTTTGAAAAACATACTGAATGCGCACAAATTTGAGTATGATAAATCAGATGGCTTAAATACAGAAAAACCCGATTTATTTAAGTCATATAAACAAGGATTCATCACTATGATTTTAAATCCAAAAGCAATTCTATTTTATATTAGTATATTACCTCAATTTATAAACCATCAAAGTAACCAAAGTATCCAAGTAGCAATATTTTCAATCCTATTTATAATAACTGTAATCACATGGTTTAGTTTATGTACTTTGGTCTTTAATTACATAAAAATCATCTTTGAAAAACCTAAGGTTAAAATGTGTTTCGATTATATCGTTAGTACAACTTTAATTGCATTATCCCTCAAGATATTAACTACAAAACATTAAATGATTACAATATCGTTTTTGTTAATTACTTTTTGGTTATTGCGAGTCTTATATATAAATAAATGTCTTAGAGTCAAAATAGCTTAACTTATAAACAATTTAAAAACTCATAGTAGATTGTCCACTAAGTATTTTCATATATATGACCACACTATGATTTATGTGTTCAATGAATTACTAAAATATTATAAAACTGCTTGCTTATATAATTTGTTGATATTTTGTGTTGTTTTAATTTGTATGTTGAAAAAAGGGCAACACACATAAGTGTATCGCCCAATTGAGCCCGTTAAAAAGACGGTTCCTGAAATTTATAGTTAAAAAATAACCCTCAACCTGCCAAATAAACCACTACCGTCAAGGTAGACACCTTAAATATAAAATTAATTATTTAGATACGTTCCAGAGTTTGGCAATAATTTGTGAAATTACAGAACGTATCTTTTATTTTTATAATAATTTCACTTAATATAGAAGTAAATACAAAAGCTAGAACAGTAAATGCTGTTCTAGCTTTTGTATTAGTTAATATTATTTCATTCAAACTGTTGGACAAACTTATAATAAATTGTTTTTCTTAGTTCTTAATAAGCGCAATGAATTTAGTATAACTAATATCGCTGCGCCAGTGTCGCTGAATACGGCTAACCAAAGTGTTAGTAACCCAGGGAATACTAAGATAAAAGCAATCATTTTAATAATAATAGAGAAATATATATTTTGTTTAATTATATTCTTAGCTTTGTTACTAATAGTGATAGTGTCTGTTAGTTGATGTACATTATCTGACATTAATACAACATCTGCTGTTTCCATTGCAGTATCTGAACCAATACCGCCCATTGCAATACCAACTTCGCTTTGTGCTAAAGCAGGGGCATCATTGATACCATCACCAATCATTCCTACACGATAGCCTTTGCTTTGTAAATCTTTGATAGCTGATAATTTATCTTCAGGCATTAACTCAGCATAAACCTCTTTGATACCTGAAAGTTGCGCTATTTTATGTGCAGTTCCTTTATTATCACCTGTAAGCATTATAGTATTTTTAATATTACTTCCATTTAATTGTTGTAATGTTTGCTTAATATCCGACCTTAATGGGTCTTCAACAGTAATAAAACCATGGATTTTATCTGCTGTTGCAATAATAATAACTGTATATCCTTGTTGCTCATATGAATATATTTCTTCTTTATAATTTACAATATTTTCATTTATAGATTCGATTAACTTTATGTTTCCTGCATAAATATTATTATGGTCAATTTTACCTTTAATACCTCGTCCAACAATATTTTCAAAATCAGTAACATCGTATGTTATAGATTTAAATTGTGAGACATAATCAACAATTGCATTGCTAATTGGATGCGTTGAGTATGATTCTAAACTTAGCGCAATATTCAAAAACATTTCTTTGTCAGATTCGATTGTTTTAATTTCTGAAACTTTTGGGCGTCCTTCAGTCAGCGTTCCAGTTTTATCAAAAGCTAAAGCTGAAAGTGTACCTAAAGCTTCCAAATGGTTGCCACCTTTGATAAGTACACCTTTTTTTGCTGCGCTACCAATCCCAGTGACAATAGCTACAGGAGTCGAAATAACTAGTGCACACGGACATGCTATGACAAGTAGTTCAAGTCCTTTATAAAACCATTCTCCCCATGTTCCTAAAGAAAAAATAGGAGGGATTACCATTACTAATAATGCTAATATGAATACAATGGGTGTATAAATTTCAGAAAACCGGTCGATAAAAGCTTGTGTAGGTGCTTTGTTTTCTTGTGCTTCTTCAACCATATGAATGATTTTAGACAGTGTGGTATCTTTAACTAATCTTGAAACACGTATTTTTAAAGTCCCGTTTTCATTAATAGAACCTGCATAAGCTTCTTCATTTATCGTTTTGTCTACAGGAATAGATTCACCAGTTATAGGTGCCTGATTTAAACTTGAATATCCTTCTATAATCGTACCATCTAGTGGTACTCGATCGCCTGGTTTTACAAGTAAAATTTCTCCAATACTAATATCTTTTAAGTTTTTTGAAATTATCCCCGTCTCTGTTACAACGTTTGCTTCTGCTGGTGTAATATCCATTAACGATTGAATAGAATTTCTTGTTTTATCTATAGAAATAGTTTGTAATAAAGTGCCAATAGTAAATAGTAAAACGACGATTGCGCCTTCAAAAAACTCACCAATTAATATGGCACCAATAACAGCTACAGACATTAAAACATTCATATCTAAACTCTTAGATTTAATAGCATAATAGGCACTTTTTAAGGGTTTTATACCACTGACTACAATAGCTATGATATACATCAAATTAGTTATCCAAATGGGTAGTGATACCATAGATGAAACAATACCAAGGATAAGAAATAGTGTTGATATAATAGGCTTACTAAACAAACGCCACTTTGTATTATTATTTTTATTACTGGATTGTAATGTAGCAGAATAACCGATTTTAGAAACTTCTTTTTCAATATTTTTAGTTTGATTGCCTTCAAAATCAATCTGCATTTTTCCAGTTGAAAAACTAACTTGTGTGTCATTTACATAGGGTAAATTGTTCAAATGTTTTTCAATACTTTTAGCACAACTACCACAATCCATACCTTCTATTGAAAATATTGTATAGTTTTGATTGCTATCATTTTCTTCGATACCATAACCCAATTTTTTTAGTGTTTGAGTCACTTGATTAATACTACTTTGAGATTTTAGTCCAACGCTTAATTTACTTGTAGAAAAATTAACTTTAGGATTAGTTACATCGTCTAAAGGTCTTAACGCTTTTTCAATGGTTATTGCACATGAACTACAATCCATACCTGTTACTTTAAAATTATAATTTGAAAATGGGGTGGCTACTTCATCGTCTTCTTCAGAACTATTACTCATAGCATTACATGAAATGTTATGAGTTGAATCGATGCTTTCACCGTTATTTGTACAGCATTCGTCATTTTGATTTGCTACCTTAGGCTCATTACTACAACACTTATTTTCGTTAACTGAGTTACTTGTACAACAAGTATTAGATTCAGCTTTATTATTACAGCAATTAGTACTCATTTAAGTCATCTTCTTTCGTTATATAGTATGATACTGGCAACTTTGAATATCATCTTCAGTATTTTCAACTACAGAATCAATAAGTTTAAGCAGTTCTAAAATTTGATTGTTTTTTATTTGGTAATAAACGTATTTACCTTCTTGTCTAGAATTAACCAAACCACACCCTTTGAGACAAGATAAATGTTGAGAAATACTAGATTGACTTATTTGAGATTGTTTAACAATCTCATTGACAGTCATTTCTTTCGATTTAAGTAGCTCTAATATCATCAAACGTACTTTATTAGAAAGACCATGTATAAAATGTGCTTTTAACTCAATATCATGCATTTAATCACCTCATATTACCTAAGACTAATATAAATAACATATTACCATTTGATAATATGTTATTCAATCCTTTTTATAATGTTAATTAGAATTTCGTTTGTCCTAATTAATTTTATTAGTTAGTCTGTAATTATTCTTTCTTAAGATACGTTCCTATATTCATTTGGTGTTAGTCCATCAAATTTTGGAACATATCTTTTATTCATATAATAATTAATATATTCACTGATGCCTGTTTCAAGATCTTCATATGTGCTGAATTGATTTCTATAGTAATATTCTGATTTTAACGTACCCCAAAAAGCTTCTATCGGTTGATTATCTAAACAACTTCCTGCTTTTGACATACTAATTTTTACGTTATGTGTATCTAAATAGTTCTTGTAATGTTTAGAAGTGTATTGAAAACCTCTGTCACTATGTAAAATTGTATTAGATGCATCATTATTTTGTAAGGCTAATTTCAATATGTCCATAACCAATTTTAAATCATTACGCTTACTCACTTTATAAACAATTATACTTAAATCATACCTATCAATTATAGCGCTAATATAAGCTTTTTGACCTTTTCCATAATTTAAGTAACTAATATCTGTAAACCATTTTTGATTTGGTTTATTGGCTTCAAAATTTCTATTCAATATATTTTCAGCTGTGAAATGTGGTTTGATTCTAGTCCAATTAGGACGTTTTTTTCTGATTTGTGCTTGTAAACCTAAAATTCGCATAATTCTTCTAATACATTTTATATTAACATTTAAATTGCACTCTCTTTTTAAAGCGTAATGTATCCTTACTACACCGAAGGTTTCTTTAGAGTTCTTAAATATACACTTAATTTCTTTTGCAATTAATTTAGAGCGTTTTTCATTATTAGAAATTTCTTTATTACACCATTTATAATAACCACTACGGCTGACTTCTAGACGCTCGCATAACATTTTAATACTGTAATTTTGTTCTCTGTTGAGCTCAAATATCATTTGATATAAATGTTCTTTATGACCTAATGAAAATGATTGTTTCGATACTTGAACTCTTGCCACTTTTTTACGATTGCTTTATCCATTTCTAAGTATTCTATTCTTGTTTTTAGTTTTTTATTTTCTAATTTTATTAGTTCTATTTCAGATAATTCTTGTTTTTTATTTTTTCCACGTTTATCTTTTAATCCATCTATACCATTCTTTTTATAGCTCTTCACCCAATGGTATATTTGATGGTAGGAAACACCATATTCCACGGAAGCCTCTTGATAGTTATAATTTTTAGCTATGACATTTTCAGTAATTTCAATACGTTCAGATAAAGTTGTTTTTCTTGATTTATTCATAGTGGAAAACCCTTTCCCTGTGTGCTTGTTAGATTTTCCCTTTTTATAATTTCTTAACCACAATTTTAAAACTGATATAGAGCTAATATTATACTTGTTAACAACTTTATACAGTGGAATATTCCTTTCTAACACATCTTCTATAGCTATTGCTTTAATCTCTGCAGAGTATTTATTTCTTTTACTAAAAGGTTTTAATCCATCTACACCATAAGCTTTATATCTTCTTACCCATTCTTGTAATGTAGCGCTAGAAACTCCATTGTTTTTTGCTGTACTATATCTAGATATATTTCCATCAACTATATCTTCAACTATTTTAATACGCTTTTCTAAAGGCATCTTATTTGTAGTCATAAAAAATACACTCCCCTAATTATAGTTCACTTTTTATATTTAAAGTGTCTACTTTTAGGGGAGTGTATCAAAAGTTGGGATGGTTATTTTTTATGGCTTGATTTAACAATTGTGATTGCTATACCTAACAAGGTAACGATGAATGTACCGAAACCTAACATTAAGTACGGCACTTCTACAATTGAAACCAAACAAGGCGTCTCCTTTCTAAAGATTTTGTCGGTACTTTCATAAGCACCACCTCACTTTATACTGATATTAGCCACCATCTATCCAACTTGCTCACCTTAATCTGCTTTCTTCAAATCTTTCCATTTCGCTTACTATCCCGCTTACATTAATACTATAAAAAAAGAACCTTGCAAGCGCAAGATTCTTAATTGAATAATATGTAATTTATTCTTTTAGTGTCCTGGGAGGGCTGCTATACAGCCCTTATTATCAGTTTTTGTAGCGTTTTAGTGCCATGCCAGTGCCATAAAAATATTGATTATATATTTCTTACATTTTAATGGTAGAAACTAGTTCGTTATCTTTAACGTTACTAAATCTATTATTGTGCAATTTTAAACACCTTGACAGATTCTTGTTATTACTTTTACGATTGTATATTGATGTTTAAAAGGACTTGTGGAATTACTGTTTTAAAAGACTTTTAAAATGTTATATTTCTATGAGCGTCTGCACTTTTTTAAATAATCTGTCTTTTTTTGCCCTAAAAAATATTCACCTATTCACTTAGGTGGGCTTTTCCATATTGGTATAGTTTTTCTGCATTCTTTAATGATAGATTGTCTAAATCACGTTTCCCGTTTCTTAAAGTAGAAATTATAGCTTGATTTATAAGTGTGTTCTTATATATTTGATAACCAGTTATCTCGCTTTCAATTAGTTTTTTGATTACCTGTTTGTATTCACTCATAATTATCACGCTCGTTTTTATTTAAATAGTGGAAGGTTAAGATAGCTAGTTTCCGCTAGCTAAAATCATTATATACTATTTATTTTTTGTGAAAAAATTTATGTTAAGTAAATTTACATAAAAATAACAGCCTGTGGGGGCAGACTGTTAAAAATATATCATTTTACAAAAGGTGAATTGCGCTAGTTTTTCACTAGCTAATTTTAATATACAATAATAAGAGTAATTAAAAAAATCTATGTCAACTTTAATAACAATAATAACTACTCAACGATATGCTCGGGCGGACTGATGTGTTTCCATAATAGCTCCCTTATTTTATCTCCACAATATCTTTTAAATTCAACACACTCATTCCAGTATCTTCATACATGTGTAGTGTTTTAGTATGCACGTCTACTTTATGAATATAACCTACTTTTGTTTTAATATATCCAGTTTCGAAGTAACGCAATTCAATTGATGGGTCATTATACATTTTGAAAATTAATGTGTTATTAAGGTCATTCAATTGATCGTCGTCTAATATCGGTCTATCAATCTTATTTTGATCTTGTATGTATTGTTCTAGTTGCTCGTATTGTTCGGGGAGTGTCTTGAAGGCTTGCCACTTAACGATGCCTCTACTTTCTGGTATATGTGAATTAAGATATTCTCTCGATATATTGCGATAATCAGTTTCGTATTTATATTCATCTGGTGCGTTAGGATTTATTATTTTCATATTATCACCTCAAAAAAATGGAATAGTTTTACTAGCTTCTATAATGTCCTTAGTAAAGAAAAATTGCTTGCCTTCACCAGTATAAGCTGGGTTTAAAACCATATTCGCTTTAGCATTATATAACCACTCTGGATTAATTCCAGAATTTAATATTTCTTGAAATTCTTGAAAATTTTTACTCCAATCTAAATTAGGTTTCATATAATCACCTCATGAATATAATAGAACACTTGTTCGCATATGTAAATAAAAAAATAACCTCCCAAAATTATCAGGGTGGTTATTTTTCTCTATGGTTACTTTCTAATTACTTTCATAATAAATGAAACTATAAATATTAAGGTTCTGTTGCAAAGTAAAAAAATATAGCTAACCACTAATTTATCATGTCAGTGTTCGCTTAACTTGCTAGCATGATGCTAATTTCTTGGCATGGCGAAAATCCGTAGATCTGAAGAGACCTGCGGTTCTTTTTATATAGAGCGTAAATACATTCAATACCTTTTAAAGTATTCTTTGCTGTATTGATACTTTGATACCTTGTCTTTCTTACTTTAATATGACGGTGATCTTGCTCAATGAGGTTATTCAGATATTTCGATGTACAATGACAGTCAGGTTTAAGTTTAAAAGCTTTAATTACTTTAGCCATTGCTACCTTCGTTGAAGGTGCCTGATCTGTAATTACCTTTTGAGGTTTACCAAATTGTTTAATGAGACGTTTGATAAACTCATATGCTGAATGATTATCTCGTTGCTTACGCAACCAAATATCTAATGTATGTTCCTCTGCATCAATGGCACGATATAAATAGCTCCATTTTCCTTTTATTTTGATGTACGTCTCATCAATACGCCATTTGTAATAAGCTTTTTTATGCTTTTTCTTCCAAATTTGATACAAAATTGGGGCATATTCTTGAACCCAACGGTAGACCGTTGAATGATGAACGTTTACACCACGTTCCCTTAATATTTCAGATATATCACGATAACTCAATGCATATCTTAGATAGTAGCCAACGGCTACAGTGATAACATCCTTGTTAAATTGTTTATATCTGAAATAGTTCATACAGAAGACTCCTTTTTGTTAAAATTATACTATAAATTCAACTTTACAACAGAACCTTTGAAAGTAACTTTTAAAAGGCATACTATTAAATTAACTAAAACAAGGAGATTTTATCAATGAAAGCAGCAGTTTGGTATGGTCAAAAGGATGTACGAGTTGAAGATCGAAAATCTAAAGAGTTACAAGATAATGAGGTTAAAGTTAAAGTGTCTTGGGCTGGCATTTGTGGGACAGATTTACATGAATACTTAGAAGGCCCTATATTTATTTCAACAGACAAACCTGACCCGTTCCTTGGCCAAAAAGCGCCCGTTACATTAGGCCACGAATTTGCAGGTGTAGTAGATGATATTGGTTCTAAGGTTACAAAATTTAATAAAGGCGATCGTGTTGTCATTAATCCTACAGTTTCAAATCGTGAAAAAGAAGAAAATATTGATCTTTACGATGGTTATTCATTTATAGGTTTAGGTTCTGATGGTGGATTTGCAGAATTTACAAATGTCCCAGAAGAGAACGATTTTTCTAACTAGAATTTTAATTATAGACATAAATTTACACTCTTTGTAATTCTAGGCTAGTTATTTTTTATGAAGAACTTTAATGTACTTTTGTATATTTCGTTTTAGTTATTTTATGATTAAAAAGCATTTTGTTAAAGAAAGGCCTTACTATTAACTATCTTATTTTTCATTCATTTTATTACTTTAAATAAACTGTAATTCATAAATGTTCTTATCTTCGTAGTTATTGAATGCATCTATATGCCCTTTTAAAAATATTTCTTGTTTTTTTCTACTCACATTATGATAATAGGATAACTTAATGTTCATATTGGATTCGTAACCGTTGTTTTTTATAGTATCTTCTAATTCATCAAATACTGTCTTATTTATAGGTAACATATAACCTTCTTTACTAGGCAACATATTAACATACTTTTTTTGAATAACTTTATCTTCACCTAATAAAACTTCAATGGTGATTTTTTTGCTGCACCGCCTCCTAAATTATATAATTTCAAATAATCTTCATTTTCTTCCACATTGGAAGTGGTGTTTTTTAATTTTAATTTTTGGTCTTTATCTCTAATTAATAAAATCTGATTAAATCCTAATGCAGGAATAAAACTTATTTTCATTTGGTAAAGTTGAACTGATACTGATACAAAATAAAATAACGCCATAATAAATGTTCCAAGCGATCCTATCGCTGATATAATATTAATCATATTTAGCTCCTTTTCTTTTTTAGAAAATAGTAGTAGGAAATTAAAGATAACATAAAACAATTTATATTAAACAATCTATGAATATAAATTTCATATTAACTATATAAAAACGAGCATTGGATACTAATTTTTTAGTATTGGATAAGAACTTCCCTTAGCACTTATAATTAGTCCAGCTCTCAACGTAGTTACTGGCACACCATATGCTCCTAAAATGTCTTTACACTCTAAGCGACTTCTTAAACATGGTGGTAATTCATTCGTATTTGGAATTAGGTCACTCATAAATATGATATGTTTAACTTTATTAAAACCTTGATGCTTTAGCAAAATTATCTGCTAATATTTCATCTATATCTTTAAAACTTGCTTGTGTTAACTTAGCTGAAGGTATGATCGAATGAACAAGATACATAGCGATATCTACGTTTTTCATTACTTCTGTTATCTCATTTAAATTAAATAAATCTGAAGATTTCCATGTAACATTTTGTTCATTAGACTTATTTACTATATATGCTGAAGCATCTGTTAATAGAATTTTTTCGTAAATTTAGCCTTCAATTTTAAAATGAGCAGGCACATGCTTGCCTCAGCTCATCTTTTTCATAATAAGCTAAATTACTCATTACAATTAAATTAATTTGATATAAGTGTGGCAAGAGTTCTACGTCTCTTAATAAATAATACCCAATTTTATTGATAAATGAACTTAAATTTAAAATTAAATTGATGAGTATCAGAAGTACGATTCACATAAAAAGGTACGACAAGTTTATGAGCTTGTCGCACCTTTTTAATGACAATTAGTTACTAACAAACGACTCTAAAAGCCTTTTTAAGTTGTGTTTATTTACCCTTTTTTCTTCCTGATGTTGATTAATATTTACAGCGTCTGTAGTATATGATGCTTCTTACACATCTACGTTTTATCTATCATTAGTAGGTGTATCAAAGGAATAATTAAGCAGCCTCTCTTCTTCTAATTGATTTTTGAATCTTTTTTATTACTCTCTAACGCCAAAACTTGCTGATTCTTAAGCAATCTTTGATCTTTCCTGCAACTCTTTTCTATTCTGGCTCATATATGCGTTTTAAGAAACAAATGTAATTGAATAGGTTAAAAATTATATATTTTTAAAGTTTGCTTTAAACCAACTGTTAAAATGTATAATAAGGATACTGGATTACCACATGTAAATTTGTTTTTAGCACGACGTTTTTTAGGTGTGTAAGTATGCCTTTAGATATAAAAATAAAAGTCAACCTAGAAAAAGTAGATTGGCTTTTTCTTTTGATGCAGTATCGTCAATGTAAATCTAAAAATTATGGCTATAAATCTACATCACTTTTCAAAAATGTAGTCGTGATATTCAATACTAATTAATTTTTATAACTACTAGGAAATATCTCAAGGCGTTTCTTTAAATTAAAAACACCCCACAAATAAATGTGGAGTATTAAAGTGAATATCTTTTGTAGGTTTTATTCCAGATTAGCATGATTTTGCTGCATTGTTTCTTCATCAACGTTTATCTCAGTCATTAAATCTAAAACAATACTATCTAAAAACACTTGTGATGCTTGTTCAAATAGGCTACCTAGAGGTTGTGCTGAACCTTCAGTATCATATTTCGTTCCCGCCGGTAATTCAATCACTGCATTTGCAAGTTCACCAATCTTTGACGTTGGATTTGTTGACAATAATACAACTTCTGCACCTACAGCTTTAGCTTTATCTGCTAATAATCTTAAATGCTCTGTCGAACCTGAGCCAGAAAGGATAACAAACAAATCTTTTTCGGTAATGGAAGGTGTAGTGGACTCACCAACTACATGCGCACCCTTCCCAAGCTGATTCAATCTCATCGCAAAACTATTTGCTACAAAACCCGAACGTCCTTTTCCAGATACAAAAACTTGCTCTGCTTTAATAATTTGCTTTAAAAACGTTTCGGCTTCACTGTCTTTCACATGTGATAATGTGTTGTCTATTTCATCTAGTATTAAACGATAATTTGTGATTTCTGTCATCATTATTTTCCTTCAATCGCAGCTCTACATTGTTTAGCAGCTTCTACAGGATCATCAGCATTTGCAATGCCGCCACCAACAATAATTAAATCAGGATTTTCTGCAACAATATCTTTAATTGTATCTGGTTTAATACCACCTGCAACTGCTACTTTAGAATTACTAATTACAGATTTAACTTTACGTAAACTTTCTAAAGGAGATTGACCTTCAGCTTGTAAGTCATAACCAGTATGAACAGCGATATAATCTGCGCCTAAATCATCTAAATCTTTCGCACGTTTTTCTAAATCTTGTACTGCAATCATATCTACTAATAATTGTTTGCCGTGTTTATGTGCTTCATCAACTGCAGCTTTAATTGATGCATCTTCTGCAACGCCTAAAATTGTTACTATGTCTGCACCAAATTTAACTGCTTGACTTACTTCGTAATCGGCAGCATCCATAATTTTTAAATCTGCTAATACTTTTACACCATCAATATTATCATTTAAATGTTGTACAGCTGGTAATCCTTCATTTATAACAATTGGTGTTCCAATTTCTACGATATTTATATAATCTTTAACTTTATTCGCAAGTATTGTTGCTTCCTCTTTATTTAATAAATCAATTGCTAATTGTAATTCCATATGTTGTTACCTCCTATATATTATGTATTCATTATGCTATAATAACTTCGGAAATACAATACTGACAAATATGTCACTGAGGAGAAGAAATTGTTAATAGAATATAATAATAAATTATTTTACACTTCTAAAGATTTAGCTTTATCAGTAATTGGTGGTAGATGGAAAATCCCTATTATTTATCATTTATTACAATCAGAAGTACTTAGGTTGAGTGAATTAGAAAAAAAATTACCAGATATTAATCAAAGAATGTTAATTAGACAATTAAGGGAGCTTGAAAAGGATATGATAATAAAAAGAACTATATATCCAGTAGTCCCTCCAAAAGTTGAATATCGATTAACTAGTGTTGGTTTGTCTCTCGACAATGTGGTCTATGGTATTTGTGAATGGGGAGATGAATATTTGAAATTAATTAATAATGAAAATTAGTTAATTTTTTTAAAGAAGAAAAATTGAACCGAACTTTATATAATCTCTTTGAGGAATATTGATATGTTTTTATATTGACTAGTAAATTGATATAAATAGAGAATGACTCAGAGACATATAAGTACGCTCTAAACATACAAAATATTTTTTCTGATATTAATAGTGTATATAGGGTCATTAGATTATATATTTAAAAAAGCGAAGTATAATTATACTTCGCTTTAAGTTAATCTTTATAATAAAATTAATATTAAAAATAATGGAATATTAGTATAAATACTAACCTTGCTATCGAAACTATTGTTGATATCACAGTATGAGTAACAAAAGTCTCTTTTAGCATCATTCTTATATACAATACTTTGTATATACTTACCTTTAAAGTCATTATTGAAAAAGAAATTCTTAATAATGATTACTTGTATTTTTTTCAAACCATGCTTTTTCAAGCAGTTTAACTGCTGCTTTTATTTGTTCTATGGATAGTACTGCAAAGCCAAGGAGGACGGTTTGGCCATCATTTTCCCCGTATTCAGAAACAGAATTTACTTTTACACCAAATTTTGCTGCTTGATCAATAGCCTCTTGTTCTGTCATACCATTATTTAAACGTAGGGTTAAATGCAAACCAGAGTCTTCGCCTATAACTTCAACACTTTCTGGGAAATGTTTTGAAATAGCTGTAATTAAAACATCTCTTTTTTTTCGATAAACCACTTTCATTTTTTGAATATGTTTTTCCCAATGTCCTCTATTTAAAAATTCTTTTAAGATATTTTGGTCTATGCGAGAGACTGTTTGAGCATAAAAGAAAAAGTCTTCTTGGTAGATATTGATTAGAGAAATTGGTAAAACCATATAACTAATACGCAGAGAAGGTAATAGTAATTTGGAGAAAGTACCCATATAAATTACATTTTCTCCGGTATCTAACCCTTGAAGCGCAGGTACTGGTTTACCACTATATCGAAATTCACTATCATAATCATCTTCAATAATATAACGGTCTTTTTGTTCTTTTGCCCATTTCAATATTTGTAAGCGTTTTGAAACCGGCATAATCATACCACTAGGAAACTGATGGGACGGCGTCACAATCGCTACATTTGCATCAGATTTAATTAAATGAGAAACAAGCATACCTTCTGAATCGATTGGAATGAATTCTACTTGATTTGCTTCTTTTTCAAATAACATCATTTTCCTATGATATCCAGGGTCTTCAACAGCAAATTTGCTCTTTGGTAATAATAGAAAAAGTATCTTCATTAAAGTTTGTGTGCCAGATCCGATAACAATTTGACTTGGATAACATTTTACTCCTCTTGCTTCGTAAATATAATCCGCAATTGCTCTTCGTAAATATAGCTCTCCTTGAGGATGGCCTAACTGTAATATTTGTTTGTTATCACTTTGAAATATTTCATTTACCAACTTTCTATAAAGGTTAAAAGGAAAAGATTCTGGATCAACACCAGTGTATGCAAAATCATAGGTATAACCATCGTTGTTATTTAATTTTTCCTCCACATACTGGGGGTTTTGATAATTTATATTAAAATCCTCTTCTTCAATATCGCAAATATAATATCCTTTTCTAGGAAGTGCTTTTAAGTAGCCTTCAGCAACTAATTGCCCATAGGCAGATTCAACAGTATTTTGACTAACACAAAGATGCTGAGAAAGTTTTCGTTTTGAAGGCAACTTCATTTCAGGTAATAACCTTTTTTTCTTTATCTCTTGTTTAATATACGAATATAACTGGATATAAATCGGATCTTTGCTTTGAATATCAAAATTCGGTGTTAACTGTAACATTAACTCTGGCCCCCTCTACTAATAAAATACTGGCACTTATAAAAGAGTCAGATATTCACTATAATACCGTAAGAGTACAATTTTTACATCATAGCAATAAAAAATACTAACAATGGAGGGTTAAAATGAATCAGCAAAATCAACATATAGGATATATTATGATTATTAGTGGAGCAACTCTTTGGGGCCTATCGGGTCCGATGATACAGTGGCTTTTCCAACATTCCAGCATTTCATCCATAGATTTTCTTGTTTTTCGCTTACTATTAGCTGGAATTTTTCTTCTCTTGTATCTTTCTTTTTCAAAAAAACAAATCTTTGAAATTTGGAAGTACCCAGGTCACAGATTTCAACTCATATTATTTGGCGCTATTGGTATGCTCGGTGCTCAATACTTTTTTATCGAGACAATCAATGTAAGCAATGCTGTCACGGCTATGTTGTTTCAGTTTTTTTCTCCAATACTTATTACAATTTATGTATCCATACAAATCAAGCAGCTACCAACTGCCAGACAATTTATCTCTATAGTTATAGCTTTAATTGGTCTCTATTTTTTAATCACAAATGGTTCGTATCAAAACATTCTTCTAACCAAACAGGGTATTATTTTTGGACTTCTTACAATGCTAGGTTTTACATTTTACACTATACAACCGGTTTCTTTAATCAAAAAATGGGGCGTCATTCTTGTAGTTGGGTGGGGGATGTTAATCGCAGGTGTATTTTCCTTTTTATTAAATTTAAATTTAAGTATTCAAAGTTTTATTGAAGGCTTAACAATCACAACAACTGTTATGTTATTAGGTGTGATTATAAGTGGAACTCTTTCATTTCTTCTTTATATCGGAAGTTTAAAGTATTTATCCCCATCTGAAACAAGCATTTTATCCAGTATAGAACCTCTTGTTGCCATCATCATTTCAATTACTTGGTTAAATGAATCCTTTGGATACTATCAACTAGTAGGCGGACTATTTATTATTATAGCTGTCGTAGCTTTAACTACACCGAAAAAAAGTAAGTATGAAAATTAAACAAATTTTTCAAAATTTTTAAGCTATAAAGTAGTATAAAAAAGATATTTCTTTATAAAGAGTGTCTTAATCATTTCAAAACATGCTCGTTAACGAATATATCTTGATCTATACATTTTTTATCTCTCTTTTCTTATGAGGTACTTTATATTTTCGAGAATCTTCCATAGTTTGTAAGTAACTTAATTTCCCAAAAAGTAGCAATAACATAATGTGCATTTAAATTATCAGCTTTTAAAAGCAATAAACATTAAAATCCTTCGCTTTTCAGATTTTTATTTCGGTTTAAGAAAACACACAAATTCTTCTTTAAAATCAGCAATTACTTATAAACGGGTCAAAACTGTATAGTTACTTTTAGGTAAATCTTTAATTTTATTCTAGTATATTGCTTACATGTATTAAACTTATCTATAATTACTTTTTAATTAATTTTGGCTAAATAAATACGATGTTTGGCATTTTGCTACATATGAACTAACAATTTTCTGAAAAGAGTAATAAATCAATTTATTACTCTGAGTTTACATTATAATATCAAGGGTAAAATCTTTAGAGGAGGATGGTACAAATGAAAGCAGTTACTTATCAAGGTCATAAAAATATGGAAGTGCGTGAAGTACATGATCCAATAATAGAAGAATCAACGGATGCAATTATAAAAATAACAGCTTCAGGTATATGTGGTTCTGATTTACATCTTTACCATCAAGGTGATTTATTTATGGATCCTGATTTTGTTATTGGACATGAGCCAATGGGAATTGTAGAAGAAGTAGGAAAAGAGGTTAAAACCTTAAAAAAGGGAGATAGAGTAGTTATACCTTTTAACATAGGTTGTGGCGATTGTTTCTATTGTAATAATGAAATGGAGTCTCAGTGTGATAATTCTAATCCATCACCGGCAAGTTGGAAAATGAATAATGGTGGACTCTTCGGTTTTGGTGGCATGCACGGAAACCACTGGGGAGGTCAAGCAGAGTATTTGAGAGTCCCATTTGCCGATTTCTCCTCTTTCAAAGTTCCAGATAGTGATTTGAAAGACGAACAAGTATTATTTTTATCTGATGTGGTCCCAACAGCTTATTGGAGTGTTGAACATGCAGGCGTAAAATCTGGAGATACCGTTATTGTTCTCGGTTGTGGCCCAATCGGTTTAATGGCACAAAAATTTGCTAAATTAAAAGGCGCTGAACGTGTTATTGCCATTGACAATGTAGAACATAGATTAAACCATGCCAAAAAATCCAATGGCGCTGAAGTATATAATTTTTCTAAAGAAGATAATATAGGAAAATTACTTCATGAAAGCACACGCGGTGGTGCAGATGTCGTTATAGATTGTGTTGGAATGGATGGCCAAGTTGCTCAAGATGATTTAGAGATAAGTTCAAATTCAGCGCAACGAGGTAATATTAGTCCCATTATTACAGCAGCTGAATCAGTAAGAAAATTTGGAACGATTCAATTAACTGGTATTTACGGTACACCTGCAGACAATTTTCCAATAGATTTAATTTTCAATAGAGATGTCCAAGTAAAAAGTGGACAAGCGCCAGTTATTCATCAAATGCCAAAATTATATGAAATGATTAAAAATGAGGTTTTTGATCCAACAGAAATTATAACTCATACAATGCCTTTAGAAGATGCAAAACAAGCGTATGATATTTTCGATCAGAAAAAAGATAATAATATTAAAGTAATTCTAAAACCATAATAATAAATTAATAAAGAAGTCTATATACAGATTATAACCAGTATATAGACTTCTTTATTAATTTCATGTGATAATTTTCAGAATCGCTAAGTTTCAAAATTTCTAAATCTAACCAATGCTCTATGAAAATATGAAACAACTTTAATCATTTGCTATATAAAGTTTCAAATGCTTAGATGTTAATGTTTTATTCTCTTTAACAAAGTTTATAGGATAGCCACTAAATTGTATTTTACCCCCATCTAGACCAGGTCCTGGTCCTACATCTATAATCCAATCAGCATCACACATAATTGATAAATTGTGTTCAATTAAAATAACAGTGTTATTTTGTTCAATAAGATCATTAAAACAGTTTATCAATATAGGAATATCAGCTTCATGTAAACCTGTTGTAGGTTCATCAAATATAAAAATACTATCTGTAACATCATCATTTAAATATTGGCCTAATTTAACGCGTTGAATTTCACCACCTGATAATGTAGATAGAGGTTGGCCAAGGGTTACGTAATTTAATCCAGTTTTACTTATAGCTTGTAACTTAGACTGAATTTCATTTTCTTTATCAAAAAATCTTATACCTTCGTCAACAGTCAATTCAAGGAAATCAGCAATGGAATAGCCATCTATAGTTGCATTCAACACTTCTGGCTTATAACGTTTACCGTGACACACTTCACATGTTTGTGAAAATTCACCCATAAATGCAAGTTCTGTTTCAATATAACCTTTACCACCACAATTGGGACAAGCTCCTTTCGAATTATAACTAAACATAGATTTATTTAATCCAGTTTCTTTGCTGAAAAAATTTCTGACTCTATCAAAAACACCTAAATAAGTTAGTAAATTAGACCGATCGGAACCTTGTATCGCTTTTTGATCCATAAATACTGCATTATCATTTTTTGCAAAACCTGCCTTAACAAGTGAACTTTTCCCAGAACCTGCTACTCCAGTTAATACTGTCAAAACATGCTTGGGTATATCCACTGTCACATTATTCAAATTGTTTTGGGTTACTGGTCCAAGATGATAAAAACTCTTTGCTTCACGTATCTCATTTTTTAAGTGATGTTTGATACGTAGTGCTTCCCCAGTAGATGTATCTGAAGACAATAATTTTTTGTATGTTCCCTTAAACGTTATCTCTCCACCTTGCGCCCCTGAACTTGGCCCCATATCAATAATATAATCTGCTTCTTTAATTACATCAGGATCATGTTCTACAATTAATACTGTATTACCTTTATGTTTTAAAGATTTCAAAATTTCATTTATTTTTGCAATATCCTCTGGATGTAAACCAACACTTGGTTCATCAATGATATAAACCAAATCAGATAGCGAACTATTTAAATGTCGTATTAATTTAAGCCGTTGTGCTTCTCCACCTGATAAAGAAGTGGTTACACGGTCAAGAGTTAAATAACTTAATCCTATATAATCAAGTGCTTCTAATTGTTTTCGGAGTGGTTCAATAATAAACTGGGCTGTTGAATTATTTAATTTATTAAGAAATGCTAAATTTTCTTTTACAGTCATTTGTGTGAAATCTGAAATATTTTTCCCCATAATTTTACAACTCAAAATTTTCGAATTTAAACGTTGACCGTTACAAGTTGGACAAACTTTGTTTTCCACAACATTTTTAAGATGTTTAGCATAACGTTTTTTGTTAAATTCTTTATCTCCCAAGAATATTCTTCTAAACCTAGGTATAAGTCCCACATATTTTGCTGATTTCCGCCATTCTTCAGGTGGTTTTTTTAATTTTATTGGCTCCTGATACAAAAACAAATCTAATTCCTCTTTTGTATATGCTTTTAATTTTTTATCATTATCAAACAGACCACTATCACGATAAGCTTTCCCTCTTTCTTTATCAGGTCCAAAAGATGGAAAATTAATAGCACCTTCATTTAAAGATTTGTTCCAATCTAAGAGCTCATTTAAATTAATGTCTTCAATGTAACCTAATCCTTCACATGTTTCACACATACCATTGGGACTGTTAAATGAAAAGGCATCTGAATAACCGACAAAAGGTTCACCTATCCTTGACCATAACAATCTAACAGAGGCGTATATATCAGATACTGTACCTACAGTAGAGCGAGAATTACCATTAAATCTTTTTTGACTAATCGTCATTGCTACAGGAAGATTTTTAATTGCATTTACTTTTGGTTTAGGCTGCTTATTTAAATGAAATTGAATGTAGCTAGAATAACTTTCATTTAAAAGTTGTTCAGATTCAGCAGCTATTGTTCTGAAAACCAATGATGACTTACCTGAACCAGAACGACCTGTAAATACTGTAACTAAATGTTTAGGTATAGTTATATTTATATTTTTCAAATTATTTTGTGAAGCTCCTATAATGGTAATATCATTCATAAATTAAATTGCCCTCCATTGTAATTTTTAACAATTAATAGTATAGATGAAGTTAAAAGATTAGTAGAATTTCGAAATAGGTTACATTACAAAAACAGTATGTAGAATATCTAATATTTTATCGTAGATTATAAGTTATCTTAATGAAGTTAAGTTCATTTTATTTTTATAAAAACCTAACAATAAGAGACTAACAGCAAAATTATAAACTTTGCTGTTAGTCTCTTAGATAATAAATACTGATTGATATTATAAAATTATGCTTTTAATTTTTTAATAATTTCTCTATTGAAATCATCTAAGTCATCTGGGACACGACTCGTTACAATATTGTTATCTATTACAACTGATTCATCAACAACGTGTGCACCAGCATTAGATAAATCTTTACGTACATTGATAACGCCAGTTATTGTGCGGCCCTTTAAATCATCAGTATCAACTAGTAGAAGTGGACCATGACAAATCGCAAATGTAGGCACATCATTTTGAGTAAAATACTTAGTAAATGTACCATAGCGACCTTCTTCATCACCACGTAAATGATCAGGTGAGAATCCGCCAGGAATTAATAATGCATCATAATTTTCTGGTTTCGCATCTGCAATGCTAACATCTACAGTTACTTTCTCCCCATGTTTGCCAACAAGTTCATGTTTTTCTGTATCTCCAATAACTTCAGTCTCAAATCCAGCATTTTCTAATGCTTCTTTTGGACTAGTCAATTCTATATCTTCAAATTCATCTGCTAAAATGATTGCTACTTTTTTAGTCATAATACAACCTACCTTTCAATTATATTTTAAAACCTAAGTACTATATACACTAGAAAAAGGAAGTTTAAACATAAAATGTTTTCTAATTTTTTCACAAACTACATGTGCATTTTTATCTGTTTAGTTTAATCTTATTTAATATTAATTGTAACTGATTATGCCTTTGTATGGGCATCTACAATATCACGACATTGTTTAGCAGCTTCTACAGGGTCATCAGCATTTGCAATGCCGCCACCAACAATAATTAAATCAGGATTTTCTGCAACAATATCTTTAATTGTATCTGGTTTAATACCACCTGCGACTGCTACTTTAGAATTACTAATTACAGATTTAACTTTACGTAAACTTTCTAAAGGAGATTGACCTTCAGCTTGTAAGTCATAACCAGTATGAACAGCGATATAATCTGCGCCTAAATCATCTAAATCTTTCGCACGTTTTTCTAAATCTTGTACTGCAATCATATCTACTAATAATTGTTTGCCATGTTTATGTGCTTCATCAACTGCTGCTTTAATTGATGCATCTTCTGCAACGCCTAAAATTGTTACTATGTCTGCACCAAATTTAACTGCTTGGCTTACTTCGTAATCGGCAGCATCCATAATTTTTAAATCTGCTAATACTTTTACACCATCAACATTATCATTTAAATGTTGTACAGCTGGTAATCCTTCATTTATAACAATTGGTGTTCCAATTTCTACGATATCTACATGATCTTTAACTTTATTTGCTAATTCTGCAGCATCCTCTTTATTTAATAAATCAATTGCTAATTGTAATTCCATTAAAACGCCCTCCTATCTATCTTTTATATTATAATTATGGTATTATTTACGACAAATAACAATACTGACATTTTTGTCACTATAAAAATTAAAGATGTTGTGTTGTTAATTTAATATAATAATAAAGAATTTTATATACCCAAATATTTAGCTTTTCTATAATTGGTAGAAGATGAAAATCACTTTTATCTTCTACCTTTTGCAAATTAATCGTTTAAGATTAAGTAAATTATAAAATAAACTACTCAGCGTATTTTATTAAAATTAGTTACTAAATAAGAGATTCCAAATTATAAACTTTGGCTACTAGGACGAATGATAAATTCATTTACAGAAGATTCTTCCGGCTCATTAATTGCGTAATTAATAGCTCTAGCAATAGCATCTGGTTTAATTGCATTTTTATATAATTCATCTATATCTTGTTTCATATCTTTGTCACTAATATGGTCTGTTAATTCAGTGCTGACAGCCCCCGGAGATAGAATTGTTGTTCTAATATTTGAACCCACTATAGCTTCTTCTTGTCTTAATCCCTCAGTTATCGCTCTCACTGCATATTTGGTACCACAATAAACAGCACTACCTGGGAAAACAACATGTCCCGCCACAGAAGCCAAATTAATAATATGGCCTGATTTTTGTTTTCTCATATAAGGTAATACTGCACCAATGCCGTATAATACACCTTTAATATTCACATCTATCATTTGATTCCATTCATCTTGCTTATTCTTTTCTAAAAAGGATTGAGGCATAAGACCCGCGTTATTAATTAAAACATCTATACGACCAAAATCATTATAAGCTGTTTCAATTAATGCATTTACTTCATCGGGTTTTGTTACATCAGTTTTTTTAATGCTTACACTATCATGACCTACTTTTTGTTGTATTTTTTCTAATCTATCTAAACGTCTCGCACCTAAAACAAGCTTGGCACCATTTTCAGATAACAAATTCACAGTTTCCTCACCAATACCACTAGATGCACCTGTTATCACAACTACTTTATCTTTTACATTATTCATTTTCTTACCTCCTAAATTATTATAAATATATACTTCACTATTTTATTGTTAGCGAAACCTCATTAATACTTTTTTCAAAATATTTCAATTTCAATCTAGTATAACGATAAAAAACTGTGTCTTTAAAAGCTGAAAAATTTTTGAAACTTTTTAAAAGAGAGGATTGTATATTAATCAATTTTATACTTCTATACTATTAGAAAATATTCAATGTAATAAGCTAGCGTTATGCCCATAATCTATTTTTATTTAAGAAAATACTATACTCAATTAATAATTTACTATTAAATTGTCTATAAAACTTATTCTAGGTTATCAAATACCATTAAGTGAATTACAAAACAAACTTCCTGATATCAATCAACGTATGTTAATAAGACAACTCAGAGAATTAGAGCAAGACAAAATCATTGAAAGGACGGTCTACCCGCTAGTACCTTCTAATGTAGACTATAAGTTGACCAAAATAGGATTAAAGCTTGATAAAGTAGTCTTTTCAATTTGTAATTGGGAAGATGAATTTCTAGATACACTTAAAAATAAGAAGCTAAAATATTAACATAATTACTGATTATCAGATATAGTTTAAATTTAATACTTTACGGGAATCAGACCCAAGGAGGTGTCGTTAATGACGAATCAACTATTTATTAATAATGAATTTGTAGAAAGTACATCTGAAGAAACATTGGATGTGATTAACCCAGCAACGGGAGAAACAATCGATACGATTACATTTGCTACTGAAGAAGAGGTAAACGACGCAATTGAAAAATCTAAATGCGCTCAACTTGAATGGGAAAAAGTACCGGCTCCTACACGTGCTGAGCGTGTAAAATCATTAATTCCTTTACTTAAACAACATAAAGATGATATCGCTCATTTATACGTCAAAGAACAAGGTAAAATAATAGCGCAAGCTAAAGATGAAATTGATAAATCAATAGAATACATTGATTATATGGCAAGTTTAAGTATGAGTAACAAAGGTGAAGTATTACAAAATACTATAGTAAACGAAACCATTCAACTGACAAAAAAACCAATCGGCGTTACTGCTGGCATTGTACCTTGGAATGCTCCGATTTTGGTGCTTATGCGCAAAGTGATTCCAGCTATTGTAACTGGCTGTTCTGTCGTTATCAAACCAAGTGAAGAAACAACATTATTAACATTAAAAATTGCTGAACTTTTCCGTGATTCAACCATTCCTGCTGGACTCATCCAAATTGTCCCAGGTACTGGCGAAACAGTTGGAACACAATTGGCGACACATAAAGATATTCAGCTTGTTTCACTAACAGGTAGCATGGGAGCAGGTAAAGCTGTATTTAAAAATGCGGCTGATAGCATAAAAAAACTCAACTTAGAACTAGGTGGAAATGCCCCTGTTCTTGTCACACAACACGCTGACTTAGATAAGGCTGTTGATTATATCGTTACTGCACGTATTAATAATGCTGGCCAAGTATGTACATGTCCAGAACGGATCTTTGTTCATGAAGATGTACATGACGACTTTATTAACAAAGTTAAAGATAAAATGGGTGCTCTTCAAGTTGGAGATCCATATGATGAAAACACTGACTATGGTGCAATTATGAATCAAAAACAATTAGATAGTATTGATGATAAAGTTCAAAAAGCAATTAAGAATGGAGCAGATTTAGTATTAGGTGGTCATAAATTAGACCTTGAAGGATTCTTCTATGCACCTACTATTTTAGATCATGTAAAAACAACTGATAGTGCTTTTAAAGAAGAAATTTTCGGTCCTGTTCTTGCTATAACCACATATACAAACTTTGATGACGTTATTGATATGGCAAATGATACTAATGCAGGTCTATCATCTTATATTTTCTCTGAAAGCTTAAAAGAAATTATGACAGCTACTGAATGTTTAAAATTTGGAGAAGTTTATGCGAACTGCGAGGCTGAAGAAGCAATCAATAGTTATCACGCAGGTTGGAGAGAATCTGGTCTTGGTGGTGCAGATGGTATTCATGGTTTTGAAGAATATTACAATACAACTGTAAGTTATATTAGATGGTAAACTAAGAATTAAAAAGAGTCTGGGACATAATTACTAGAAAAACAGCCAGTAAATGAGTTTATTATAAATTCATTTACTGGCTGTTTTATTTACAATACTTCGTATTGTTGTCTCGCTTTCTTAGAGGACGGCTTCAGCCTGTAGTCTTCAGCTTATCCCGTTCCTTCAAGTGTCTCGCCAAAACGCTCTGTATTTATATGTATTTTTATATTGAAATACTTTAAAAAATAAGCTAATTCTTTATCATTTAATAAATACCACTAAACTAAATTAACGAGGTGCCTTAAGTACAAGGATTATAATATAACTTAACTTACTCTATCAATGTTTTATTGCAGATACTACATCACTGCTCTTAATTGTAAGTAACTTAGTTAATATTGTTTCTGCAGATTACTTTGATATTGGGTTTGTTGAGTATTTTAGTCGAATGATTATTCCTAATATATTCTGTCTGATTGCTAGTATCCTCGTTTTATGGTTATATTTCAGAAAATCTATACCTATAAGGTTCGATACAGAAAATCTTTCAGACCCTAAAAATGTAATCAAAGATCCTAAATTATTTAAGGTTTCATGGATTGTATTAGCAATACTACTTGTAGGTTATCTTGTTAGTTAGTTTATTCAAATACCTGTGTCAATCATTGCTGGTATTATTGCTCTTATCTTTGTAATATTAGCTCGTAAATCTAAAGCAGTTCATACAAAACAAGTCATTAAAGGAGCACCATGGAATATTGTTGTATTCTCTATTGGTATGTATCTTGTTGTGTTTGGACTAAAAAATGTAGGTATTACAACGATTCTTGGGGATATCCTAACAAATATTTCAAGTTATGGGTTGTTCAGCAGTATCATGGGTATGGGCTTTATAGCTGCTTTCTTATCTTCAATCATGAACAACATGCCAACTGTTTTAATAGAGGCAATAGCGATTGGTCAATCCAGTGCTACAGGTATATTATAAGAAGGTATGATTTATGCGAATGTCATAGGTTCTGATTTAGGACCTAAAATAACACCGATTGGTTCTTTAGCAACATTATTGTGGCTACATGTCTTAACACAAAAAGGTGTGAAGATTTCGTGGGGGACATACTTTAAAACTGGAATTATCATTACTATTCCAGTCCTATTTGTAACACTCTTAGGTTTATACCTTACACTAATCATATTTTAAGAAAAGAGGCTTTAATTATGGATAAGAAAACAATTTATTTTATATGTACAGGAAACTCTTGTCGTAGCCAAATGGCTGAAGGTTGGGGAAAGGAAATATTGGGTGAAGATTGGAATGTCTATTCTGCTGGTATTGAAACGCATGGTGTTAATCCTAGAGCAATAGAAGCTATGAAAGAAGTAGATATTGATATATCAAACCATACGTCAGACTTGATTGATAATGATATTTTAAAACAATCAGATTTGGTCGTAACGTTATGTAGTGATGCAGACGATAATTGTCCTATTTTACCACCAAACGTTAAAAAAGAACATTGGGGTTTTGAGGATCCAGCAGGTAAAGAATGGTCAGAATTTCAACGTGTTAGAGACGAGATTAAATTAGCTATAGAAAAGTTTAAATTGAGATAATAATAAACACTTCTTATTAACTAAATAAGGGGTGTTTTGCCATTTAAAGAACAAAATTTGTGCCATATAACTCCAAAACTGACATAAAATTAAGAGGTTTTTCTTGAAAATTTAAGTCTATAAACTTGTACTATAATCAATGTATCGAAAATATCAAAAATCGTGAGTTTTCAGACGATGAGAGACGTGCTTATTTGCATCGTGTCATTTTAATTGCTCTATGGTAATTATATTACCTGATAAATTAGACATTTTTAATATTAAAAAATCCTTCCTTTATACAAAGGAAGGATTACATAAAATAATTATTAATATAGAAGACAGGGCCTATTTATTAAAATCTATAACAATTTTACCAAACGCGCCTTTCATTTGATGTTCATATGCTTCTTTTGCTTGATCAAATGAATAAACCGTATCAATTACAGGATCTATATTTATTTGATCTAAAGCTTTATTGAAATCTTCAAATGCTCTATGGTGTCCTAGATTGACACCTTGGATTCTTGCTTGTTTAGCAAGTAATGCGAATAAATTAACATTTGCTTCCATATTTTCAAGAAATCCAATAACATATATATGCCCTTGAAAAGCTAAAGCATCTATAGATTTAGCAATACTTGACCCACCAACCACTTCTACAATATGTTCTACACCTTTACCATTTGTTAATTTTTGCACTTCTTTTTCCCAATCAGGGTGTGTTTTGTAGTTGATTACTTTAGAAGCGCCAAGTTCTTTGGCTTTTTCTAATTTTTCGTCACTGCTACTTGTTGCAATAACTTCTGCTCCTAATGCTGATGCTATTTGAATTGCAAATATAGAAACGCCACCTGTGCCTTGAACAAGAACTTTATCACCTGCTTTAATATTTCCATACTCAACTAATGAGAACCAATTCACAAATGCTGCTACTGGCAAAGTTGACGATTGATTATCTGTAAGTGTTTCAGGAGAGAATACAGCTGCATTTTCATTCAATACCATGTATTCTGAAAGTCCACCATCTACTGTAGCACCTAAGGCATGTGATTGTTCATCGCTTTTAGGTTTTCCATCTAGCCACTTGGTAAACATATGTGAAGTAACACGATCACCTTTTTTAAATTTGGTAACTTTTGAGCCGATTTCTACAACTATTCCTGAAGCATCTGAAACAGGAATAAACGGAAATTTTAATAATTCAGGCGTATATATACCTTCGACAATTGCAGTATCTCGATAATTAAGTGAGACAGAGTTAACTTTAATTAAAATTTGATCTTCTGCAATTTCGGGTTTCTCTAGTTCAACTTGTTTAAGGTTATCTAAACCAAAATTTTCTAATTGCCATGCTTTCACTATTAAAACTCCTTTTTATTAGTATTATGGAAAAATTTACAAAACACTCAAATCGTCATATCGTTAAACGACGATATATAAGTATGAAAAAAGAACTAAATTATAGTTCTTTTTTCAATTACTTTACGTATATTTTTAATGACTTGTTCATTCCTCTTTTAAATAATACCCTGAAACCATAAGTTTTACGCACTATTTTTAAAATCGAAATCAATTTGCACAATTGATGAAAAATTTTAAAAGTTAGTAATCAATTAAACAAACGTATGTGGTTCATTATAAGTTTGTTCAATTGATTAATCGTTTGCGATTGATTATTCTTTAATGAGAATAGGAGTGATTAAATTGATTGATGATGAAATGAAATTGGCACACCAGCTATGCTTTTCTACTTATAATGTTAACAAATTATTCAGCAAATTTTATGAAAAGCAATTAAGTCAATTCGGTTTAACTTTTTCTCAATATCTAGTGCTATTAACGTTATGGGAAGAGAACCCTCAAACTTTATTATCCATTGGTAAAAAGTTGAATCTAGCAAGTAATACCCTAAGCCCATTACTAAAAAGACTTGAGAAAGCTGGCTGGGTTCAAAGAAATAGAGATGAAAGCGATAAACGTAACCTTATCATAACTTTAACGATAAAAGGTCTAAATGAGCAAGAAGCAGTACATGAAGCTATTGCTAAATGCATTTCGTCACAATTTGATGTAGATGAATATATGAAAGCCAAAAGTATTATGGATAATTTAGAAGAAACGTTGAAAACTATTACAAAGGATGATTCAAATGAAACAATATGATGTTGTATTTTTAGGTAGTGGACACGCAGCTTGGCATAGTGCGCTGACTTTAAACAAAGCGGGGAAATCGGTTGCTATTGTCGAAAAAGATCGTATAGCAGGTACTTGTACAAACTATGGGTGCAATGCCAAAATTTTATTGGAAAACCCTTATGAAGTACTAGAGCAAGCTTCACACTATCCCAACATAATTAATACTGAAGCATTATCAGTGAATTGGGAAAACCTTATGTCTTATAAACATAAAATCATTGACCCTATGGCAAATACTTTGAAAGGTTTATTTGAACAACAAGGTATTGATATTATTGAAGGGGCAGGAAAATTATTAGATGAGCATCACCTCGTAGTAGATGGCGAACAATATTACGGTGAAAACATAGTTATTGCAACAGGTCAACACAGCAATAAGTTAGATATTGAAGGGTCTGAATATACACACGATAGTAGAGACTTCTTATCCTTAGAGCAAATGCCAAATAGTATCACATTTATAGGTGTAGGTATTATTAGTATTGAATTTGCTAGCATAACCATTAAATCTGGTGTGGAAACTCATATGATTCATGTTGACGATGAACCGCTCAAAGGTTTTTATTCAGCACATATTGCTAAATTAATGGATAAATTGGCAACAGAAGGAGTTCAATTCCATATGAATGAAAATACTACTGTAATTAAAGAGCAAGGTGACAATTATACTGTATCAACAGAATCAGGATTAGAGATTACTACTAACTATGTGTTAGATGCTACTGGACGTAGACCAAATGTCAACGGTATTGGACTTGAAGAAGCTGGCGTTAACTTCACTACTCGAGGTATACAGGTAGATGAATATTTACGTACAAATATCCCTAATATTTATGCTAGTGGTGATGTGTTAGATAAAGTAATTCCTAAATTAACACCTACTGCAACATTTGAATCTAACTATATTGCTGCGCATATTTTGGGTATGAATAAAAATCCTATTACCTATCCTGCAATACCTTCAGTTTTATATACACTACCAAGATTGTCTAATATTGGAGTTTCTGTAGATGAAGCTAATACTAGTGAGGACTATAAAGTGATAGATATTCCTTTTGGTAAACAAATGGTGTTTGAATACAAAAATGAAACTGAAGCTGAAATGACAATTGTATTAAATAATGATAAACAATTAGTGGGAGCTGCTATATATGCTGATGATGCACCAGATTTAGTTAATTTATTAACTTTCATTGTAAACCAAAAACTAACGGCTCAAGATTTAAATAAAATGATCTTTGCTTTTCCTGGATCATCAAGTGGCGTTATAGATCAATTAAAATTAGCAATGTTATAAAAGGAGTGCTATAAAATAACTAGTAATATTTATGATATACAAGTTGTTAACAAAGATGATAGTAGGTATTACGTATTGTTTAAATGACTACAAAGGTAAAGTTATTATGTTAGTTAATACTGCCACAAAATGTGGCTTAAGTGGTCAATTTGAAGAATTAGAAGAAATATACCAAAAATATAAAGAGCAAGGGCTAATTATACTTGGATTTCCTTGTAATCAATTTGCTAAATAAGAACCTGGGACTGATGACCAAATAGCTGAAATATGGAAAGAAAATCAAATGGAATTTCACAAAATTTATTATTGCTAAAGATGGTAATGTAGTAAAAAAACTTGCTCCCAAAGACAGTCCTAAAAAAGTAGAAACTTTATTTCAGAATTTATTATAACTAAGCATTATTAATTGAAATGACACAATAATATAGCGTTTAATATCTAATTATGTTACTAGTAAACATATCCACAATCCTACTGAATAGAACGAAAAAAGCACAATACAAAGCTAAAGTTGATAAAAATGTACTGAAGCTATTACAATCAATAAAATAATAGAAATTTCATTATCTGATTCTATTGTTGATTTACTCCATTAATTTGTTTTAAAAGATTTTCATCCTGTGATGTAAATTAACTTTATTGATTATAATCACTCCTATTTTTAAATATATTGCATCCACATAACCTAAACAGATAAAACTACTTTGCATTCCTACCAATTATAGTGTTATAATGCAATCAACAAAGATTATCAGGCATGTATGCACCAAATCCCCTTACTATGGCCGTAGTAAGGGGATTTTTTGGTGTGACTAGTCGCCTATTCGTCATTACGCTTGCGTAGCCAATGCGCAAATAGCGCAACGAGACAACCACTTGCTGCTGTGGTCATGATGTTCACAAAGATTTCAGACATCGCGTATGCACCTCCTCTCTACGTCAAATTGACGCCTGAGAGATAGGCGACTCCATTATTATATCATTTGTAAATACATAAGCATATTCACTTCCGATAAGTTGAACTATGTTAATTAAAGCTCCAAACTATTAACACAAACTGCTAATACAAAAGGAATAAACACTCTAAGTAGATCAGAAAAAAACTTAATAAATCAATTTAAAATAATAAAGAGTACTTAAAAAGTGTGAAAATCATAATTTAATATTTAATTGCAAAAAGTGCTTCTTAAAATTTTAAGATCATTTTAGAATTAAAATAAAAACTACTGCTAGCAATTAATGCTAACAGTAGTAAGTGTTAAACAAAGAGTTAAGCTGAGGTGGATATTATATTAATACCTTTAATTTATTTAAGTAAACAAATTAAGATGATTAAGTAAAGGAAAAGCTTTAACCTGTTTTGACCAAGCCTTTTAACAGCGTTATATAAAACATAAGTTTTTTTATTTTATAGTATATCAAGACAAGAAGAAACTCGTTTTTAACTCGTTTCTAAAAAAAACAAAAGCTACCTAAAGTTTAGGTAGCTTTTTATTTATTATTACTGCTTATTCTTTTTATTAATCCAATCTGTCGATACATCCATCGCAGCACGCGTTGCATTTGTTTGGTCTAAAGAATTAACCATAACAAAATCATGGATTGTACCTTGGAAACGCATTTGAGTCACTTCAACCCCTGCTTCTCTTAATTTATTGGCATAAGCTTCACCTTCATCACGTAAAACATCTGCTTCTGCATTTAAAACTATTGCTGGTGGTAAATCTTTTAGCTCTTCAACCGATGCTTTAAGAGGTGATGCTGTAATTTCATTTCGCTCTTGTTCACTTGTTGTATATTGATTCCAAAACCATTCCATACCTTCTTTAGTTAAATAATAACCTTCAGCAAACTCATTATATGAATCTGTATCAAACTCAGCATTTGTCACTGGGTAATATAGGACTTGTTGATTAATCGGCAATCCATTACGTTGTTTTGTCATAATTGTCATTACCGCAGACATATTACCCCCAACTGAATCACCAGATACAGTTAAACGATTAAGATCAAGTTTCTTTTCTTCAGCTACATCTTTTAATTGCTGTAAAACACTATAATTTTGCTCAATAGCCGTTGGATATTTCGCTTCAGGAGATAATGTAAAATCCGGCATAACTACAACTGAATTTGTTCTTACAGCTAATTCTCTAACTAATTTATCATGTGTCTCTGGACTTCCGAAGACCCATCCAGCACCATGTATATAATATATAACAGGAAGTACATCTGTGTTTCCTTTAGGACTAATAAAACGTACAGGAATTTCTCCCCATTTACCCGTCGAATATTTTTCATCTTTAATATCAACATCTAGTTTTTCAACTGGAGAGGATTGGACTTCTTCTAACAATTTACGACCATCTTTAGGTTCTAATTCATATATTCTAGGATGAGGCGCATTAGCTTCACTAAACTCTTTCGCTTCTTTCTCTAAAACAACTTTATTCATAATCATTCTCCTTTGAACCTTATTTTTAAACCTAAATACACAAATTAAATAGCCCAAATCCGTATACTATAAACTTTCAAGTATTATAGTTGCTTTATTCCAATTGCTTTATTGACGGTGAGCCTCGGAACCCTTAACAATCCCAAAACTTGTCGAATGATCGGCTTAATAGCTCACGCTATGCCGACATTCATCTGCAAGTTTAGTTAAGGGTTCTTTTCAACCCACAATAAACTTTCTCGGCATAAATGCGTGCTCTATTTTTTGTTTTCTGAAGGTTTCCAAAATAAAACCACAGCCATAAAAAATAAGTAATAAATAATAAACCAAAAATCTAAATGACTTTGATTTATTTGCTGATATATAAAAAGTAGCATCAAAATAGACAGAAGTAATTGCACAGAAAAACGTAACCACATAAAAATATAACCTTCTTTTTTAAAAAACTTTATCACAAGAACTATTTGAATTTTAAATACCTTTACTTTGGATTTTAAGGGGGTATTTTAAAGATTTAGGGGTAAATCATATAGTTTTATGCCTAAAAACGAATATAAGCTCTTAAAATGCAAATATGAGCCAAATAAATATATTTTAATTACATCAACTAAAATTTGAGCAAAACCAGTGTTGATTTTTTTCGTCGTCATCAGTTAAAAAATCCAATGACTTAACCGAATATTTTGAGGTTTCTTTGATTGCTATAAAATTATTTGAATTACTGATTGAAGATATTATGTTGTTTCATGTTTTGACGTCTCATATAAAGCGCATGTGTTTCTTCGAATTCAGCTTTAATTGATTGCATTAAATATCCTTGCATTGTTTCAACAGATTCGTTTTTTTGTAGCAGCATCGCTTTAAAGCGTTTCAACACGCTTACAATTTCAAACTCCACATCTTCTAAACGATAATAGGTATCGTGTGTATTATTAAATGATTTCTTCCCTTTGAGTAATACACTTTTAATAATTCGAATTTCTCTAATTTCAAATTTACTTAAATAGCCTTGAAGTTGTTGCGGCAATTCTTCAAGGAGTTGGAACTTAAGCGCATCATTATTAAATTCAGTTTGTTGATGATTTGTATGACCCGAATGATTATGACTTATTGAATTGTTATATGTATCATTCATATCATACGTATCATTATTCTCAGTCTCTATATAATCAGTATTACTTAAGTCAGTATCATTAGACTGTGAATTTGGAAGTTCTTGACCACTTAAATTCATAGTTCTAGAACTTCCAAATTCATTGTTCTGGAACTGTGAATTTGGAAGTTCCTTGGTACGACTGCCTTCAACATCATAATTGGGTTTTAATAAATACAATCTATTGGGTTTATTAAGGCCAACACGTTCTTGAGTTAGTAAATTAAAACTTACTAACTCTTTTTTCAATTTTATGATTTTTTGTTCTGCATAACCTAAGTATTCGCACAAATGTTTATTACTGAAAATAAAGTAAATGTTATTATTTTTATCTACCCATTCATTTTGGATGGATAATTCAAAACGATCTTTTAATAACGCATACATAATTTTGGCTTCTGCTGACATTTTCTTAAAATATATATCTTCAAATAAATATTTAGGCAGTTGATAAAACCTTTCAGTTTTTACTTGTGATAGATTGTATTTCTCAAAATTGGGCATAATAAAAACCTCATTTCCACTTTTTTTGGATTGAGGTAATAAAACAATTTTTACGTAAGTTATATGTTTTGTACTTGCACTTAGATGATTAGATATATAGGTTCTGTTGCAAAGTAAAAAAATATAGCTAACCACTAATTTATCATGTCAGTGTTCGCTTAACTTGCTAGCATGATGCTAATTTCGTGGCATGGGGAAAATCCGTAGATCTGAAGAGACCTGCGGTTCTTTTTATATAGAGCGTAAATACATTCAATACCTTTTAAAGTATTCTTTGCTGTATTGATACTTTGATACCTCGTCTTTCTTACTTTAATATGACGGTGATCTTGCTCAATGAGGTTATTCAGATATTTCGATGTACAATGACAGTCGGGTTTAAGTTTAAAAGCTTTAATTACTTTAGCCATTGCTACCTTCGTTGAAGGTGCCTGATCTGTAATTACCTTTTGAGGTTTACCAAATTGTTTAATGAGACGTTTGATAAACGCATATGCTGAATGATTATCTCGTTGCTTACGCAACCAAATATCTAATGTATGTCCCTCTGCATCAATGGCACGATATAAATAGCTCCATTTTCCTTTTATTTTGATGTACGTCTCATCAATACGCCATTTGTAATAAGCTTTTGTATGCTTTTTCTTCCAAATTTGATATAAAATTGGGGCATATTCTTGAACCCAACGGTAGACCGTTGAATGATGAACGTTTACACCACGTTCCCTTAATATTTCAGATATATCACGATAACTCAATGCATATCTTAGATAGTAGCCAACGGCTACAGTGATA
This sequence comes from Staphylococcus saprophyticus subsp. saprophyticus ATCC 15305 = NCTC 7292, assembly GCF_000010125.1. Taxonomy (NCBI): domain Bacteria; kingdom Bacillati; phylum Bacillota; class Bacilli; order Caryophanales; family Staphylococcaceae; genus Staphylococcus; species Staphylococcus saprophyticus. The sequence goes on from NC_007350.1 coordinate 1,706,915, forward strand.
ACATCCTTGTTAAATTGTTTATATCTGAAATAGTTCATACAGAAGACTCCTTTTTGTTAAAATTATACTATAAATTCAACTTTGCAACAGAACCTCATATAAGGCAGCTATCAAACATATTGGTAATCATTCATTTTCGCAGACAAGCCTTAAATCATTAACACGAAATATGTATCAACAATTTATAAATGAATTTTCTAAAACACACTCAAAAGAAACAATAAGAAAACTAAATGGATATATCAGATCTGCATTAGATGATGCTGTTTATGAAGGACTATTACCTAAGAATATTACTTACAATGTTACATTTAAAGGATCTAACCCCCCAAAAGATGAACAAAGCAAGTATATTAACCTAGTAGAATACGAAACACTTAAAAAATATTTCAAATCACAAAATAATCGTTCATCCCTCGCTCTATTTATAATGATTTGTACGGGCTGTCGAATAAGTGGTGTTTTAAATATGAAGTATGAATACATTAACCAAGTAAAAAATGAATTATTTATAGATGAACGTAAAAATGATGTGTCACCTCGTACTTTAACAATCGCTAAAGATGATATGAAACACATCATTGAAATGATTGAAAAACTCAAACTAAATACCAAAGGATTACTATTTAATTCTTTTGGGACTACACTTACTATTAACGCAGTTAACAAGCAACTAAAACAGGCATGTAAGTTACACGATATAAAAGAGATTACTTCACATGCGTTAAGACATACGCATTGCTCTTATCTCCTCGCAAATGATGTATCGATTTATTATATTTCAAAAAGGCTTGGCCATAAAAATATTTCTGTTACCACTGAAATCTATTCCCATTTATTGGAAGAAAAATATCTTGAAGAAAATAACAAAGCAATTGAAATTTTATCAGCAATGTAAAAATATGTTCTCGGTGCCATGCCAATGCCATAAAATTTTGTTTTCTATTGTATCGCATTGTAGATAAAATAAAAGAAACCCCGTCGTTACGGGGTTTCCTAGTTTGAATTGTGCGCTATTTAACGCTATTAGTGTCCTGGGAGGGATTCGAACCCCCGACCGATGGCTTAGAAGGCCATTGCTCTATCCAGCTGAGCTACCAGGACATATTGTTTTTGAACACAAAAATAATTATATCTAACTTAGTGCTATAAAGCAATACTCTAAGCGCTAAAAATAAATATGATTTTTCACTTTAATGGACTTTTTATCATCTTTTCTAAATATATTTTAAAATTCTAATTAAAAACTAAGTTATCTCATTTGCTTTTACTGATCAATGATTATCATAAAGCAGCACTATAAGAAATCAAATACGTGTATATTTGATTTCTTACTTCTGCATATTGAAAGCAAATTTTCGTATTAACATAACCATCGTATGTATTTAACGATTAGATTTCAAAAGTTTCACTATCAATGACCTTATGATCACGATTGTAAAAATTCAGTACTACTTCCTTACTTTGTTCATCAATAACTAATTCTGCATACGTTTCTTCAATATTACTTCTCGATTGTGATATACTTCCTGGATTAATTACATGTACGCCAGCGATATTTTCATGTTTAGCCACGTGTGTATGACCGTAAAAAGCAAATTGACAGCCTAACGATTTAGCCTGTTCTGCAAGTTGCATGCGTGAACGATTCACATTATAAAGATGACCATGCGTATAAAAGGCTTTAATACCGTCTATTTCTATAGTCTCTTCATTAGGAAATTCAGCATAAAAATCTGTATTTCCTTTAATTCTATAAAAACGACTTAGTTCACTATCATCATATGCAAATTCTGAATCGCCTAAATGAATTGCAACATCAATATGATCATGGTGATTAATAACATCAAAAAGCACACCTTGCTCTGTGTGATTATCACTAACTATAATCCATTTTGTCATGATTCATCACCTTCTAAATATTGTCGTAATTTTTCTATTGCTTTACCTCTATGACTGACTTCACTTTTTTCTTCTGCAGAAAGCTGTGCCATCGTTTTGTTTTTATCATCTAAGTAAAAAATCGGGTCATAGCCAAAGCCATGTTCACCTATTTTACTCAATGTAATCTCACCTTGTACGGTACCTTTAAATTGTACAGTTTCCTCGCCTGGCGTACTCATACTAATCACACATACAAACTGTGCGCTTCTGTCTGTTTCATCACCAAGCTGGGTTAATAATTTATCGATATTGGCATCGTCGTCTTTATCAGTACCAGCATAACGCGCAGAATAAACGCCTGGTTCTCCATCTAAAGCAAATACTTCAAGTCCACTATCGTCAGCAATCACACGTTTATTCAATGCTTTTGCAGCAGCTTCTGATTTCAATTTAGCATTTGCTTCAAATGTATCTCCCGTTTCTTCAACATCGAAATCTTCTATAATTTCAGCTATACCTATAACATTAAAATCTGGAAATATAACTTTAAAATCGTTAATTTTACCTTTGTTCGTCGATGCAATTACAATATCTTCCATTGTTATGCCTCCTGTTCTTTTAAGTCTATTTTTTCAACGGTAGCACTTATATTTAACCATTCTGTTATGATTCGTTCTATATATTCCGTTTCACCAGTCACGAAAAAACGATGTTTAGGTTGACGTTGATAACCAGCATGTTCATTACTAAATGTTAGTAAAGCACTGACTTCACGAGCAGTTTCTAGCCCAGAAGAAATCACTGTTTTCTCTCCACCAAAATAATCATTAATAGGTTGGTAAAGCAATGGATAGTGTGTGCAACCCAGAATAACTGTATCTGCATTGCTATTTCGCCAGTGTTTTAAATTTTGATGAATAATAATACTAGTAATGATTGGGTCTTTATAACGCATTTGTTCTACCATAGGTGCGAAACTTGGACATGCTATACCTGTCACTTCAACGTTCGGGTTAATTGCCTTAATATGATGTCTATATGCTTCTGATTTAATTGTGCCTTCTGTTCCTAAAATTAAAACATCATTATTTTTTGTTGTCATAATCGCTGTACGTGCGCCCGGTTCAATGACACCTATCACTGGAATCGGTAAAATATTTTGTAAATGGTTGAGTGCAACGGCTGTTGCAGTATTGCAAGCAATGACTAGCATTTTTATGTCAAAGGTCATTAACTTTTGTGCTAATTCAGTAGTAAATTGTCTTACTTCAGATCCTTCTCTAGATCCGTATGGACAACGTTCAATGTCGCCTAAATAATATATTGTTTCATTTGGTAGTTGACGCATAATTTCCTTTGCGACTGTTAGACCGCCAACACCTGAATCAATTACACCAATTGGTTTTTCCATATTCAATTACATCCTTACTTATCATCTTCTACTTTATTGTAGCATAGACCTGTTTTTATTATCATTTAACAACACTGTCATTTATTAATAATTTTTAGTATGTATCCTTTACTAAACAAAATATATAACCTATCGTACTTTATTTTATAAAAAAAGACCTAGCATTTGTACTAAACAAATGCTAAGTCCTATTTATTTAATTTGAGCTTTTATTGTACTTGGTGATCTGAACCAAAGAATGATTTGAACATATGGAATGATGTTTCTCTATTTAAAGCAGCGATAGAAGTTGTTAAAGGAATACCTTTAGGACAAGCATTTACACAGTTTTGTGAATTACCACATGCTTGTAAACCGCCACCACCCATTAGTGCTTCAAGTCGTTCATCTTTAGTCATTGATCCTGTTGGATGCAAGTTAAACAATCTAACTTGAGAAATTGCTTGCGCACCAACAAAGTCATTTTTCTTAGTAACGTTAGGGCAAACTTCCAAACAAACACCACATGTCATACATTTAGATAATTCATATGCTGTTTGTCGTTTTTTCTCTGGCATACGAGGGCCTGGTCCCAAATCATACGTACCGTCAATTGGTACCCAAGCTTTCATACGTTTCAAGTTATCAAACATTCTAGTACGATCAACTTGTAAATCACGAATGACTGGGAACGTGCTCATTGGCTCTAATTTAATTGGTTGTTCCAATTGGTCAACAATCGCAGAACAAGACTGTCTTGCTTGACCATTGATAACCATAGAACATGCACCACATACTTCTTCTAAACAGTTCATATCCCAAATGACAGGTGTTGTTTTCTCACCTTTACTATTAACTGGATTACGTCTAATTTCCATTAAACATGCAATCACGTTAAGATTTTCTCTATATGGAATTTCAAATTCTTCCATATAAGGTGTTGATTGATCCGTATCTTGACGTTTAATAATTAATTTAATTGTTTTTTGGCTAGGTTGTTGATTTTGTTCGTTTTGTTCAGGAGCATCATGTACTTCTTGAGTATCTGCCATAATTATTTACCTCCTTTTGACACACTAGAATAGTCACGTTTACGTGGTGGTATCAAGCTAATATCTACAGGCTCATAAGTAAACTTAGGCGCCTCTGTTTTACCTTGATAAGTAGCTAGTGTTGTTTTTAACCATTCTTCATCATTTCTATCTGGGAATTCTGGTTTATAATGCGCACCACGAGACTCATTTCTGTTGTATGCACCGATTGTAATCACTCTTGCAAGCACTAACATATTCCATAATTGACGTGTAAAGAATACCGCTTGGTTACTCCAAGTTTGCGTATCTTCGATATCTATATTTTGATAGCGTTCCATCAATTCTACAATTTTTCTATCTGTTTCTAATAACGCTTTATTTTCACGAACAACTGTGACATTCGCTGTCATAATTTCACCAAGTTCTCTGTGAAGTTTATACGCATTTTCAGTGCCTTTCATATTCAGTAAGTGATCAAATTTTTCTTGTTCTTCTTGTACACGTTTTTCATAAAAACTTTGATCTAAATCTGTATATGAATCTTCGATATTTGAGATGTATTCAACCGCATTTGGTCCTGCAACTGTTCCACCATATATCGCTGATAATAATGAGTTTGCACCTAGACGGTTACCACCATGTTGTGAATAATCACACTCACCAGCTGCAAATAAACCTTTAATATTTGTCATTTGATCGTAGTCAACGTATAGACCACCCATTGAATAGTGAACTGCTGGGAAGATCTTCATCGGAACTTTACGAGGGTCATCACCAGTGAATTTTTCATAAATTTCAATAATACCACCAAGTTTAATATCTAACTCATGTGGATCTTTATGTGATAAGTCTAGATATACCATGTTTTCACCATTGATACCTAATTTTTGGTTAACACATACATCAAAGATTTCTCGCGTTGCAATATCACGAGGTACTAAGTTACCGTAATCTGGGTATTTTTCTTCTAAGAAGTACCATGGCTTACCATCTTTATATGTCCAAATACGACCACCTTCACCACGTGCTGACTCACTCATTAATCTAAGTTTGTCATCTCCAGGAATTGCGGTCGGATGAATTTGAATAAATTCACCGTTTGCATACATTGCGCCTTGTTGATATACGATAGAAGCTGCTGAACCTGTATTAATCATTGAGTTAGTCGTTTTACCGAAGATAATACCAGGACCACCTGTTGCCATAATGACTGCATCTGAACCAAATGATTCAATCTCTGATGTTGTCATATTTTGAGCAACAATACCTCTCGCCATATTATCGTCATCTTTAACGATACCTAAGAACTCCCAACCTTCATACTTTGTAACTAAACCATCGACTTCAAAGCTACGAACTTGTTCGTCCAAAGCATAAAGTAATTGTTGGCCAGTTGTCGCACCAGCATACGCTGTTCTGTGGTACATCGTTCCACCAAAACGTCTAAAGTCTAATAAACCTTCTTTAGTTCTATTAAACATAACACCCATACGGTCTAGTAAATGGATAATCTTTGGTGCAGCTTCCGTCATTGCTTGAACTGGCGGTTGATTTGCCAAAAAGTCTCCACCATATACAGTGTCATCTAAATGTACTGATGGTGAGTCCCCTTCACCTTTTGTATTTACCGCTCCGTTTATACCACCTTGTGCACAAACAGAGTGTGATCGTTTAACAGGAACAAGTGAGAACAAGTCAACGTGTGCGCCTTGTTCTGCTGCTTTAATTGTTGACATCAGACCGGCAAGTCCTCCACCGACAACAATAATTTTCTTCTCTGCCATATATGTCACTCCCTCAAATATATATGAAACTTAGTTTTAATTCTTTATAAAAATGCTAAGATTGCACTGATTCCGATATAAGAAACAACTAGGAATACAACAAGTGAAACCCAAGTGAATATTTGTTGAGATTTTTTAGATTGTAAAACACCCCAAGTAACTAAGAATGACCATAAACCATTCGCAAAGTGGAATGTTACTGCTAATAAACATACAATGTAAAAAATTAACCAAAATGGATTCGTCACAATGTCATGAACCATGTCAAAGTTCACTTCATGTCCTAACGCACGTTGGATACGTGTTTGCCATAGATGAATTGCTACAAAGATAAATGTTATGACACCAGTCACACGTTGTAGTAAAAACATCCAGTTTCTAAATGCAGAATAATGCCCTACATTCTCCTTTGCCGTAAAGGCAATATGTACGCCGTAAACCGCATGATACAGAATTGGAATATAAATAACGATAAATTCCACTGCAATTAAAAAAGGTATAGATTCCATAAATCCAGCTGCCTTGTTAAACGCGGCCTCACCTTGTGTTGCCTGATGGTTAACAAGTAAATGAACTAATAAGAATCCACCTATTGGTATTACGCCTAGCAAAGAATGTAAGCGTCTTAAATAGAATTGATTTTTCGAATATGCCAAAAGGAAGTCCCCCCTGTGAAACAGATAATTTTTTAGATTTCTTTTTTTACCGTACAAAGTAATGGCAATTTTCATATAAACCTTATGAACAATGATTTTTTTGTGACGTATGTTTTTTACAACACAATAACATTGCATAATTATTTAAACATCACTGCATTTTTGAGACGTTGTAGTTTACAGTTTAAATAAAAGGTTGTTGAGAACATTCTCAATTAGAAAACGCTTCCATATACTTGTAAAAAAAGAACTCCTGTTATTTGTTATTGTAACACTAATTAAATAGAAATTGGGCATGAGAATGATTCTCATGCCACAAAGTTATATCTATGAATTATTGGATAAGGCGTGATGAAGATTCTCAGCCACATTTTGAGGAAGACCAGAGTTTTTTAAATCTTCTACACTTGCTTCTTTCATTCTCTTAATTGACCCAAATGTACGTAATAATTTAGTCTTACGTTTGGCACCAATTCCATCAACTGTATCTAGAACAGATTGTAATCCTGTCTTTTGTCTTGTTTGTCTATGGAAAGTGATTGCAAATCTATGCACCTCGTCTTGAATTCTTTGCAACAAATAAAATGGTTGGCTATTTTTTTTCATAGGTACAACCTCTGCTTGCTCTCCATATAAAATTTCTGACGTTTGGTGCTTATCATTTTTACGCAATCCGGCAACGGGAATATCTAAACCTAATTCATTTTCTAGAACATCAATGACGCCACTCATGTGGCCTTTACCACCATCTACAATAATTAAATCTGGTAATGGACTGCCCTCATTTAATACACGTGTATATCGCCTGCGTACCACTTCACGCATTGATTTATAATCGTCGGGTCCATCAACTGTTTTAATTTTATATTTTCTATAACCTTTTTTGTTTGGTTTACCATCAATGAAAGACACCATTGCAGACACAGGATTTACACCTTGGATATTAGAGTTATCAAAAGCCTCTATTCTTATAGGCGTTTGTATACCCATTACATCGCCTAACTCTTCAATCGCTTTAACAGTGCGTGATTCATCCTTTGCAATGAGTTCAAATTTATTTTCTAACGTAACTTCTGCATTATGATTTGCTAAATCAACCATATCTTTCTTTTTGCCTTTAAGTGGTTGTACAATTTTTGTGTCCACAACGGATTGTATCAACTCTTTATTCAAATGTTTCGGTACATGTACCTCTTTAGGCAAAATATGTTGATTTAAATCATAAAATTGTCCAATAAATGTATAGAACTCTTCTTCTTCCGTTTGTTGGAGCGGTATCATCGTTGCGTCTCGTTTAATCATATTACCTTGTCTAATAAAGAATACTTGAATACACATCCACCCTTTAGAAATACTGTAACCAAACACATCTCTAATCGTATTATCAGAAGATGTGATTTTTTGTTTTTTATTAAGGTTATGGATATGTTGTATTAAGTCTCTATATTCTTTGGCACGTTCAAAATCTAGTGATTCACTTGACTCTTGCATTTTTTGCTCTAAATTATGCAAAATCGTTTTGTCTTCTCCATTTAAAAAATCCGTTATTTCTTTTGTCATTTCAGCATACTTTTCTAAATCTACTGGATACACACAAGGCCCTAAACATTGGCCAATATGATAATAAAGGCATAATTTGTCAGGCATTTTATCACATTTTCTAAACGGATAGATACGATCTAGTAATTTTTTTGTTTCTTGTGCTGAATATGCATTGGGATATGGTCCAAAGTATTTCCCACTTCCCTTTTTCACTGTTCGCGTTACAATGAGCCTTGGATATTTTTCTTTCGTTATTTTTATAAAAGGGTAACTTTTATCATCTTTCAATAAGATGTTATAACGCGGTTGGTATTGTTTTATAAGATTTAATTCTAATAGTAGCGATTCAGTTTCACTGGATGTTACGATAAATTCAAAGTTTCGAATTTCACCGACAAGTCTTGTGGTTTTCGCATCATGCGCACCAGTAAAATAAGATCTTAATCTATTTCTAAGTTTCTTTGCTTTACCTACATATATAATTTGATCATTTCGATCTTTCATTAGGTAACAACCGGGCTCTATTGGTACTACTGTCAGTTTCTGCTTAATTTTTTCTTGGTATGTTTCCATAAATTGTCCTCCTCCTTTCACACAAAATTTTATAGTTCGATTTTTCAATAAATAGCTTGGTTTTATATGATATCAACATAGTTTTAATTTACATTTATTTATATTATAAAATAGCTTCGCAATGTTTCTCAATTGATTGATATGCTTATAAATTGAAAACTGGGACATTAATCAAGATTAATGTCCCAGAAAGTTGCTCAATTTATTATAAGTGTTTTTCGATTACTTCAGCTAAGTTTTCTTTTGGTTGGAAACCAACAACTTTGTCAACTGGTTCGCCATCTTTAAAAACGATTAAAGTTGGGATACTCATAACTTCAAATTTAGCAGCTGTTGATGGATTTTCATCTACATCTAATTTTAAAATATTAGCTTTGCCATCATAGTCACCAGCTAATTCTTCTAATACTGGAGCAATCATCTTACATGGACCACACCAAGTTGCCCAAAAATCTACTAAATTGACCCCTGATTGAATATTATCATCAAAGTTTGAATCTGTTACTTTTACGATTGCCATAACTGCCAATCCTCCTTAAATTTCAAATGATGAAGAAATTATAACAGACTTTATACAAATCTGCATACCTCTTGCTCACAATTATTTTATTTCTACAACGGTAACGCCAAATCCACCTTCACTTGGCATACCGTTTCTATATGATGCCACACTTTTATGTCGTTTTAAATGATTTTGCACACCTTTTTGTAATGCACCTGTACCTTTACCATGAATAATGTAAACTTGCTCATAATTGCTCAATACAGCTTGATCTAAATATTGATCTACAGCAACCATTGCTTCATCATAACGATAGCCACGTAAATCGAGTTCCATTTTAATGCTTTGACGATTTTCTCGTTTAATCATTTTCGTTGGTTCCGATTTCGTTTTCTTCGTTTTTTCTAAGTCTTCTAATGGTAATTTCATCTTAATAATACCCATTTGAACAACCGCTTCATTATTATCAATCAATTCTAAAACTTCGCCTTTTTGGCCATAAGTTAGCACTTTAACTTCATCACCTGCATTGATTTCATCCCATTTTTTCTTTTGAACATTTTGTTTTAGGGATTTGGCTTCGTATTGATCATCAAGTTGTTTCTTCTTATCAATGAGCTCGTGTTCTTTTACATCGGCACCTTTTTGGTCTCTCAATTCACGCAGTTCTTTTAATATATCGTCAGCTTCTTTTGTAGCTGATTTCACACGTTGGTTCGCTTTTTCTTTTGCTTCATTCATCAATTGTTTTTCATGATTTTGATATTGTTCGTATTGTTTAGCTAAAGCATCATGTGTATCTTGTGCTTCTCTTAATAAATAATCTAACTCGATACGTTGTTCATCTACGCGTTTTGAATTAGATTCTAATGAAGCAATCATTTCATTAATTTCTTGCTCATCTTGGCCAATCATTGATTTTGCTTTTTGAATGACTTTCATATTTAACCCAAGTTTTTTAGAAATATCAAATGCATTTGAACGTCCTGGTACACCCATTAATAATTTGTAGGTTGGACTTAATGTATTGACGTCAAATTCGACACTGGCATTCATTACACCTTCTCGGTTATAGCTATATGCTTTTAACTCTGGGTAATGCGTTGTTGCCATAACTAATGAGCCTATTTCATGAACATGATCTAAAATACTCATTGCTAGTGCAGCACCTTCACTCGGGTCAGTTCCAGCACCTAACTCGTCAAATAATATCAAACTGTTTTTAGTTGTATCTTGTAAAATTTCAACAATATTCTTCATATGTGAAGAGAAAGTAGAAAGTGATTGCTCAATAGATTGTTCATCACCAATATCACAGTATACATTTTCAAAAATACTTAATTGGCTACCATCTAATGTCGGGATAAGTATACCTGATTGTGCCATAACAATGATTAAGCCTAATGTTTTCAATGTAACTGTTTTACCACCGGTGTTTGGACCTGTAATAATAACTGTTTCAATATCTTGTGCAAATTCAATTGTATTCGCAACAACTGTTTGCTTATCAAGTAATGGATGAAAAGCTTTTGGTAAATAAACTGTTCTATCTTTTGTAAATTGTGGTTTGGTTCCTTTAATTGAACTTGCATAGCGTGCTTTGGCTGTTAAGAAATCAATTTGGCCCATGATTGACTCTGAAATTAAACATGCATCTGCTTCTTCAGCTACTTCTACTGTCAATGCGGATAAGATGCGTTCTCTTTCAATCGCTTCATCATTTTTTAAACGGCTTATTTGGTTACTCATCTCTACAATGGATGAGGGCTCAATATATAAGGTTTGTCCAGAAGCAGACTGATCATGAACAATACCATTAAAATCTTGGCGATACTCTGCTTTCACTGGAATTACATTTCGCTCATTACGTACAGTGACAATCGCGTCAGATAGTTTCTTCTGGTTAGCTTGACTCTTAACAATCTTGTCTAAATTTTGTTTAATTCTTTGATTCGTACTAGAAATTTTACTTCTAATTCCTTGTAATTCATAACTTGCATTATCATATAAATCATAAGTATCACATTTTTGATGAATACTTTGATATAAATCTGACAATACAGGCAGTTGCTCCATTCTATCGTTAAGAATAGGGTAATTAATAGTTTCTTCTTCATTTAATAAATTATTATAAAATGTTTTATATTGATTTTGGATTTGTATTAGGCGTTTAATGACATTTAATTCGCTAACACTGAGTACACCACCGATTTTCGCTCTATGAATATACGTGGATATTTTAGCTAATCCACTTAAACTAGGCATACGATGTTTGTTATAAATTTGTGAAATCTCATCTGTTTCGTTCATTTGAAATTCAACCGTGTTAAAATCAGTTGCCGGTGCCATATCTACAACTTTTTCTTTACCTAAATCACTGATTGTTTCATTTTCTATCAATGCTTTTATTTTATCGAATTCTAAGACATTTAAAGATTTCTGTCTCATCTAATCCCTCTATTTCTTCAGTTTAATATTATTCTCAACGAATGATTTAAATTCTTCTCGAGACATTGTATTAATCACTCTATCTTTTGTAACAAATCCTTTTTGTGCCGTTGCAACACCATATTTCATAAATTCTAAATGTTCGACATGATGTGCGTCAGTATTGATAGTTAGCTGTATATTTGGATGTTTTTTAACTGTATCTGCATTTAAATCTAAACGTTTTGGATTTGCATTAATTTCTAAAATGGTATTAGTTTCTTCTACAAGTTGACATAATTTATCTATGTCTGGTTCATAGCCAGGACGTTTACCTATAATGCGACCTGTTGGATGTGCAATATGGCGTACATAAGGGTTACGGCAAGCATTTTCCAATCTGCGCATGATTTCTTCTTGCGACTGATTAAAACTTTGGTGTATCGCAGCAATGACATAATCTAACTTCGCTAATATCTCATCATCATAGTCTAATTGACCATCAGGTAAGATATCCATTTCTATACCTGAGTATATATCAATTTCCTTATATTTTTCATTTAGTGCTTTAATTTCTTCATTTTGACGCAATAAACGTTCGACTGATAAGCCGTTCGCAACTTTCAAACTTTGAGAATGGTCAGTAATCACCATAAATTCATAACCTTTCTCAATGTTCGCTTTTACCATATCTTCAATACTAAATGCACCATCGCTATATGTCGTATGCATATGGATATCACCATGAATATCTGTTAGTTTGATAATATTATCTAAGTTTTTATCAAATTCACTTCCGTCCTCTCTCAATGCAGGTTCTATCCAATTCACTCCAAAATGTTCATATATTTCTTTTTCGCTTTGATATTGAATGATTTCCCCATTATTTTGTTCAATACCATATTCGCTTACCTTTTCGTCTTGTTCTTTAGCCAATTGTCGTATTCTAATATTATGATCTTTTGAACCTGTAAAATGTTGTAACGTATGATAGAAAGCTGCAGGTTCAATTAACCTAAAATCAACACCTATCGTTTCATCATCATAAGCTAATTCAAGTGATACCTTAGTTTGACCTACTGCTACTTGCTTAACAATGTTAGGCATTTTTAATAATGACTGTTGAACTGAAGTAGGATGATCTGTGCTAATAATATAATCTAAATCTTTACTCATTTCTTTATATCTTCTATAACTACCAGCGACTTCGTATTTGTCTATATCCTTGACTGTAGCTAAATAGTCATTAATTTCACTATTTAAACCACGTATTTGATCGATTGGATATTTTTCTTTCTTAGCGCCTAAAGCTTTTACAGCTTCAAGGATATTCTGTTCTGTCTTTTTAGCAAAGCCACTTAACTCACTAACTTTTCCTTGTTCACAAGCAACTTGCAGTGCTTCTTTACTATCAATATTTAATTCTTTATATAGCTTTGCAATTTTTTTACTTCCAAGACCTTGTATTTTTAATAAAGGAATAAGTCCCTCAGGAACTTCTTTTTGCAATGCTTCTAATGCACTTGATTGGCCTGACTGACGATATTCATCAATCACTTCTCCTACACCTTTACCAATCCCTTTTAATTCAGTCACATCTTCAATTTCATCTAACGTACGTTCGTCCATTTCAAGACTTTGTGCAGCTTTTCTATATGCAGATACTTTAAACGTATTTTCACCTTTTAATTCCATATAAGTCGCTATTTTTTCTAGTAATTGAATAATATCTTTTTTTGTCATTATTTTCACTCCATAAAAAAAGGTCAAGACAGATTACTGTAGCACGCATTCAGTAAATTAATTGTGTCCTGACCTCCTATATTTTATAAGACCATTCTAATCTATAACACGCTATATATTCACAACATAGTTGGATATATAGGGGGTATGTAATATTAAAAATTCTGAGATTTCCCCACTTATAAGCTGTTGTTGCACTATTTCTAATGGATACAACGAAATAGTGTAAAGCAATGTAGCACTGATAATGATTGAAGAAATCAGACTCATTATCACACCAATCACTCGACTTATGACATTAGGACGCTTAAATTTTAACACATTATCAAAAATCACTATAATACCATAACATATGATTTTAGTAAGGATCGCAATAATTAAAAATGCGATGATATGATCAAATCGTTGGTGTATATTATCAAATTGAATGGCATAATTCAAATCAAATGCACGTGTCTTGGGAAATGGTATAAATAATTCTAATCGCTGAGCAATTTGATGATAAAATCTTTGTGCAATCCATAACGAAAACAAAGTAGAAGTTAAATGCAAAGCACTTAACCAAGCACCTCTTCTAAAGCCAATCATTCCAATATAAAGAAAAATAATTAGAACAATCAAATCTAAAATCATTTGTCTTCACTATTTTTCAATTGTTTTATTTCTTGTTGCAGACGAAGGTTTTCTTCTTCTAATTGAACTTTTTCATGCATAATATTGACAGCTGTAAGTATCGCCTTTCTCGTCGTATCTAATCCAGCACTTTTACTAGCTAACATTTTGAGTCTTTCGTCTACTAAATGCGCAACGTAACGGATATGCTCGGGATTGTCCTCACCGACAATAGTATAATGTTGATCATTTATAGTTACGTTAATCCGATTTTTAAACTCGCCCATATCATAACTCCTGACTTTTTAATATATTTCCGAACTTATTTTCCTATCTGTTTCAATTAAGTATGTAATTTAGTATTTTAGAATATTCACGAACCATTATACACGACATAATATTATTTTGTAAGAGGTGAGAATTGTTATACAAGAAATATTTGTTATTAATGCTATTTTTTATCGATAACAATTAAAATTTTCTTTCAATAATTAAAATATCATATATTTATCTCCTAACACCACTTACATACATATGATATGATGTTCAATGTCTAAATACATAAGTTATTCATATAAAAAGTGAGGTACCGTACATGACAAATATTGTACATAAATTAACCAATTCAGATATACAGCAATTAATGTCAAAAATACCCTTTGAAACATCACAGCTATCCCAAGGTATGAAAGCAAAAACAAAATACAAGGGAACTTCTATTTCAATATATAATTCAAACAAAGTGATGTTTCAAGGCAAGGATGCAGAACGTATCGCTGCACAGTTGTTGCCTAATGTTACTAAATCACAACCATCCAGTAAGAAAGCTTCAACAACCAAACAAACGATTTCATATAACCAATTTCAATGTATTGGTAGTGATGAGGCAGGAAGTGGCGATTATTTCGGACCATTGACCGTATGTGCTGCCTATGTCTCACATAAAAATGTACAAATCTTGAAAGCGCTAGGAGTCGATGATTCGAAGAAATTAACAGATACAAAAATTGTTGAACTAGCCGAACAGCTCGTTACCTTTATCCCCCACTCATTATTGGTCATGAATAATGAGAAATATAATGAAAAGCAAAAGGCAGGTTGGTCTCAAGTTAAGATGAAGGCTGTATTGCATAATGAAGCGATCAAAAATGTCACTCAAAAAATTGATACCACTGAATTAGATTATATCGTTATTGACCAATTTGCCGAAGCAGGTGTTTATAAACGTTATGCCTTAAGTGACTTACCATTCAGTAATAAAACGAAATTTGAGACTAAAGGTGAATCAAAATCCATTGCAATTGCAGCTGCAAGTATTATTTCAAGGTATGCATTCGTTAAACATATGGATCGTTTAACTCAATCAGTTAAAACAGACATTCCTAAAGGAGCGAGTAATAAAGTAGATTTAACTGCAGCTAAAATAATTGAACGCAAAGGCATAGCTTACCTTGATTCTATTTCCAAGAAACATTTTGCCAATCGTAAAAAAGCTGAAAATTTAGTTCAAAAAAAATATAATGATTAAATAGAAAAGCGCCTTAGACATAAATAGATGTCTAAGGCGCTTTTTCAATTGGGGAGTAGATGACTGAATTGAAATTGAAATTGTAATGTCTCACTTCTTATGCAAAAGCATCAGTATGCCACGTAAAAAGTCTAGTTAGACTTATGCATGCGCTTTAGCTCAAATAAACCTTTATCCGAGTCATCCTTGCCTTGATTGCATAGGTGAGACTTCGAAATTTCTATTAGAAAATTTGATTTCTATCCTACTCCCTTATCTTATATTACAAAATCAAATCTAAAATATATGTTTGTGAATCATTATCTAATCGTTGCACCCTCTGATTTTAAAGCCTCTAATATGGCTTCATGTACAGCATTCACTTTATCATCCGTTAATGTTTGTTCAGTGTCTAAATAAGCTAAACGGATTGCGATTGATTTTTCATCTTCTGCCATATGTTCACCTTCATAGACATCGAAAACTTCTGCTTCTTGTAAAATATTGCCACCATGTTCATGAATGATGTTTACTAATTTGGCTGATGGTGTTGCACGATTAACCACTAATGCGATATCTCTTGATACGCCTGGGAATCTTGGAATTGCTTGATAATTAATATAACCAACGGATACTGACATTAATTTATCAAAGTTTAATTCAAAGACATACGTGCGTTTTAGGTCATAGTCCTTTTCAGTTTTAGGATGTAGTTCACCTACGAAACCAACAATTTCGCCATTTAATTCCACATAAGCTGTTCTACCTGGATGCAGTCCATTTATTTCTCCAGCTTCATATTCAAATTGGATATCTAGCTTTTCAGCGATTCTATCAACGATACCTTTAGCAACGAAGAAATCAATCGTTTCTTTTTTACTTTGCCAGTGATTAACTGTATAATCACCTGTTAAAATACCGCTTAAATATTCTACTTCATCAGGAAGTTCATCCTCACCATTCGCAAAAAATACGCTACCTAATTCATATAATCGCACATCGCTATTTTTACGTGCCACATTATAAGCAACTGCATCAATTAAATGCGGGATTAAACTTTGACGTAAAGTTGAGTGAGCTTCACTCATAGGCATGAGTAAGTCAATTGTTTCACGTTCTTGTAATGCAAAATCTTTTGCTCTGTCTTTATCTACAAGTGAATAATTAATTGCTTGGTTTAATCCAGCACCTTCTAATGTCGCTTTAATTATTCTTGATTTAGATTGTCTATCTGTTAACGCGCCATGTGTTACTTGATCAAATACAGGTAATGTTGAAGGGATTTTATCATAACCATAGATACGTGCGATTTCTTCAATTAAATCTTCCTTAATTGAAATATCTTTACGACGTGAAGGCACCATGACAGTGAGTACATCTTTATTTTTAGTTGTTTCAAAACCTAATTGAACAAATATAGATTCAATATCTTCAGCACTGAGTTCAAAACCGATTGTTTGATTCACTTTTGAAACTGAAATATCAATTGGTGTAACGAAACATCCAAGTTCACCTTGAGAAACACGTCCTTGTGCTACTGAACCGCCAGCATAGGTTTGTAATAAGTAACAAGCTCTATCAACGGCCTCATCTACAAATTCAGTTGCAATACCTTTTTCGAAGCGACTAGATGCTTCACTTCTTAAGTTCAATCGACGTGATGTATGTCTTATGGATACTGGATCAAAAATAGCGCCTTCTATTACAACGTGCTTCGTTGCTTCTGTAACTTCAGAAAAATCTCCGCCCATTACACCTGCAATCGCAATAGGTGTTTCTCCATTTGTTATAACAATGTCATTTTCTTTTAGTTGACGTTCCTGGTTGTCTAAAGTTGTCATCTCTTCATCAGCTTTAGCTTGTCTCACTTCTATATGTTTGGAACCAATTTGGTCTTGATCAAACATGTGCAACGGTTGACCGTATTCAATTAATACATAATTAGAGATATCTACAACATTATTAATTGGGCGAATACCAGCTTTGATTAAACGCATTTGCATCCACTCTGGAGAAGGTGCAATTGTTACATTTTTCACTACGCGTGCACTGTAATATGGTACTTTATCTTCATTTTGAATGTTGACACTAATTTCATCATTTGTTTGATCACTTGTTTCTGTACTTTGTGTTTCAGGTTTCGTCATTGGAACATTATATAGTGCAGCAGTCTCATAGGCTGTACCAATCATACTTAATGCATCTGCTCTATTTGGTGTTAAATCAAATTCCATCACTTGATCATTTAAATATAATGCATCTAATGCATCTGTTCCCGGTTTAACTTCAGTTGAAAATACAAATATACCATCTTCAAATTGTTTCGGTACTAAATTACTAGGCACCCCAACTTCTTGTAATGAACAAATCATACCTTCAGAATGTTCTCCACGTAATTTCGCACGTTTGATTTTCACACCACCAGGTAATCTGCCACCAACACTTGCAACGATCACTGTTTGGCCTGCATCTACATTCGGCGCACCACAAACGATTTGTACTGGCTCCGCTTCACCAATATCAACTTGGCATATATTAAGTTTATCGGCATCTGGATGTGCAGCTATGGATTGTACATAGCCTACTACAAGGTTTTTAATCTCTTTTGTATAATCAATAATATCGTCAACTTCAATTCCAGTACGTGTAATACGTTCTGCAAGTACATTAACTTGTTCATTAATTTCTACATATGACTCTAACCATTCTTTAGAAATAAACATTATTTTTCACCTCTGTCTTCTACTGCTTTAAATTGACTTAAGAAACGTACATCATTTGTATAGAAATGACGTATATCTTCAATACCATATTTCAACATAGCGATTCGATCTGGTCCCATACCAAAAGCGAAACCAGTATATTTATTTGAATCAAAGCCTGCCATTTCAAGAACGTTAGGATGAACCATACCAGCACCTAATATTTCTATCCAACCCGTATGCTTACATACGTTACAACCTTCACCTTTACATTTGAAACAAGATACATCAACTTCAACAGAAGGTTCTGTAAATGGGAAATAGCTAGGTCGTAAACGTATTTCTCTATCTTCACCAAATAGTTGTTTAGCTAATAATTCTAAAGTACCTTTCAAATCGCTCATTTTAATATTTTCATCAACAACTAACCCTTCAATTTGAGTGAATTGGTGACTATGTGTCGCATCATCAGAATCACGACGATAAACCTTACCAGGACACAAAATTTTAACTGGGCCTTCACCATTGCGTTTTTCCATTGTTCTAGCCTGTACTGGAGATGTGTGTGTACGCATTAAAATTTCATCCGTTATATAAAAACTATCTTGCATATCTCTGGCAGGATGTGATTTTGGTAAGTTTAACGCTTCAAAGTTATAATAATCTTGTTCAACTTCAAAACCATCAACAATTTCATAACCTAAACCTAAAAATAAATCTTCAATTTCTTCGATGGTTCTTGTGAGCGGATGTTTAGCACCAATCGCAATTTTACGACTTGGTAATGTTACATCTATTTTTTCTTCTTTCAATTGTTGCTCTAACTGCTCATTACCCAGTAATTCATGACGTGCTTGAATTTCCTTTTCAATCGTTTGTCTAACTTCATTTACTTGTTGACCATATGCAGGTTTCTCTTCATTCGGTAAATCTTTCATATGTTTCATCAATCCAGTAACTGAACCTTTTTTTCCTAAATACTTAACCTTTACATCCTGTAACGCTTTTTCATTTTGAGCTTCATTAATATCGACTAATGCCTGCTGCTTGATTTCAGCCATAGCTTCTGTTTGTGCCATACTTAGCCCTCCTACTTGAATTTTAAGTTGTTATATTTATATTTTAAAATTGCATAAAAAAAGACTTCCATCCCTTAAAACTGGGACGAAGTCTTCCGTGGTACCACCCAAATTTATGCCGTAGCATACACTTGTTGTCATTGATAACGGAAATGATTTCCGACTTAAATTTCTTTAAGTAACCAAAAAGGTGAAAAAAACTAACTACATCGGATTATCTTTCAGTCGTGGATAATCTCCCTTTTACTTCTGTATCTACTTAGTTTACGTCTTTTTATGGGTTCATATTTAAATATCATTACATTTATTATATACGATGATTTATGATAGGGTCAACCTTTCAAATGATACATCACAATACTACCTGCTATTGCAACATTTAAACTTTCTGCTTTACCATAAATTGGAATTGTTAGATTTTGCGTTGTTTGACTGAGTAATTTGTCATTAACGCCTTCACCTTCATTACCTAAAAGTAAAGCAAATGTCTCTTGACTAGGTATTTGATTATATACAACTGCATCTTCTAACGCAGTCCCATAAACATCGCCCTCAAAATCAGCAATAAAACCACTTAACTCTGTCGTTAAAATAGGTATGTGAAATACACTACCTTGACTTGCACGCATTACTTTATCTTGATACGGATCTGCAGTTCCTTTTTCTAACACGATTAAATCTAAACCTGCAGCATCAGCTGTACGGATTAACGTACCTAAGTTACCTGGATCCTGAATACAATCTATTAATAACACTTGCTTCGCATTATTACTTTCGTAGATAGGTTTCTCAATAACAGCAAAGAATCCTTGCGGTGTAACAGTTCCCGATAATACTTCTGCAACTTTTAAATTAATTTCAAATACTTCTTCTGCATAACTTATCATATCATCATGTATTCTATCCGCATCAACAACATAGAGTTGTTGAATCTTGATTTTACTTTTATAAGCTTCTTCTATAAGATGATAGCCTTCTATAAGTGCAAGACCGGTCTTATCTCGCTCACGTTTTTTCTTTAATTTATTTGCATTTTTTATTTTATTATTTTGTGCTGAAGTTATTATTTCCATAACATAGCCTCTTTATATATTTATTTTCAACTTTTGAATAGGTGTGTAATGTTCGAACGTATGCCTTTTGCTAATTTAGACAATTCGTGTTTTTCTTTTACCACAATACTATCACCTTTATATGTTACTATATCACCTTTGACAAGCGCTGTAACATTTTGAAATTGAATTTTTAATGTTTGTGTCGCTTGAATATGCTTATCTTTCATAACTTGAAAGTGTATATGTGGCTCTGGTGTATTACCTGAATTACCAACTTCTGCTATGTGTTGTCCTTGCAATAGCATATCACCTTTTTCAATCTTAAAAGAATATGGTTTAATATGTGCAATCATACTATATTCATTACGCCCATGTTTAATAATAATATAATTACCTTCTGGATGGACAGTATTACTATCACCGGGTAAGTTATCTGGTATACCATCTACAATCGCCTCTACTACTCCATTTGCAGGCGCTACGATTGATGTTCCATAGCTATAGTAATTCTCACATTCATTTGGATTTCCTTTATATGTATAACCATCTTTAACTCTCACTAAATCTAAAGCATGACGTTGTTGTTTAAATCGATGATGGTCATTCGTTAATTCATTATCTCCACCCCAATAAACTAAGCACGGTTCTTTAATTGGAATGGTATAGCTATATTTAGTATGTTTCGCATTATGGTTATGACCAATTGGCAATAAGGACATTCCAACAATCTCTTGGTACTTATTTAATGTGACACTTGCACCTGTAGCCATTTTATTATCAAACCAAATGTACTCATCTTGTCGATTAATATTGAGATGTCTATATAAATTATTTTCGCCTCTAAGTGCATTATAATTACTTAGTAATTTCTCAAGTTCTTCAAAAGATGAAACTTCTTGAAATGATTCACTAAAATGATGATAAAGCCACTGCGCATCGTGATCTTCAATTTTATTTATAATTATTTGTGCATTTATTGTTTCCATATGATTCACACAACCTATCAGTTGAATATATAGAGTAACTATCACTAAAATAAAAAATCGTTCAAAAATTATCAAGTGAATAATTAATGAACGATTAGATTAGGCTATCATATAGCCTAATAATTAAATGAAATTATTTTGATACAACGTCTTCGCCTTTGTATGAACCACAGTTCTTACATACACGGTGAGATAATTTGTATTCTCCACAATTTGGGCATTCAGTCATACCAGGTACTGAAATTTTAAAATGCGTACGACGTTTATTTTTTCTTGTTTTAGACGTTCTTCTTTTTGGTACTGCCATGATAATCCTCCTTATATTCAAACACTAAATAGATATTTTCAGATTCAATAATCCATTATACTATAGATTATCTAAATCCGCTATTGCTCTTCGTCATATAATTGTTGTAGTTTTTGAAGCCTAGGATCGATTTGCTCTGATTCAGCAGATGCTTTATCTTTCGCAATTTCAACCGCTTGTTCTTCGTCAATAACTTCCCAACCATTACCTTCTCGTAACATCTGATCGCTTTCTTTTGAAAAAACGCGCATTGGTTTTTCAATAATAACTAGTTCTTCAGCAATATCTTTTAGATTTATCATACCGTCTGTTGCATCATGGTAATGTTCATCTTCATCTTCATCATTTTCAAACTGCTCATATCCTTCTAAATCAAAAATCTCTTGAGACTTGATATCAATAGGAACTTCAACAGGAACTAAAGTACGTGCACAAGACATCGTATACGTCCCAGTCAAATGCATATCTGCAATGACTTCACTTGATCTGACGGTTAATTCACCTTCAACATCAATATCTGATAGATCTATTAAATCTAATGATTTTACTAAATGATCAAAATTAACCGTTTGATGGAATTCAAAAGGTTTATCTTGGAATTTTCTTAATTGTGTTATTGACCATTTCATATGGCTTCACCTCTAACAAGCACAAAATTTATTTTAACTTTATAGATATAAGTTGTCAAGATTTTTTCTTAACACAGTTACATCTGTTACAATATCTATAATGAATTCTGAAAGGAAGAATTGCAAATGAAAAGCGTTGCACTAGTCACTGAATATAATCCCTTCCACAATGGTCACTTATACCATGCCCAACAATCAAAGTCAATAACCAACTCTGACATTTCCATAGCAATCATGAGTGGAAACTTTGTGATGAGAGGCCAACCCGCAATTTACAATAAATTCACTCGTGCAAAAATGGCATTGCGTGCCGTCGACCTTGTCGTAGAGCTTCCAGCTTATGCATCAGTGTCTGCAGGTCAATATTTCGCAAAAACAGCTGTGCAGATAGCAGATTATTTAAATGTTTCTCATTTATCATTTGGAAGCGAATCGGGTAATATGGATGATTTTCTATCATTGGCACAGTCTATTGATAAAATTGAGCAATCACCTCTATTTTTAGAAAAATTAAAAGAAGGCAAAAGCTACCCAAGAATCTTAAGCGAACTGATTACTGATAATGACTTGCTATCATCGCCCAACAATACATTAGGCCTTTCTTATGTGAGAGCAATCCAAACATACGCACCATCAATACAACCATGGACGATTTCCCGATTTCAGTCTGCCCATCACGATAATGAAATCTCTCACCAAACATTTGCAAGCGGCACTTCTATTCGTCAATCATTAATGAATCAAACGGATCTTTGGAAAGATGTCGTACCATGTGAGATACATAAGCACTATGAACGACCTCATATCTCTATTGAGGATACATTCAATTATTTAAAATATGCAATTTTAAGCCAAGATGCCACATCATTAGCACAGATTTATACCATGAGTGAAGGCATTGAAAATCGCATACTTCAAACTATTGAACAAGCGACAAGTTTTGAACATTTAATGACGCTATTAAAAACGAAACGTTATACCTATACGCACATTCAGCGTTTACTTATGAATATACTTTTAAATTTTAAAAAACATGATGAGCCTGCCTCAATTAACGCTGTGCGTATCCTAGGCATGTCTGAACGTGGACAACAGTATTTAAAACAAATTAAAAAATCGTTTCCAGAAAGAAACTTTGTGACGCAAGTCAATAAACAAAACGCAAATTTATTTACTAATGAGATACATGCTACTAAAATTTACAACCTTATTTCAGGTCAAACTGCAAACGACTTTAATACACCGGTGATACGGATTTGATACGGATTAAAATACCAAGCATGGTCATTTAGCTTTGCAATTGCATAAGGGACCGGGACAGAAATCAGCTTTTTAATAATGCTTTCGTTGTCCCGCCCCCACAAGGCTGACTAGAATGCTAAAAAACATGCTTGTGTGCATTTAGCTTCAGTCAGCTACTGTGTAACACTAACCAACAAGTTGGTAAGCTACTTTGGTTTACAATTGCCTTGCAATTGCATAAGAACCACTAACCAACAAGTTGGTAAGCTACTTTGGTTTACAATTGCCTTGCAATTGCATAAGAACCACTAACCAACAAGTTGGTAAGCTACTTTGGTTTACAATTGCCTTGCAATTGCATAAGAACCACTAACCAACAAGTTGGTAAGTGGTTCTTTATCATTTTTTAAACTTTTCGTTTAACGCTTTTTCAACATGTACAGGTACAAAGTCTGAAACGTTTGCTTTATATGCTGCAACTTCTTTCACAACGCTAGAACTGATGAATGAATAATTTGTACTCGTCATCATATACATTGTCTCTACATTGCTGTTTAATTTTTTATTCATTGATGTAAGTCTTAATTCATATTCAAAATCACTCACAGCTCTTAATCCTCTTATAATCGTTTCTGCTCCAATTTTGTCACAAAAATCGACTAATAAACCATTGAAATGATGAACTGTTACGTTATTCAAATGTTTCACTGATTCTTCAATCAGCGCGATACGTTCTTCTATTGAAAATGTGCCTGACTTACCACTATTTTTCAATACACAAATATGTAGTTCATCAAAGCGATCCGCACTTCTATCTATGATATCGATATGACCATATGTAATCGGATCGAAACTTCCTGGAATGACTGCTTTAGTTGTAGACATATTAATCTCCTTTTTCTAATAACAAAGTGTCTGTCAAACCATAATGATAACGTTTTATCTCATGGAATGGCTCCATCTTGATTTTTTCATGATGTTTAAACTCACAAACGATAATACCATTTTCTTTTAATAAATTAAACTTTGCAATACCTTCCAATGCTTCATCAATTAACCCTTTTTCATAAGGAGGATCTAAAAATATTACATCAAATTGTATTTCTCGTTTGGCTAAGGCCTTTAAAGCACGATCAGCATTGTTTTTATATACTTCTGCTTGTGTATCAATATTAAGGTTTTTTAAATTTGCTTTAATGACTTTTACAGCTTTAAAATTTTGATCAACAAATATCATTTGGTCAATGCCTCGAGATAATGCTTCAATTCCAAGTGCTCCACTACCAGCAAATAAATCAAGACCAATGCCAGAAACTTCGTGTAAACTATTAAATATACCTTCTTTTACTTTATCCATTGTCGGTCTAGTATTGCGTCCTTCTAAACTCTCAAGCGCCTTACTCTTATGTATTCCAGAAATTACTCTCATATGATTTACACTTCCATTCTCAAAATATATTTTATATAATGCATACTGCAGATAAGGAGGCATCGTATTTTGAAACAATCATTTATAAAGCTCGGAGAAGGCCTTACAGATTTATTCGAATTTAATACATTAATAGAATATAACCACCAACGTATAGCACATATCGTTTATTTTCATTCTCCAAATTGTGCACACGCACGTTCATCTGTCGCTATCATCATGCAACCAACCAGTGAACAACATTTCCAAGCAATGTATATTATGCTTAACGCAGTGAAATACCCTTACCCTGATTCCAATAAAAAATTTGAACTGATAAATAACCAGGCTGAAAAATATCACGTCAATATAAAAGCTGTTGACGTCCAGCCCGCCGAACGATTTCACGACACTGAATTATATTTTAATTATTTAACAAGTGTCTTGCGCTTACAAAGATGGATTCCACCTTTGCAATAATATAACAAAAAGCCACTATAGCTATTGCATATACTATTGTGGCTTTTCTATTGTTAACGCTGATATAGCAACTGCTTCAGTCAGTGTGCAGCAGTATCGTTAAGTTCATATTATAAAACTTCATGCTGTTCTTTCTCATAAACTTTCTTCAAATATTTATAAGGTGAACCTTCAACATGCTTCACGTATTTTAATCTCATTAATTTATCAACAACTTGATCCGCTTCGTCTTCATTAATGTACATGACAACAAATCTCTCTAGTCTATTAGTACTGACAATATGCCCGAATTTACGTACTTGTCTTTCATGCTTCATATGTTTTAGATATATAATTATACTTGTTCTTGGTACAATATTCATTTATTCATCACTCCATTTATTAGCTATTATATAATATCATGGCTTTTCCATTTTATAAATAATAATTATTTTGATGTAGCATGAACTTTTGCTATATTACTCTATATACCCAAATTTGAGGAGGAAGGCTCGTGACAAAAATTAATAACATAATTAAAGCTGGATTTTTAGGCACAGTCGGTTTGGTAGGAAGTTTAATTTTTATTAATAAATATAAAACACAACCGCATAATCAAAGTATACCACCTTTCTTTTCTAGAACTGCACCATATATTTTTGCACATCGAGGTGGTATGGCTGTCAGACCAGAGCAAACTAAGCTTGCTTTTGATAATGCAGTCGCACATGATATAGATGGTTTTGAAACAGATGTCAGACTTACGAAAGACCATAAACTTGTAGTATTTCATGATGCTACTGTTGATCGTACTACAAATGGATCAGGTAAAGTATCTGAACACACCTTAGCAGAATTAAAACAACTAGATGCAGGTTATCGATTCACCGATATTAATGGGACTAAAGTTTATCGTGGACATGAAGATGCCAAAATATTATCATTTGATGAATTATTAGAACATTATCCAAATCAATTAATTAATGTGGATTTAAAAGATGACCCCAAAAGCAAAGAAGGTGAATTAGCGCCAGAAATCATTTATGAAGTCATCGTTGCACACCATGCACAAAAACGCGTTTTAGTGACAAGTTTTCACAGTCAACAAATTGAAAGATTTAATATAATTAGCCATGGTACTGTGGCGATTGGTGCAAGTCAAAATGAAGTAGCTGAAGGCGTATTGAAATTCTTCACAGGTCTTGGCAATACTTTCCAACCTCGTGCGAATACGTTTCAAATGCCTGTTTCTTTTAACGGGATTAAGCTAACATCGCCCAAGTTTATACAATGGTTAAACGAACGAAATATCGTTCCAGGCTACTATGGTGTTAACAATTTAGATATGATGAATGATTTAATCTTTTATGGTGCACATACCTTAGTCACTGATCGACCTGATTTAGCAGAAAGATTTAAAAATACGTATCCCAAATAATATTATAAAATAAACGACAAGTGCTATTTACAATGATTTCAATATCTGATTAAATTCACAAAAAAGGAGGCAGAGTCCTGTTAGCGCTCTGCCTCCTTTACTATTTTCTTAAAAATTCCAATCTATCTTTTATAATGAACAACCACATGAACCGCCAGTGGCACAACCACCTGATTCTTTTTGGAAAAATGGATTGCCCGCTTCAATCTTCACATTCTCAGAAACTGCGTAAGCAATTTTCACAATAACTTGATCTATCAATTCCTGCAAAGCAACTTCTTTTTGTTTATAATCCATCACTACATCAAGCATTTCATATGCACGTTTACGTTTACGTGTTTCTAACATGACACTTTGATAATCTGGATGATATTTACCAAACCGCATAATTTCATCATATTTTTCTTTAGATTTTAAGAAAGCTTGATAAAGTAGATGCGCTTCATCATCATTGGCTAATGTCTGTTCAGCTGTTTTGTATGCTTTATATAATCGAGATTGTAATATTTTATCACTGAGCATTTCTATTTCATCTAGCACTGTTAAAGTTTCTTCTGTAATCATCGTCGTCCATCTCCTTTCTATTTATCCTCTACGAAAATAAGTGTGTAATAACCATTTGTTACTTCGCCACCCATTTCATTATATTTTGAATTTAACATCCTTGATCTATGGATATCCGAATTTAACCAACTATGAATCAACGTAGGTACTTCATTAAAATCATATCCTACGTTTTGACTCGTGGAGACAAATGATATTTTTTGTTCATTCAACTGTTGTTTTAAAGCATCTTCTGTAAATTCAACACTATCAGTCCCTGTAGCTTCATACAAGTTAAATGATGCAATATGAGCTATATCATTGTTAATTTTAAGTGGCTTGGCATCCTTTAACTTTCTCATTTCATTTGTAATTTCATATAATGTCATCAATTGATTTGAATTTTGCTCATAGGGCAAATCACCATGCTCACTTTGAACTTCTTTATCTTCTTGAGAACTTAACATTTGATATGGTTTAAAGGCTGCTAAGGCTTCGCTATCTAAATATCTAACAGCTACAATTTCATTTGATTGTTGGTCAATATAAATTTGTGCATAAATATTTTTAAACTTTATAAGTGTTTGCGTCTTCATATCTAAATCAGATAATTCAAGTTCATATTCTTTACCATCAACTTTAATCGTTGGTTCAGGATTAATACTGTATTTCTCAAAAACATGTGATGCATTATCGGAAATCTTTAATGGATCGACTTTTGCATCTTTACCAGTTGCGTACACAGATTTAATAATATTATGCTTTGTTGTAACAAGATAATATTGATTATGCTCTTTAAATATATAATTTTTAAAATCACCTTTATATGAATAAACCCGTTCAGCTTGCCCATATGTATTTGTAAGTTTTTTTAGGTTTTGACCTACCCACGTACCGATACCTTCTTTTGGCATCGGATTTTCAACTGATTCCTCATTTTTATTAATATTTTCATTTTGAGTAGTCTTCGTTGAATCTTTATTAGGATTCTCCAAAACATCAAACTTTAAACGTGGTGAGTAAAAAAGGTAAATCAAGAAACATATTAATAACAGTACACCAATAATTTTAATTATTAATTTTTTCATCGCTCACCCACCTATACTTCTCTTTCATTTATTGTACATGTTTCAATATATCACAAACAAGGCATGCCGTCGTAATATTAGAAGTATATTGTAAAATACGACAGATTTTCAACATATTACGCTCTATTACAAATTAAGGTAATACACAACTCAACTTTGGGTATACTATGAAATAAGAGGTGAAAATGCATGTCAATGATACGCATACATGGCGCAAAGCAAAATAATTTAAAAAATATTTCTGTTGATATACCTAAACATCAAATAACTGTTTTTACTGGGCGTTCGGGTTCAGGAAAATCTTCTTTAGTGTTTAATACAATTGCCGCAGAATCAGAACGGCTTTTAAACGAAACTTACTCAACATACATACAACATCAACTAGCTCAATTTTCAAAATCAAAGGTCGACTTAATCGAACATTTACCAGTGGCAATGATTATAAATCAAAAAAGATTAGGTGGAAATTCTCGCTCTACAGTCGGTACAATCTCGGACATCTATGCATCTGTGAGATTACTTTGGTCACGAATTGGCAAACCGTTTGTTGGTTACTCAGATATCTTTTCATTTAATAATCCTAAAGGTATGTGTGAAACTTGTTCAGGGCTTGGTTACGTTGAGGACATTGATTTACATGAATTATTAGATTTTAATAAATCGCTCAATGAAGATGCGATACGTTTCCCTTCTTTCAGACCAGATAGTTGGCGAGGAAAACGCTATTTATATTCTGGTTTGTTTGACAACGATAAAAAATTAAAACATTTTACCAAAGAAGAACTAGATACCTTCTTGTACGCTAAGCCAATGAAAATTAAACACCCACCAGAAAACTGGCCTAAGACTGCAAAATTTGAAGGTCTCATCCATAGATTTAGACGTTCATTTTTATTGAATGACAACTTTGAAAAAATAAATTTAAAGAAGCGATTGATAGAGTGGTTACTTCTAAAAAATGCCCTACTTGTCACGGAAAAAGACTGAGCACTTCAGTTTTAAAGTGTAAAATCAATAACTTAGATATTGCTGATTTTACAAATTTATCAATTGATGATGCTTTAAAATTCATCAAAAAAATTGATTCACCAAAAGCAAATGTCATTATTGAACCATTGCAACAGCAGTTAGAATCATTGAGTTATATCGGCTTAAATTATTTAACTTTATCTAGAGAATCCACCTCTTTATCAGGTGGAGAATCACAAAGAATTAAACTCATTAGACATTTAAACAGTGCGTTGAGTGATTTAGTATATATTATTGATGAGCCGAGTATTGGACTTCATCCAGAAGATATTCAGCGTATTAATGAAATTATTCTGTCCTTGAAAAATAAAGGGAATACAGTTTTAGTAGTCGAACATGACCCAGATGTTATAAAAATAGCCGATTATATTATTGATTTAGGTCCTTTAGCTGGCAAATATGGTGGTGACATTACTTTTACAGGTAGTTATCATGAGTTACTCAATTCAACAACACATACAGGTGATGCTTTGCGCAGAATGCACCAATTAAAATCACCGAATTTAAGCGCTTCAAATTTCATAAATTTAAAGAATGTTTCTCGTAACAATATTAAGAATATGACTGTGACACTGCCTGAACAAGCTATGACTGTCGTAACTGGTGTTGCAGGTTCTGGTAAAAGTTCGTTAATCCATACAGGTTTAGAAGCGCTAGCAGACACCATTTTTATAGACCAAAAACCAGCGCATGCTTCGAGTCGCTCCAATTTATTGACTTATTTAAATATATTTGATGATGTGCGCTCATATTTTAGTGAAGTAACCGGTTTAAAGAAATCGTTGTTTAGCTATAATTCTGCAGGTGCTTGCCCTGAATGCCACGGTAAAGGCATTATCAAAACAGAGCTAGCCTTTATGCCAGATTTCACACAAACATGTGATGTTTGTCATGGTAAACGATACAAACCAGAAGTGTTAGATGTTAAAGTGGAGGGGTATAATATTGCTGATATTTTAGCATTAACGGTTGATGAAGCAATCACCTTTTTCAATAAAAATAAGGATATCGCTCAACCACTCCAAGCTTTAAAATCAACTGGTTTAAACTATATGACATTGGGACAAACACTTGATACATTGTCTGGTGGCGAAGTACAAAGAGTCAAATTAAGTAAATACTTAACAAAGACTGTCCACCAACATATCTTTGTTTTTGATGAACCAACGACTGGTTTACATGAAGATGATATCCCCATATTAATAGATTGCTTTAAACGACTCATCGATGAACACAATACAGTTGTTATTATAGAACATAATTTAACGATGATGACTTATGCTGATTGGATTATTGATATCGGCCCATTTGCAGGTGAAAAAGGGGGCCAATTACTTTATCAAGGGGAACCTCAAGGTTTACTTCAAATAAATGCGTCGCTTACAGCCAAGCACTTAAAAAGATATACAGAACGCTAATTGTCTTGTTAGCTATTCAAAACAAAGAGGAGTCATCTCATTGAGATGACTCCTCTTATATGCCTTTTAAAAAACTAACGCTTTATTTATTGATTATTATAATCCAAACGTTGCTTTAAGTAGCGATGTTGTCTCGCCACCTGGATATAATACGTAAAGCAATAGGTATACAGCTACACCTGTAATAGCTGTACAGAACCAGACAATCGATGCTATAGGTCCAACAAATCTATGTACCTTAAATTTATCTTTAAAGGCGGTAATGATTTGTACAAGTCCTAAAATGCCCCCGATTGTTGCCAAATTAATGTGGAAAATCAAGAAAATTGTATAATAAATTTTGATAGAATCTGGACCACCAAATGCAGTATTACCTATAAAAATTGTTCTTGAAGCATAAATGATAAAGAATGCTAGTGCAAAAAATGCTGCAGCCAACATTACCTTTTTATGACTTTCAATTTTTCTTTTCCATATTTGACGCCAACCTATTGCAATAAGGATTGCACTAATTACAATAAAGCTTGTACTGATTGTGGGTAAAATTGGTAAGTTCATATAATACATCCTTATCATAAGTTATTAAAACATTTGAATGAGCGAGATGACAACAACGAGTACGAAGAA
The DNA here is from genome assembly GCF_000010125.1 of Staphylococcus saprophyticus subsp. saprophyticus ATCC 15305 = NCTC 7292. NCBI lineage: Bacteria > Bacillati > Bacillota > Bacilli > Caryophanales > Staphylococcaceae > Staphylococcus > Staphylococcus saprophyticus. The sequence continues at coordinate 1,738,579 of NC_007350.1, forward strand.
AACGACTAAATAGTTTAGTGAATATATAAACATTTTTGTTGCCCATTTTGTTTGATCTGTATCTTTTTTGAAGCTTGTTAATCCTAAGTAAAGCCATCCTAAATTTAATAAAGTAGCTAACACAATAAATGTAACACCTAAGCTACTTAATAAGAATGGTAGTGGTAACAAGACAACTAACCAGAAAAACATACTTACTCTCGTACGATTAAATCCTTTAACTGATGGTAACATTGGTATATTTGCTAATGAATATTCATCCTTACGTTTAATTGCTAAAGCATAAAAATGAATCGGTTGCCAACAGAAGATAACTAAGAATAGTGCAACGGCTACTAAGCTTATATTTCCTTCTATCGCTGTCCAACCAATTAGCGGTGGAACTGCTCCTGGAAAACTACCTATGACTGTATTCCAAACCGTATGTCTTTTAGACCAAATTGAATAAAATGATACATAACCAACAATGCCCAATAGACCAATAACGCCTGAAGGTATATTGAGTGCAAATAGTAATGCTTCCCCTATGAGCATCATTCCAAAGCTGAGAATTAATAAATTTCTATTTGAAATTCTTTCATTAACTGTAGGTCTCTGTTGTTTACTTGGCATGATACTGTCAATATCTTGATCGTAGTAATTATTTAAAGCACATGCGCCCCCCATAATTAACGTAGAGCCCACTAACATCATTAAGATTTGTGGTATTGACGAGAGGAAGGAATGATTTGCCAACACAATCGCTAACCATGATCCAGCAAATGCAGGAATTAAATTCCCTTGAACCAAGCCCATTTTGATGATTTGCTGTAACTCTTTAAAAGTTACACGGCTAGAATTATGCGCCAAAGTTTGTTCTTTGTTCATAATTTCCCTCCTATTTTTTTCATATAATACAATGATATATTAATTTTGTTCAATTGACTACATTAATGTAAAGATATTTGTGACACTTTATCGACATTAGCAAAAAGTCATTTTTGTGACACATTTTATTTGCTATTTATTGTTATAATAAAATTTAAGATTTATGAACATATAAAAATATATAAATGAGATGTATCATTATGTATACCTAAGTTGCTTTTAGCACTACTGGGCGTAATTAAATATTTTCATTATTATATTTTTAAAGTGGGGGGTTAATTCTTGTTTAGCAAAAAAAACCTTAAATGGTTATCTGTGTTAGCAACAGTCATAATGGCTTTTGTTCAACTTGGTGGCGCGTTAGTAACAAAAACAGGTTCAGCAGATGGTTGTGGATCTGACTGGCCACTTTGTCATGGCGCGTTCTTACCTCAAAATTTACCAATCCAAACATTAATTGAATTAAGTCATCGTGCAGTATCTGGCTTATCATTAATTGTCGTTTTATGGTTGGTTATTGTTGCTTGGAAACATATTGGTTATATCAAAGAAGTTAAACCATTATCTTGTATTAGTGTTGGTTTCTTACTAATTCAGGCTTTAGTTGGTGCGGCAGCAGTAATGTGGCAACAAAATGCATATGTATTAGCACTTCACTTTGGTATCTCTTTAATTTCCTTTTCATCTGTATTTGTATTAACTTTAATTATATATGAAGTTGACCGTAAATATGAAGCTGATGAATTGTTTATTAGAAAACCATTGAGAATTTATACATGGATTATGGCACTCATTGTTTATATGACGATATATACAGGTGCTTTAGTAAGACATAAAGAAGCAAGTTTAGCGTATGGTCAATGGCCATTACCGTTTAATGATTTAATGCCACATAATGTTCAGGATTGGGTAAATTTAACACATAGAGGTATGGCACTCATTGCCTTTATTTGGATTTTAATTACATTTATCCACGCCGTAAACAATTATAGAGAAAATCGTACAATTCGTTACGGTTATACAGCGGCATTTATTTTAGTTATCTTACAAGTAACTACAGGCGCATTATCCATTATTACTGAAGTTAATTTATTCATCGCATTGTTACATGCATTGTTTATTACATTACTCTTCGGATTAATCGCATACTTTATCATATTAATGTTACGTACAATTCGAAGTGGCGGATAATTAACGTTTTGGGTATATAATCACATAAAAAAGCAAGCTCAGTTTTTAAGAAAACTGAGCTTGCTTTTTATTTTTAAACTAATCAACAGGTTCTTTTTCAATTTCAATCAATAAGTCGCCTGTTTCAATCGCTTCACCACTTTGTACTGTTACTTTTTTAACAACGCCATCAAACGGTGCTTGAATCGTTGTTTCCATCTTCATAGCTTCAGTAATCAATAACGCTTGACCACTCGTTACAGATTCTCCTTCAGCAATCTTCACTTCCGTAACTGAACCTGGCATTTGTGCACCAATATGATTTGGGTTTAATTTATCTGCTTTTGGCTTAACACTTTCATTCGCCTTAACATTTTCATCTTGAATAAAGATACGTCGCGCTTGGCCATTCATATCATAAAAGATTGTACGTATACCTTTTTCATCTGGTTCCGTAATTGTCTTAAGTGTAATGATTAAACGTTTACCTGTATCAATTTCAATCTCAACCGTTTCATTTGAACGCATACCAAAGAAGAATGTTGGCGTATCTAAAAGAGACACATTTCCAAATTGTTTTTGTGTTGCTATAAATTGTTCGTAAACTTTAGGATATAGCACATAACTTATGATGTCTTGTTCTGTTACTTCTCTCTCTTGTTTTTCTTCTAATTCTTTTCTTACTGCTTCAAAATCAACAGGATCTAAATGTTCCCCTGGTCGATCTGTATTGGCAGATTGCCCTTTGAGAATAACTTTTTGTAACGTTTTATTGAAACCATTGACCGGCTGTCCAATATCACCTTTAAAGAATGACACAACTGATTCAGGGAAATCCAATTTATAGCCATCTTTTATAATAGTATCTTCATTTAAATCATTTTGTACCATGTACAATGCCATGTCACCTACAACTTTAGATGACGGCGTTACTTTAACAATATCACCAAATAAGAAGTTCACACGTCTATACATTTCTTTTACTTCATTAAATCGATTGCCTAATCCTAAACTTTTAGCTTGTTGGCTTAGGTTCGAATATTGACCACCAGGCATTTCGTGTTTATAAATTTCAGTATTAGGTGATTTAATATCACTTTCAAAATCACTGTAATATTGACGTACTGTACCCCAATAGTGTGATAACTCTTCCATACCATCTACATCTGCACGCATATTTCTATCAAATCCATTTAATGCATAATATAAAGAGTTGCCACTTGGTTGGCTTGTTAAACCACTCATAGAAGCTACTGCAGTATCAATGACGTCTACACCTGCATCTATAGCTTGTTTATACACTAATAAACCATTTCCACTTGTGTCATGTGTGTGTAAGTGAATTGGTAAATCAACCGCAGCTTTCAATTCTCCAATTAGTTCATTGGCAGCTTTAGGTTTCAATAATCCCGCCATATCTTTAATCGCTAATATATGGAATCCTTCACGTTCAAGTGTTTTCGCCATATCAACATAGTATTGTAAAGTATAAATATCCGAACGATTTGGATTTAATATGTCTCCTGTATAACAAATCGTCCCTTCCGAAATTTTACCCGCTTCTTGTACAGCTTCATTGGCCACTTTCATTTGATCAACCCAATTTAAAGAGTCAAAGATACGGAACACGTCTATGCCAGCTTCTGAACTTTCTTTAACGAATTTTTTTATAACATTGTCTGGATAATTTTTATATCCAACAGCATTTGAGGCGCGTAATAACATTTGGAATAAAACATTTGGAATTTCTTTTCTTAATCTTTCTAAGCGTTTCCATGGATTTTCTTTCAAGAAATTATACGCAACATCAAAAGTTGCACCGCCCCACATCTCTAATGAAAAGCTGTCTTTCATTACTTGAGCTGTTTTAGAAGCAATATTCATCATGTCTTTTGTTCTCACACGTGTAGCTAATAATGACTGATGCGCATCTCTAAATGTAGTGTCGGTGATTAATACATCGTCTTGCTCTTTTAACCATTCTGCTACTGCCTTAGGTCCTTTAGTATCCAGTATTTGTTTCGTTCCCTCTAATTTTGCTATTTCTTTTCTAGGGATTTGTGGAATTGGCGATGTTTCATAGATCGGTTTAGGTCGTTTTTCTACATTTGGAAATCCATTAATCGAAACATTACCAATATATTCTAACGTTTTTGTACCTCTATCTAATATCGGTTCAATATCAAATAACTCAGGTGTCTGCTCAATGAATTTAGTAGTATAATCACCTGTTTTAAATTGCTCATTTCTCATAACATTAATTAAAAACGGAACATTGGTTTTCACACCACGGATTCGCATTTCTTGTAATGAACGATCCATTTTTTCATTTGCTTGTTTGTAAGACATAGCGTGTGTAGATAATTTTACCAATAACGAATCATAATAAGGTGAAATTTCTGCACCTTGGAATCCATCACCAGCATCTAATCTCACTCCAAAACCACCGCTTGAACGATAAGCTATGATACGTCCAGTATCTGGCATAAAATCATTTGTTGGATCTTCAGTAGTAATACGACATTGAATCGCATATCCTAATGTTTTAATATCTGCTTGACTTGGCATACTTATTTCTTCGTCAAATAGATTTTCACCATCAGCAACAAGTATTTGTGTTTTAACGATATCAACACCTGTAATCATCTCAGTAATCGTATGTTCCACTTGAACACGCGGATTAACTTCAATGAAGTAGAATTCTTCGCCCGATACAAGGAATTCCACCGTACCTGCATTGACATATTCAATATTTTCCATTAATTGGATTGCTGCTTCACAGATACGTTCCCTTAAATCATCTGACAATGCAACTGAAGGTGCCACTTCTACTACCTTTTGGTGTCGTCTTTGTACAGAACAATCACGTTCATATAAATGTACGATATTACCATGTTCATCACCGATAACTTGTACTTCAATATGTTTCGGATTGTCTATATATTTTTCAATATATACTTCACTATTACCAAATGATTTTTCCGCTTCAGATTTAGCTCGATGGAATGCGTCTTCTAATTCATCTTCCGATTGTACGATACGCATACCTTTACCGCCGCCACCACTTGTCGCTTTAATCATCAATGGGTAACCTGCTTCATTAGCAAATGCAATCGCATCCTCTTGATTATCAATAGGACCATCCGTACCTGGAATGACTCTTAAATCCGCATTAATCGCTGTTGTTCTTGCCTTAACTTTATCGCCAAACATGTCTAAATGTTCAACACGTGGACCAATAAATTTAATTCCTTCTTCTTGACATCTACGAGCAAATGTTTCATTTTCACTTAAAAAGCCATAACCAGGATGTATCGCATCTACATCTGCACGCTTAGCAACATCAATGATTCTTTCTATATCTAAATAAGATTCAGCAGGTCCTAAATCTTTGCCTACTAAATAAGATTCATCTGCTTTATATCTATGTAAAGATCCTTTATCTTCATTTGAATAAATTGCAACTGTTTTAATATCTAATTCTGTCGCTGCCCTAAAAATTCTTATTGCTATTTCACCACGATTGGCTACCAAAAGCTTGTTTATTTGTTTCACATCATGGTCCCCCTTAAATTTTGAATTTTCTAAAAAGTTAGATATGATTTTCATTATAGCAAAATACGAACAATGTATACAGTAATAAATTATTAAGTTTTATCTTGAAACTATTTATAAGATGTTAAATTGTAAAATTTTTATAATTTAAATGTACTTCTTCCGAATGAATCGAAAGCCTTACTATAACAAGCTTAGAAGAAAATTATATCACGTATTACAATTAATAAAAAGTTATTACTATTGATAACTTTTTATTATCATTATATCTATCTGTAAAAAGTATTTCAAAATTAGGTTTAAATTGTAAAAAAATAGACAAACATTTCAACTATTAAAAGTTGAAACGTTTGTCTTTAAATCCTTTTACTGATTATTAAACATTTAATTTAGTTTTTTATTAATACCGTCTAGTCATTCCGATATGAGTCTTTTTCTTATTCGCTTGTTTTTTTCTATAAGCTTCTATTCTTATTTGTTTACCGGTAATAAGTAATAAACCTAAAGCGATACTTAAACTAATCATAGATGAACCACCAAAACTGATAAATGGTAATGGCACCCCTGTTAAAGGAATTGTACCTGAAATACCACCTAAATTAACGAAAGTTTGACTTCCTATATAACTAGCTACACCAACACATACGAGTTTATAAAAATAAGAATTTGTCTTATTAGCTAACTCAAAGGCTCTATAGACGATAAAGAATAGTAAACAAATGACTACAAGGCCACCTACTAAACCTAATTCTTCACATATAATAGAAAAAATAAAATCTGTATGTGGTTCAGGCAAATAACCTAATTTCATGATACTGTTGCCTAGGCCTCTACCTAGCAAGCCACCATTCCCGATGGCAATTAGGGAATTAGAAATATGATACCCCGTACCTGATTCTTGGCTAAATGGATTTGTTAACGTACTAAATCTCGCTGTTAAGTAATCTGGTACTAAACCAATAATTAAGAAGAGCGAGCCAATAATAACGACACCTACTATAATTAACAGACCGTATTTAATGGACTTTTGGACACCAATACCAGCATAGAAAAGTATTGAAACGAATATAATCATAATCAATAACGTTTGTCCGACATCGCGCTGTAACAGCACTAATGCGATACACAATCCTGCTAAAATAATTGGTGAAGTCATTAATTTTGGCTGTTTAAATACTTTTGGTCGTTTCTTTTCAATCATGTAAGGAATATATAAGATGATTGCAATTTTCAACAATTCAGAAGCTTGTAAATTCATAAAACCTAAATTAATCCAACTTTTGGAACCATTGATATTACTACCAACAACTAGTGTTGCAGCAAGTAAAATAATGATGCCAATCATCATCCATTTTTGAAATCTAATTGTTTCTAATAATTTAACATTCATGAAGAATGCCATGAAAAATACTATAACTAAACTCATTATCACGTACATTAATTGTCTTGTATAAAAGTACGTACCTGGTACGGATATGCCACCTGTCAACGATCCTTTTGTAGCAGCAACCATACTTGCACTATATACCATAACCAAACCAATTAGACATAATAATAAATATGTAACTACGAGTGGATAATCGATATATTTGGCATTTTTACTTATATATCGAAAAAACCGTTTTATGTTATTCATATGACATATCATCCAATTCTAATTTTTAATATTCTATTTGTTAATTCGATAACTGTATTTAATAAAAGTGATTTGAATCATCCGTAATCCTTTTACGGTAATCGTTTGATAAAAATAAATTTTACTTTTAACATTATATCAAACATTGTAACAATTTCTCGAGCAAATATAACACTAATAATCATTATTTTATTTTATTGTTGAGTTATTTTTTTAAAGCACGACAAAAGTGGCTAAGAAATGATCAACAAATGATTGATGTCCCAGCCACTTTCACAATACTTATGTAGTTTTAAATAATAAATTCCTATATAAGTTTATATATCAATTTTGGAATCTTATGTTTCCAGAAATAAATCTACCTACTGTAACCAAATTAAACATTAGTAAATGCATCATGCAATTTAGAAAGTTCTTTTTCTAAACGAAGCATTAAATCTTTGCCCACTTCTCTGTCAACTAAACCAAGTTGTACAGCAAAATCCACTTCTTTTTGTAATCCAAACATTTGTGTATCAAGTACTTCTTCATATAATGGGCATTGAGGTAATGTAAGATTATCCATTTGTACTTTAATAAGTTGGAGAATCCTATCAGCATCTTTATTCAATTGGTCATATGCCGCATTGTTAATTTTTTGATTTTTTTCCAAGACATACTCCCCCTATCAATTGTAACTTTATAAGAAGAGTGTATCTTACTAAATAGTAAAAAGCAAGTGAATTCAAGAATATACGTTACTGTCTAATTTGTGATAATATTAATAGTAACGATAATTTAATTTACTCTTATTTATAATCAATGTGCCTTTATACAGGCCATTACTTGAAAACGGTTTAATGATTTTTATTTTTTAGCTCTGCTAAACTTGAATTAAATGTAACATAGATAAGTGTTTTGTTCACAAAAAAGTCATTTTTATCACTAAAATTTTTTCAATAAAATGATTATAGATATTTGTAATTTATGCCAATAGGAGTGGGATTATGATTCAAATTAAGGGTGAAGTTAAATTTCCAATTACGCTAGATAGTACGACTTGGATTTTTGATGACAGAAAAGTACAAATTGAAGATTTAGAACAAGGCGTTTTTGACGGCACAAAGCCAATCAATTTTGACGATAATCGCGAATGGAATAGAGCCATTCTAGAAGGTCAAACGAATCCGCCAACTCTAAATTCAGAAATTAAATATAAAAGACGCGCAGTATTAGAAAAATCTTTTGTTATCAATATGACACCATTTTTCAAAAATGCTGAACCTCATGATAATGCAACCACAATACGTTTGTTTAATGATAATGAGTCAATTGAAATACCAATCGACTTGTTACCTTACCTCTTTTTCCAATTCGCCAAAGATGGTAAAAGATTATATGAGGATTATTCTGTTGATAGCTTTGTTTATATTCCTGAAGAAGGATATTCTTATCAGTTTCAATATGTTACTGGTATAGAGGTGATCTAGTTATGAAGAAAGTGAAATGTATCATTTGTGATACGGAAGTGTTCATAGATCAAAATACATTAGAAGCCAAAAGATTACGTAACGATCCAATGCATACGTTTATGTGTGATGAATGTAAAAGTAGACTTGATACACCAAAACAACGTAATCAAGATACAACGTATAATCATCGTTAAACAGTTAAATATGTATTAAAACGTTTCTTAAAATTTGATAATAATATACTAACAACCCAATAAAGCATCCGTGACATAAATGTCTCTAATTAATAAGGCACCTCATTTTTAAATTATTTAATGGTAATTTTAAAATGAGGTGCCTTTATTTTTTGAATATTAATATACGTATTTTGAATCATAACATAACTTGCTGGCGCCCAGAGCAATAGTAAGCGTGTGAGACTATAAGCTCGTCTATCTTACAAGCCTGAGATGGTTAAAATAATAATATTTTAAATATAAAGAAGACTCATCCTTAATACGAATGAGTCCTCTTATATTGAAATTAAAATGTTTTAGAAAAAAACGTTTTATTATTCATCTTCTTGCATTAATTGTTTAATACGTTTCGCTTCTTTTTCACGTGCATTTTTCTCTAATACTGTTTTTCTAATACGGATGTTTTCTGGCGTAGCTTCTACAAGTTCATCGTCATTAATAAATTGTAAAGCTTCTTCAAGTGTTAACGTTCTTGGACGTTTCATTGTAACTGTTTGGTCTTTATTAGAAGAACGTACGTTAGTTTGGTTTTTCTCTTTCGTTACATTAACTGTTAAGTCATTTTCACGGTTATGTTCACCAACAACCATACCTTCATAAACTTCAGTACCTGGTTCCATAAAGTTTACACCACGGTCTTCTAAGCCCATAAGTGCATATGAACTTGCTTTACCTTGATCTAATGATACTAATGCGCCATTTCTTCTACCACCGATACGGCCTTTAACACGTGGTTTAAATTCTTCAAATGTATGGTTAATAATACCATAACCACGTGTTTGAGACATAAATTCAGTAGTATAACCGATTAATCCACGCGCTGGTACCATAAAGATAATACGTGTTAAGCCATTGTCTGTAGTGACCATGTCTAACATTTCACCTTTACGTTGTCCTAATGATTCAATCACAGCACCTGTATATTCTTGTGGTACTTCACATTGTACACGTTCAAATGGCTCACATTGTACGCCATCAATTTCTCTTAAGATAACTTGTGGTTTAGAAACTTGTAATTCGAAACCTTCACGTCTCATATTTTCAATTAATATAGATAAGTGTAATTCACCACGACCTGCAACAATCCATTTATCTGGAGATTCAGTTTGTGTAACTTTTAAAGAAACGTCTGTTTCTAATTGTTGATCTAAACGTTCTTGAATTTGACGTGAAGTCACGTAATCACCTTCACGACCTGCGAATGGAGAATTGTTTACTCTGAAAGTCATTTCTAGTGTTGGTTCATCAATTCTTAATACTGGTAATGCCTCTTGGTTATCAGTTGGCGTTACTGTTTCACCAACGTTAATATCTTCCATTCCTGATACAGCAATTAGGTCCCCAGCATATGCTTCATTAACTTCTTCACGTTTCAAACCGAAGAAACCAAAGATTTTTGTTACACGGAAGTTTTTAATTGATCCGTCTAATTTAATCAATGATACATTGTCACCGACACGCATTGTTCCTCTAAATACACGACCAACACCAATACGTCCTAAATAGTCACTATAGTCTAATAGTGCTGTTTGGAATTGAAGTGGCTCATCTCTATTATCTACAGGAGCTGGTACATAATCAATGATTGTTTCATACAATGATTGCATGTTTTCATCTTGTTTTTCTGGATCTAAACTTGCAGTACCATTCACTGCTGAAGCATATACAACTGGGAAATCAAGTTGTTCATCGTTTGCTTCTAATTCAATAAATAAGTCTAAAACTTCATCAACTACACCTTCAGGTCTAGCTTCTGGTTTGTCAATTTTATTTACAACTACAACTGGTTTCAAGTTTTGTTCTAATGCTTTTTTCAAAACAAAGCGTGTTTGAGGCATTGTACCTTCATATGCATCTACTACTAAAACAACACCATCAACCATTTTCATGATACGTTCTACTTCTCCACCGAAGTCAGCATGTCCTGGTGTATCTAATATATTAATTCGATTATCTTTGTAATTTACTGCTGTATTTTTCGCAAGGATAGTGATACCACGTTCTCTTTCAATATCATTTGAATCCATTGCTCTTTCGTCTACGTGCTCATTCTCACGGAAAATTCCTGATTGTTTTAACAATTCGTCTACAAGTGTCGTTTTACCATGGTCAACGTGAGCAATGATAGCTATATTACGAACATCTTCTCTTATTTTAGTCATTTTTATACAATTTCCTTTCTCGAGTAAATTCCCACTTTTCTTTGCAACTTTTTTATTATATCATATAATTGGTTAAAGAAAACTATAAAGGTGTGGTAGGGATGCAACAAAAAAAATCAAAAGCAATATTTTGGGTACTCGCTGTGGTTGCTATAATATTTTTACTTTTATTTAGCTTCAGTTTAGCTGCTACAAATGTTCCATTCATGATTTTAACATTTATATTATTCATTGCAACATTTGGTTACGGTTTCACGTTAAAGAAGAAATATCGTGAAAATGATTGGCTATAATTTCATGTTGATTTAACATATATTCATAAATACGTCTCACTCTTCTAAGTAGGAGTGAGACGCTTTTTTATTTTTAAAAATCGATTTAGCTAATCATTTTTAGCTTTTAATTTTTGCTGTAATAATTGAACTATTTCATAATTTTTTTTGAAATGGTTATCTATTAACTCTGAATGTAAATCCTTATTTGCCATTATAATCGAACTCGGTTCATATATGGATAAGGGTTCTCCTAATAAGTTTGTGCCGACGCCCCCCACTTCATTTAAGATAATCAAACCACCTGCAAAATCCCATGGTTGTAATCTAGGTGTCATATATGCACCTAATTTACCAGTTGCCACGTGTATGATTTCTAACGCTGCAGAACCATAGGCACGCGCGCTCCTTGCTTCATTTACGATGGGTTTAAACATTTCACCTAAGCGTGGTTTAGTTAGCCAATTGGGATTGATACCAATAATACTCGTTTTTAGTTGTGTGGAAGAAATTGCTGGTAACAAATTACCGTTTTCATATGCGCCTTCACCCGTTTTAGCATGATATAATACATCGTTCATAACGTCATAAACAAAGCCAGCATATGGTTTCCCATCATTATAGATACCGATTGAAATTGCAAAATTTTCTTGCTGATGTACAAAATTCAACGTACCATCAATTGGATCGATAACCCAAACTACCCCTGCCTCGTCTTTCAGCTCATGTCCATGTCCTTCTTCACCTATAACTAAATGATTCGGGTATGTTTGCTTGATGTTATCAAAAAGATATTTCTCCGTAGCTTTATCCACATTCGTCACTAGATCATTAGGATTTGATTTTGTCTCAATCTTAATGTCTTGTTTCATTATTTTTTTTACATTGATTCCTGCTTCTAATATAAGGCCTTTTGCAAATTCATAAACAGTCATTGTATCAGCTCCTTGTTCACTATTTATTATACATTAGTTAATACTTAAAAAGATATTAGCCAACAATTTATTAAATACTTCAATAATCAAGCATTAAATTTCATCTAAGTATGATTTATCTATTATAATTACCCTTTTTACTCGTTGTATACACGCACTAGATATCACTTATTCAGTATCATAAGGGTATAGAGCAAAGCAAATGTTTCAATGTTTATATTATGCTACAATACAAACGTATAGAATGATTATAGGAGGACCAAATGACTAAATATACATTTAAACCTAAGAATTTTAAAGCATTCACTGTTGATGGTCTTGATGCAAGAATGGAAGCACTCAACGAACGCGTTAGACCACAATTAAATCATTTGGGTGACTACTTCGCACAATACTTGGAAACTGCTACTGGCGAAATTTTCTATCCACATGTTGCTAAACATGCACGTAGAAGTGTCAATCCACCCAAAGATACTTGGGTCGCTTTTGCAACAAATAATCGTGGTTATAAAATGCAACCACATTTTCAAATAGGCCTTTTTGAAAATCAATTGTTCGTTATGTATGGTGTGATGCATGAAGCCAAGGATAAAGCGCAACAAGTACAAGCTTTTGTAGATCAATTCGATGCATTGAGAAATTTACCCTCAGATTATAGCGTGAGTTTAGACCATATGAGTCAAGAAAAAACGTATATCCACAATATGACTGACGAAGATTTATTCAAAGCGTTTAGGCGCGTTAAAGAAGTGAAAAAAGGTGAATTTTTCGTTGCTCGTACTTTGTCACCAAATTCAGAACACCTTAAAAATGATAAAGCTTTCCTATCTTTCTTAGAAGAAACGTTTGAACAACTGTTAAAATTTTATAAATAAAAACAACTGACCTATACGATTCTAATGTCACCTTCATAAATGAGTTATATAACTCATTTATGAAGGTACGACAATGTATGAGGTCAGTTGTTTTTTTGCGTTATCACGCTATTTATTAACACAGATTTAAATCATGATATTTTGTATGTTGCCTAATGATACTTAATAAATATAAGGGTCATTATCTTTCTTCTGTTTCATTTCACGATCTGGATCCATGTCCTCAGTTCGATTGGCATTATGCGTATCATTAGCGTTATCGTTTGAAACAATACCTTTGTGATGGTCAAAGCGCTTATCCTTTTTGACGAATAACATGATACCAACAATAAACCACAAAATGAGCGCAACAAAATTCCCGGAAAATATACTAGTGATTGCTGCAATTATAAAAACACAAGCAGCCAACACACGATTTCCTTTGATAATAAAAGTTCCCAATATACCAAGTATCGTAGAAATAATTAATAAAACGCCTTGAAACATAATAGATGTTTTAAATGTTTCCATCGACATTTCTAGTCCTTGTTGCTGATTCATTTGATGAAATGCCTCTTTAAATTCTGGTACATTCATAAATGAAAAGACTAGAACCATTAATAATAGAAACAGTATACTAAGACCATTTGCAATCCACGCCATGATACGTTCAGGTTTCCTATTCATCGACTTCCTCCTTAGATTATACTTTCCTCTATCATATCAAAATTGCATTTAATTAAAAATCATCTCGTATAATGATCAAACTAATTAATCAATAGCCCCTATTCAAAATTTAATGTAGCCAAGAAATTTATTCTCTATGTATTTTTAGGTTGACCTAATAATTATTTTGGAGTAATCTATAAAATGTTAATAAATTAATATGGAGGTGGGGGTATTGAAAAATCATGTTCAAACCCATAATAAGAGTTTAGATGAAATTAATAATACGGTTTCCATCAATACTCATGGCAAATTTAGCCAAAAATTATTTTCATTTTTAGGGCCAGGTTTATTAGTCGCTGTTGGCTATATGGATCCAGGTAATTGGATTACTTCTATGCAAGGTGGCGCGCAGTTTGGATACATTTTGCTATTCGTGATTTTACTTTCTAGTCTGTCAGCAATGTTATTACAAAGTATGACAATAAGGTTAGGAATATCAACAGGTATGGACTTAGCTCAGGCTACTAAACACTATTTAAATAAACCCGTTGCATTTGTATTTTGGATCATTGCTGAGTTAGCAATTATCGCGACAGATATAGCAGAAGTTATAGGTAGTGCCATTGCCTTAGATTTATTATTTGGTATTCCGCTTCTTGTAGGCGCGTTAATCACAGTATTTGATGTTTTCTTATTACTATTTATTATGCGCTTTGGTTTTAGAAAAATCGAAGCAATTGTGGGAACACTTATATTCACAGTACTTGTTATTTTTGTTTTCGAGGTATTTATTGCATCACCTCACGTTACTGAAGTATTAAATGGTTTTGTTCCGAGTTCAACAATTATTACAGATAATGGTGCACTCTTTATTGCATTAGGTATTATCGGAGCGACAATTATGCCGCACAACTTATATTTACATTCATCAATCGTTCAATCACGTATGTATGATCGCAATAGCATACAATCAAAAGCACACGCAATCAAATATGCAACAATGGACTCAAATATACAATTATCAATTGCATTCATCGTGAATTGTTTATTACTAGTATTAGGGGCAGCGCTTTTCTTTGGTGTAAATACAGAGCAATTAGGTGGATTCTATGATTTATATAATGCATTACAGAATCAACCATTATTAGGCGCGTCGTTAGGTGCAATTATGAGTACTTTATTTGCAATCGCACTGCTTGCGTCAGGTCAAAATTCTACAATAACTGGAACAATGGCAGGTCAAATCGTCATGGAAGGTTTTATAAATTTAAAAATACCAAATTGGTTACGAAGATTGATTACACGTTTAATTGCGATATTACCTATCATTATCTGTTTAATCGTCTTTAATAGTAATGAAGCAAAAATGGAACAATTATTAGTATTTTCACAAGTATTTTTAAGTTTAGCTTTACCATTTTCACTCATTCCACTTCAATTATCAACGAATGACAAACGTTTAATGGGACAATTTAAAAATAAATTATGGGTAAATATCATATCATGGTGTTTAATCATTATACTTAGCATTCTAAATATTTACCTAATTATTCAAACATTCCAAGAGTTATAATATATAGCATTATTGTATATAACTAAAATGAATATTTTATGTAAAAGATAAACATAAAAAAGATGAGCGAGGTACACTTTATGTCCTCGCTCATCTTTTTTATTAAGCATCGTCTCTTATTACGATTTATCTTGTTGATCTTTTTCAGTTTCATGAGACGTCATCTTTTTGCGTTCTTCAAAATTTTGTCTGCGTTGACTAACTGCGCTCGGCTGTTGTTTGCGTCTTTCTTTTTCGCGTTTCTTACGTTCTTTCTTCTCTTGCTTAACACGCATTTTTTCTTCAGCTTTTTCTTGTTTTAATCGCGCCGCTTCTTCGGCCTCAGCTTGTTGTCGACGTTGTTGTTCTTCATACTCAGCTTGTTGACGACGTTGCTCCGCTTCATGTTCTTCTTGTCTACGTTGTGCTGCAGCTGCTTCATCTTCTTGGTTATGCTTAGATACGTATTCACCAGATTCATCATACACATCACTCACATTACCAAAATCATCTTCCACATTTTGCGCATCTGCTTGCGTCTCATTTTGTTTTTTCTGCTTATAGTTGTATTTTTCTTGTCTTGATAGAACTTGAGGTTCCTCTTCAGTCGCATCATTTTTACCATTTACTTTATTAGCAACTTCAGATGAATAGCCCCCTCTTCTTAACGAATCATCATTAGTAGGTTGTTCAACATCAGCAGTTTGTTGTTTCTCATAATATTGAGGTTGTGGTTCTGGTTCTGACGGTTGATCATAATCAGAATAATGACCTCTATAACCTTCAGTATAATATGCAGGTACTGTTTCTACTTTGTCTTTTCGAGCAAACATCATGATTGCAACGATTAAAAATAGAATTGGTATGATAAGTGGTACAAATAATAATACGAGCGGTAATGTTATAACCGTAGCCAATAAAAATAAGAACCCTGATAAGATTCTAATATTCATAGATATCAGTGCTAAGAATGATAACAGTAAACATACGATAAAGTATACAATGACTGCCCATACACCATTTTGTAGCCAAATAACAAATTGTGTCGTATTCAAACTATTATTTGCTAGAATTTGTTGAACAAAGTCATTACCATTTAGCGTTGTTTCTAAATTTTGTATTGATGTTTCACTACTAAAAGATACTAGTGCAATAAACATCGTAATTACGGTTAGTAGTAATAAGAATACCCAACTTAACCAACCTAATACTTTTTCTGCTAGTCGACTCACTGGTCGTCTAACTTGAGTATATTGCTCTCCTGACATATTTTTACAACTCCTTATATTGCTTGTCAAACTATTATAGCGAATTAATGGCAAAATAACTACTAACTACGCCTTATTTCAAGGAGATTTTAAAATTTAAAAATCGCTCATTATATTCGCTTAATGTTTCTTTACCTAAATCTTTATAAACTTCCAGTCTGTTTTGGTCTTGCTGTGTAGGATAAAAACGCTTATCATTTTTAACTTCATCTGGTAATTTCTCTCTTGCTGCTTTATTAGGTGTAGCATAACCAACCCATTCAGTATTTTGCTTGCTAATTTCTTCGTCTAATAGAAAGTTCATAAATTTATAGGCGCCCGCTTTATTTTGTGCTGTCTTAGGCATCACCATATTATCGAACCAAAGATTAGATCCTTCTTTCGGTACAACATAGTTAAATTCATCACTACCTTGTACCATAGGTGCTGCTACGCCACTCCATACAACCGCAACATTTGCTTCATGTTGCTCTAACATCATCGTTATTTCATCACCTACAACACCTTTAACATTGGGTCCTAGGTGTGATAATGTTTTTTCAGCTTCTGCTAAATGTTGTGAATTTGTATCATTTAAACTGTAGCCTAATTTATTCAAGGCTAAACCTATGGCTTCTCTAGCACCATCAACCAAGAGTACATCATTGTTATACTTTTTATCATATAGTTGCTTCCAAGAATCGAAATGATCATTCGGATAAGCTTTTTTATTATAAAGAATTCCTACTGTGCCAAAGAAATAAGGAACAGAGTATCGATTACCTTGATCAAATGACATATTCATATAATCTGAATCTAAATTCTTCATATTTGGTATTTTCTCATGATTTAGCGGCAATAACAAATTCTCTTTTTTTAATTTTTGAACAGTATATTCACTTGGAAAAGCAACATCATAATTTGTGCCACCATTCCGTATTTTTGCTTCCATTGCTTCATTAGAATCAAATGTTTCATAAACTACTTCAATACCCGTTTCTTTTTGGAATTTTTTTATCAAACTAGGATCGATATACTCTCCCCAGTTATAGACATATATTTTTTCACCACTCGCAGAATGGTCTTTAGATGTGAACTTTTGACTTATAAGTAAACAAATCACGCCAACAACAATTGAAATTATAATTAATTGTAAAAATCGTTTCATTGTTGCACACCTCTTTTGCTATGTTTTTTGTGTTTTAGCGTGTTCTGAATTAAATAATAAGCTAATATACCCAGCATGATAACTAAGAATAATATAGTAGAAATCGCATTAATTTCCATACTTATTCCTTTTCTTGCCATGGCGTATACTTCTACAGATAGTACACTAAAACCATTACCAGTAACAAAGAAACTTACTGTGAAGTCATCAAGTGAATAGGTAAGCGCCATAAAAAAACCACCAATAACTGCGGGCATTAAATGAGGTAACATGACTTTGTTTAATACTTGCAATTCAGTCGCTCCAAGATCACGTGCTGCATTTAATGTATGATCATTCATTTCATATAATTTAGGCAATACAATAATCACAACAATTGGTATACAAAATGCAATGTGAGAAATGAGCACCGTTAAAAATCCTAAACCTAAACCAGTAAAATGGCCAATGGCTGTAAACATAATCAAAAACGAAGCACCAATCACTACATCAGAAGATACCATTAATACATTATTGAGCGTCAACAATGAAACTTTTAATTTTTTATTTCGCAAATGGTATAAACCAATTGCTCCCATTGTACCGATCACAGTAGCAAAAGCCGCCGCTAACAAGGCAACAGCAATCGTATTAAATATAACTGACATTAGACGATCATTACTAAACAAGGATTGATAATGTTCCAAAGTGAAATGCTCAAAATGAATCATATTCCCAGCAGAATTAAATGAATATACCATTAAAAATAAAATTGGAATATACAATATTGCAATTAATATACCAAGGTATAATTTACCGTACCATTTCATATGACTCACCCTTTTCCATTTGTAGATTTAGTATTCGTAATGATTAACACTAACGCCATAAAGAGAATCAAACATAATGCTATAGTGGAACCCATGCCGTAGTTTTGAATCACTAGAAATTGTTCCTCTATCGCAGTTCCTATGTTAATCACTTTATTTCCAGCAATTAACCTTGTTATCATAAATAACGATAATGCTGGAATAAATGTCACTTGAACCCCTGTTAACACACCTTGTTTTGTAAGTGGTAAGATGATTTTTCGGAAAGTCGTAAACGGACTAGCACCTAAATCACTAGAGGCTTGTAAAATGTTATTAGGGATGTCTTTCATACTATTGAAAATGGGTAAAATCATAAATGGTATATAAATATAACTGGCAACAAGTATAAATGCAGGTACAGTAAATAATAAATCCATTTTAGGTAAATGTAATAAATTTAACATTTGATTGATAACACCATCATGACTCAATAACCCTATAAATGCATAGGTCTTTAGAAGTAAATTAATCCAAGTTGGAATAATGAGTATCATTAACCATAAATTTTGATATTTTGAATTTCGTATAAAATAAGCAGCTGGATAACTAATGAACAATGTAATGATAGTAATGACAGCTGCAAAAATAACTGAATCCCAAATCATGCTAAAGTATTTCCACGAAAACATTTGTTTATAATTTTCAAAACTGAAATGACCCTGAATATCAAATAGTGAAAAATAAACAAGTAATAACACAGGTACAATAATAAATAATATCATCCATAATACATATGGGATAAAGAGAAATCGATTCAGTTTACGCATTGTCTTGTTCCTCGTAACTTTCAATTCGTTTATCAAATTCTTCTTCTGTCTCACCAGGAACCATAATATGAATTGCTTCAGGATCGAAGTATAAACCTACTTTACTACCTACTTCTGCTTTTTTAGTTGAATGAATCATCCATTCATAGCCTTTTCTATCAATACAATTTATTTCATAATGCACGCCTCGAAATAACATAGAATCTACAGTAACTTCAAACAGTCCACTTTTTGCATCTATCAATGAAATATCTTCAGGACGAATCACAATTTCAACTTTCTTTTGCTCAGGTATACCCATATCTACACATTCAAAATCTTGCCCATAGATATTCACTAAGTAATCTTTAACCATCTTACCTTCTACGATATTTGATTCACCGATAAAATCAGCAACAAAACGATTGACTGGTTCATCATAAATATCAATTGGCGTACCAAATTGTTGGATTTTACCATCTTTCATCACAAATATATAATCACTAAGCGCTAATGCTTCTTCTTGATCATGTGTAACAAAAATAAATGTAATGCCTAATCGAGATTGTATTTCTCTAAGTTCATACTGCATTTCAGTTCTTAATTTTAAATCCAAAGCAGATAGAGATTCATCTAACAATAAAATTTCAGGCTCATTGACAATTGCTCTTGCTATTGCAATACGTTGTTTTTGTCCACCACTAATGCCCTCTATCGTTCTTGATTCATAACCTTCCAGTTTCACTAACTTCAATGCTTCATGTACTTTTCGTTTGATTTCTGATTTAGCTAATTTTTTTAATTTTAGCCCAAAAGCGATATTGTCATAGACATTTAAGTGAGGGAATAACGCATAATCTTGGAACACAGTATTAACTTTTCTTTTATTCGCTGATAAATGATTAATTGATTTACCTTGATAAATAATGTCACCATTATCAGCTTCTTCAAAACCTGCAATTAATTTTAATATCGTTGTCTTACCACAACCTGATGGCCCTAGTAATGTATAAAAATATCCTGATTCAATATCTATATCTATTTTGTCTAATATCTGCATATCATCATACTGCTTACTTACAGATTTAAATGATAATAATGGTTCCATACGCGTGTCCTCCTATAGATATGAAGCTGTAACAACAATCATTACTTGTACTTCATCCGCTGTTTGATTTTCTAGTCTATGTATTTGGTTCGCTTTAAAATAAAGCGCGTCACCAGTTGTTGCATAATAATTTTGATTACCCAACATGAGTACTACTTCACCTTTTAAGCAATATATGAAGGTATCAGATTCAGATGGTCCAAAATTTTTATATGATGCATTCGCTCTTAAAGTTAATATCAATGGTTCCATATCAAATTCGTTTGATTGGCTGACTGGCCAGTTCAAAATATAACCTTTATCATATTCATCGTATGTGATTTGTGTTGCTTTTTTATATAATACTTTTTCAGATTTAGGTTCTTTGAAAAAATCACTCGGACTTGTGCCAAGTACTTCTAATATATTCAAAAATGTTTCCATACTTGGTGATGCATATTGACTTTCAATTTGTGAAATATAACCTTTTGAAAGATCTGTTCTTTCTGCCAATTCTTCTTGCGTTAACTTTTTTATATTTCTTAAATTTTTAATTTTCTTTCCAATTTCCATATTGTCACCTTTTCGTAATTTTCAAAATTGAATCTAATGCTATTATGTAAAATTAAAAAATCGTTATATGCTGTTTATATTTATCAAACATTTTGTTTAATGCTTAATAAAAATATCAAAATATAACGATGAAGACAATACTTATTTACTTTTTGCTGAAAATAATTTTTGATCTGGTGATGATTGAACTGCTTTCACTGCATGATAACTGCTATAGCCACTACTATTTTCAAATTCTTTAAAAATTTGTTTTTCCTCGGCTTTACCTGGAACGATTTTTTTAAATTGTTTGTAGCGATCTAACAATTTTTCTCCTTCTACACTTGATTCATAATAGGATTCTACTGCATTAAAGAAAGAAACAACTTGCATCATTTCATCATTTGACCAATCTAAATCAATGGGATATTGGTACTCCATAGATTTTAACACCCTTTCATTCAAATTATGATAAACCTCAATTTATGTTTGCTATGCTTTATGTATAAATAAAATGGAACAGTAAAAGATTTTACTTAATAAACCTGTAATCATACTATTCTATTATTTTATTAACTACTCGATATTGCTATCTATATCTATAAAAGCAAATGAGACTGAGACATTCATCGATGTCCCAGTCCCAATTAAATTTATATGAAATTACTTATAATTACATAGTGTGGATAGGTAATCCTAATGCTTTTTCAGCAGCTTCCATAGACATTTCACCTAATGTTGGGTGAGCATGAATAGTTAATGCTAAATCTTCAGCATTCATACCTGATTCAATTGCTAAACCTAATTCAGAAATAATATCAGAAGCCCCAGTACCTACTACTTGAGCACCTACTAATGTATTATCTTCTTTAAGTGTTAACAATTTAACAAATCCAGTTGTATCATCTAATGATAACGCACGACCATTAGCTGCATAAGGGAATTTAGAAGCAGTAACTGCTAAACCTTCTTCTTTAGCTTGAGCTTCTGTATAACCAACTGTCGCTAATTCTGGTTCAGTGAAACATACAGCAGGCATACCAATGTAGTCTACTTCTGATGCTTCTCCAGCAATAACTTCTGCAGCTACTTTAGCTTCATAACTTGCTTTATGTGCAAGTGGTAAACCTGGTACGATATCGCCAATTGCAAAGATGTTTTCAACTGATGTACGGCTTTGTTTATCTACTTCTAATAAACCGCGATCTGCGAATTTAAGACCTAATTCTTCTAAGCCTAATTCGTCAGTGTTTGGACGACGTCCAACAGTAACTAATACGTAATCAGCGTCGATTGTTTGTTCTTCACCTTTTACTTCATAAGTCACTTTAACACCATTGTCTGTTTCTTCAGCTGATTTCGCCATTGCTTCAGTAACAATTTCAACGCCTTTTTCTTTCATACCTTTTTTAACAGGTTGCGTCATTTGTTTTTCGAAACCGCCTAAGATATCTTTAGCACCTTCTAAAATAGTTACTTCAGAACCAAAGTTAGCAAATGCAGTACCTAATTCAGAACCAATATAACCGCCACCAACGACAACTAATTTACCAGGTACATCTTGTAAATTTAAAGCGCCAGTTGAATCAATTACACGGTCACCAAACTTGAAGTTAGGGATTTCAATTGGTCTAGAACCAGTTGCAATAATCGCGTGTTTGAAGTTGTAAGTTTGAGCACTTTTCTCGTCCATAACACGTAGGCTATTATTATCAACAAAGTAAGCTTCGCCTTTTACGATTTCAACTTTATTACCTTTTAATAGTCCTTCAACACCACCAGTTAATTTTTTAACAACTGATTGTTTGAATTCTTGAACTTTATCAAATTTAAGTGAAACACTTTCAGCAATAACACCTAAATTTTCAGAGTTTTTAGTTTCATCATAACGATGCGAAGCGTGTAATAACGCTTTTGAAGGAATACATCCTACATTAAGACATACGCCACCAAGTTCGCCTTTTTCTACGATTGTTACTTTTTGACCTAACTGTGCTGCACGTATTGCTGCAACATAGCCCCCAGGTCCTGCTCCGATTACAATAGTATCTGTTTCAATTGGGAAATCTCCAACTACCATGTTTTACCCCTCCATTAATAATAATTCTGGATTATTTAATAAACGTTTAATATGATTCATAGCGTTTTGACCAGTTGCACCATCAATTTGTCTATGGTCAAAGCTTAGTGATAATGATAATACTGGTGCCGCAACAATTTCTCCATCTTTTACGATAGGTTTTTGCGCAATACGACCAATACCTAAGATAGCAACTTCTGGGTGATTGATAACTGGTGTGAACCATTGTCCACCTGCTGAACCGATGTTACTAATTGTACAAGTAGCACCTTTCATTTCATCAGCTGATAATTTACCATCACGTGCTTTGACAGCAAGTTCATTAATTTCGTCTGAAATTGCAAACATAGATTTGCGATCAGCATTTTTAACTACTGGTACGAGTAAACCTCTGTCAGTGTCAGCTGCAATACCGATATTCCAGTAATGTTTATGCACGATTTCACCAGCTTCTTCATTAAATGAAGTATTAAGTGCTGGGTATTTTTTAAGTGCAGACACAAGTGCTTTGACAACGTAAGGTAAGAAAGTTAATTTAGTACCTTGTTCAGCTGCAACTTCTTTGAATTTTTTACGGTGATCCCATAATTCTTGCACATCAATTTCATCCATCAATGTTACGTGAGGTGCAGTATGTTTTGAGTTAACCATTGCTTTAGCAATTGCTTTACGCATTGCAGGTATTTTTTCAGTAGTTTCTGGGTATTCCCCTTCTGTAGAAACTGCTGCTGATTGTGCAGAACTTGTAGTTTCTTCGCTAGTTGCTACTGCACTTTCATTTGAAGCTGTTGCTTGTCCACCATTTAAGTAAGCATCAACGTCTTCTTTAGTCGTACGTCCGTTTTTACCTGAACCTGAAACAGCTTTAATGTTAACACCATTTTCACGTGCGTATTTACGAACTGACGGCATTGCTTTAACACGTTTACTTTCATCTACTTCTTCATCATTTGAAGATTGAGCAGGTGCTGATGCTTCTTCTTTAGTGCTTTCTTCAACAGGAGCTTCTGTTGACTCGCTTGAAGCCTCGTCACTTTCGCTACCTTTAAATTGCATGTCTTCTGCATCAGGTGCATCAATTTTAACAATTGTATCACCAACAACTGCTACAGTACCTTCATCTACTAATACTTCTTCGATAGTACCTGAAACAGGTGATGGAATTTCAACAACTGATTTGTCGTTTTGAACTTCAGCTAATACATCATCTTCTTCAATTGTATCTCCAGCTTTAACAAACCACTTTACAATTTCACCTTCGTGGATACCTTCACCAATGTCGGGTAATTTAAATTCAAATGCCACGTTATTATCCTCCTAAAATTTCATATTAAGTCAAAAATTAGAAATTGAGAATGCGCTAAACAACTCAAATCTCATGCTTATATATAAACCTGAATGAAGTAGGTATATCGACTTATCGTATACGCTACTTCTTATCAGTGATTATTAAAATTCTAATGTTGCTTTTGCTTTTTCAACAATATCGTTTTTGTTTGGTAACCAAACATTTTCAGCTTGCGTAAACGGATAAACCGTGTCTGCTGCTGCAACACGAGCGATTGGAGCATCTAATGAAAGAATTGCACGTTCTGCTAATTCAGAAGCAACTGCTGCACCAACACCAGCTTGACGTTGCGCTTCTTGAACTACTACAGCACGTCCAGTTTTTTCAACTGAAGCAACAAGTGTTTCAATGTCGATTGGTTGTACAGTACGTAAGTCAATGACTTCTACTGAATAACCTTCTTTTTCTAATTCTTCTGCTGCTTTTAATGATTCTTGTACCATCGCACCATAAGCAATTAGTGTAATATCATTACCTTCTTGTTTAACGTTCGCTTTACCAATTTCGATTGTATACTCTTCTTCAGGTACTTCGTCACGGAATGAACGATATAATTTCATATGCTCTAAGTAAACAACTGGGTCGTTACTTCTGATTGCAGAAATTAATAAACCTTTAGCATCGTAAGGATTAGAAGGAATTACAACACTTAGACCAGGTGATTGCGCTAAGATACCTTCTAAGTTATCAGCGTGTAATTCAGGTGTATGTACACCGCCACCAAATGGAGCACGAATTGTTACTGGTGCTTGTTTAGAGTTACCAGAACGGAAACGCGTACGCGCTAATTGTCCTGCTACAGAGTCGAATACTTCAAATACGAATCCTAAGAATTGTATTTCCATAACTGGACGGTATCCTTGAGTAGTTAAACCTAAAGCTAAACCACCAATACCAGATTCCGCTAAAGGTGTATCGAATACACGATCTTCACCGAATTCTTTTTGTAAACCTTCAGTTACACGGAAAACACCACCGTTAACACCGACGTCTTCACCGAAAAGTAAAACATTTTCATCGTTTTGTAATTCGGTTTTAAGCGCGTTGTTAATCGCTTGTACCATTGTCATTTGTGCCATCGGTTACTTCGACTCCTTCTCTTTATAAATTTCATATTGCTCTGCTAAATTTTGAGGCATTTCTTCGTACATATTTTCCATCAAGTCAATAACAGTTTGTTTTTCTGTATTATCTGCTTCTTTGATAGCAGCTTTAATATCAGTTTTCGCACGTTCGATTACTTCGTTTTCTTTTTCTTCAGTCCATAGACCTTTAGCTTCAAGGAATTTTCTATAACGAACTAATGGATCCTTTTTCTCCCATTCAGAATCTTCATCTGAAGTTCTGTATTTAGTTGGATCGTCACCAGCCATAGTATGAGGACCATAACGGTAAGTAATTGTTTCAATTAATGTTGGACCATCACCATTAACAGCACGGTCACGCGCTTCTTTTGTCGCTTGGTATACAGCTAATGCATCCATACCATCAACTTGTAAACCTGGGATACCACAAGCAATTGCTTTTTGAGCTAAAGTAGTTGCCGCTGTTTGTTTACTACGAGGTGTAGAGATAGCATAGTTGTTATTTTGGATTACAAAAATTGCAGGTGCTTTATAAGCAGAAGCAAAGTTAATACCTTCGTAGAAATCACCTTGTGAAGAACCACCATCACCAGTATAAGTAATTGCTACAGCTTGCTTACCACGTTTTTTAATACCTAATGCTACACCAGCAGTTTGTACATACTGTGCACCAATAATAATTTGTGGGCTTAACGCATTAACGCCTTCAGGCATTCTGTTACCTTTAAAGTGACCTCTTGAGAATAAGAAAGCTTCAGTTAAAGGTAATCCTTGCCAGATTAATTGTGGTACATCACGGTAACCTGGTAAAATAAAATCTTCTTGTTCTAAAGCGTATTGAGAAGCTAATTGTGAAGCTTCTTGTCCTGCTGTTGGAGCGTAGAAACCTAATCTACCTTGTCTATTTAATGAAATAGAACGTTGATCAAGGATACGTGTCCAAACCATTCTCTCCATTAATTCAACTAACTGCTCGTCTGACAAATCTGGTAATAAATCTTCGTTAACGACGTTACCATCTTCATCCAAAATTTGAATCATTTCAAATTGAGATTGAGTATCATTCAATACTTTCTCTGCATCGAATTGGGCTTTTAATTTCGGAGCCATTCAATTCACCAAACCTTTCCCGTATAATAGAAATTCATTTTATTCTTAAACATTGTACCACAAAACTTTTATGCAGTTAAACAATTTGAAAAAGTTCTGTAGTAATTAAAACAGGTACAGTTTCGCAACTGTACTAATGAAATTATTACAACTGTATTACCAGTCCTTGTATGTCTATCGTTGAGCATTTCCATTTGAATGTAAGCGCAACCAATACTTATACTATATCTTCCATATTATAATTTCAAATGACTCGCTTTTTTGAATTAAGCTAGGCTATCTACATCTTCTTTTTCTTTATTCACTTTATTCATTGTATCTGAATACTTTTTGAAGGCTTTATTCATATCTTTATATGATTTTGATACTGCCTCAGATTTTTTATCAATTTGAGATTGTTCTACTTGATCGTCAGCAGTATATTCAAACATATCTTTTTCTTTATTCATGATATTCTTATAGGCTTTTGCATATTCATCATGTGCCTTATATTTTTCTTTAAGTGCATCATTTAGTTGTTTAACTTCTTTTTTCTTCGCTTTGTCGCTAATATTATCTAAATGTTTTTCCGCTTTTTTGAATTTTTCTTCAGAATTATTTATGGCTTTTTCTTCTTTTCCGAATTCTTTTTCTCTTTGTTCTACATTATCTACAACTTTTTTAGAAGTTTCTTGTACTTCTTGTTGGTCTTTACCGTTGATTTTTTTCACTAATTTTTGTTTGTCTTGTTCTAAACTATTTAATTTCTTCCCTACAGATGATACAGGCTTTTCTTCATCAAAAGCTTTTTGAACTTGTTCGTTGTAATCTTTGATTTCACCTTTATCTGTTGTACAACCTGCAACTAATACTGTAGAAGCAATGACTGCACTGATGCCATATTTTAATTTCATTTTGAAAAATCCTCCTTTATGTGCTTGTAATGTTATATAATATTTTATAATAAATCAAATCTAACTACTGTATTTTATCTATGAAACTTTGGTATATTTTATATTAAGGAAGGTGTATGAACAAATGTTAACTATGAAAGATATTATCCGTGATGGACATCCTACTCTTCGTGAAAAAGCAAAAGATGTTACTTTACCGCTTTCTGAAGAAGATCGTAATACGTTATTGGCTATGCGTGAATTTTTAATTAATAGTCAAGATGATGAAATTGCTACTAAATATGGTTTGCGCTCAGGCGTGGGTCTTGCCGCGCCACAAATTAATATTTCAAAAAAAATGATTGCCGTTTATCTCCCTGATGACGGAAATGGCAAGTCATATGATTTGATGTTAGTTAATCCAAAAATCATGAGCCACAGTATTCAAGAAGCGTATCTTCCTACAGGTGAAGGTTGCCTAAGCGTAGATGAAAACATTCCAGGATTAGTTCATCGTAAAAATAGAATTACTGTTAAAGCTACAGATATCGATGGAAAAGAAGTTAAATTGCGCTTGAAAGGTTACCCTGCTGTTGTGGTTCAACATGAAATTGACCATATCAACGGCATCATGTTCTATGATCATATAGATCCAAATAATCCACTTCAGCCACATAATGATGCTGTAGAAGTTTAATCTATTTGATTAAAACATATTATAAACAAGAGTTTGGTTCATAAATAACCATGCTCAAACTAAAAGAGCTAATCCGCAGTCGGATTAGCTCTTTTTATTTTTAAACTTTTTAACTTTGGCAATGTATACTTAACATCGTATTTAACTTGGTTATCAAACATTTTACAAATAAATTATTAACAATATCATATTCTTTCATTGTTATATCTATGAATTACATGAAATCATCTCTTCGCTCATGAAATGGAATATCTAGCTCTTTAAACTCAGCCTTTAATTCAGTTAATTGCTGAATATCAATAAACTCTGGATCGTGGTTATGTTTAACATAATTTTGATCCTCATTCACTGTATCAATAATTTCATTATAATTAAAAAACATGATAACTTGCTCAGCACGTACTTCAAAAGTGATATCCTTAAATATTTTATCCGTACGCACTTTTTCCTTTTTTACATCTTCTACTATTCTCTTTACATTGTTCAAATGGTCCACCTCAAATATTTACTTATGTATCATACTTAATATATTGTACTTAACTTTCCCTTTAAGATACTTCTTTATCTTAATTAATTTTTATATACTACTCAAGTTTTTATGTTGTTTTTTCAAAATTTTCTGTATTTAATTTCAGTAATTTTTAATATGTAATTTAAATAAGAAGTAACTTGTACTATTAAATAGTTTTCTCTTGTGATAAAACTGCTTTATTTATTCCACTACATCATGTAAAATGAGAAATAACTGAAAACATACAAATTAAAGTATTTGTGTTTTTCTATTCGAACGAACTGAAGATCACCCTAAAAACTTACCAGACAATACTAGTACGTTCTAATTATAGATGGTAGTAATAACACTATTTATGAAAAACAGAGCTCGTTTTATAAAAGTAGTCTCATCTTTTTCATATATACAAAGTGCTAGGGTATTACAATAAAAATAATTATAAAATCAACACATGATTTTTAGGAGGAAATATATAAAATGGCAGTATTTAAAGTATTTTATCAACATAATAAAGAAGAAGTAATCGTACGTGAACACACACAAACTATTTATGTTGAAGCACAAACTGAAGAACAAGTTAGAAGATATTTGAAGGATCGTAATTTTAATATTGAATTTATTGCTAAATTAGAGGGCGCACATTTAGAATATGAAAAACAATCTGATCACTTCAACGTGGAGCAAGCTGAATAATGAAACAAATCCACAAAAATGAAGTTGCGGTATACGCACTTGGTGGTTTAGGTGAAATCGGTAAAAATACCTACGCTGTTGAGTATCAGGATGAAATCGTTATTATTGATGCAGGTATTAAATTCCCTGACGATAATTTATTAGGTATCGATTATGTTATTCCTGATATCACATACCTAGAACAAAACCAAGATAAAATTGTAGGTCTGTTTATTACTCACGGACATGAAGACCATATAGGTGGTGTGCCCTACCTATTAAAGCAAATTAATGTACCTATATATGGCGGTCCATTAGCTTTAGGTTTGATTAGAAACAAATTAGAAGAACATCATTTATTAAGAACTACAGAATTAATTGAAATTGATGAAAGTAGCGTTATTAAATCGAAGCATTTTGAAGTATCTTTCTATCTAACAACACACAGTATTCCAGAAGCCTATGGTGTTATCGTAAATACACCAGAAGGTAATATTGTGCATACTGGAGATTTCAAATTTGACTTCACACCAGTTGGAGAACCAGCAAACATTGCAAAAATGGCAAAGCTTGGTGAAGAAGGCGTACTTTGTTTACTTTCAGATTCAACAAATTCACTCGTTCCAGATTTCACTTTAAGTGAACGTGAAGTTGGACAAAATGTTGAAAAAATCTTCCGCAATTGCAGTGGACGTATTATTTTCGCGACATTTGCTTCAAACATTTACAGAGTTCAACAAGCTGTTGAAGCTGCAATTAAACATAATCGTAAAATCGTTACATTCGGTCGTTCAATGGAAAACAATATTAAAATTGGTATGGAATTAGGTTACATCAAAGCACCACCAGAAACATTTGTGGAACCTAACAAAATAAACACTGTTCCAAAACATGAATTATTAATTTTATGTACTGGTTCACAAGGTGAGCCAATGGCAGCTTTATCAAGAATTGCCAATGGTACACATAAACAAATCAAAATTATTCCAGAAGACACTGTCGTGTTTAGCTCTTCACCTATTCCAGGAAATACAAAGAGCATTAATCGTACGATTAATTCCCTTTACCGTGCAGGTGCCGAGGTTATTCATAATAAAGTATCTAACATTCATACTTCTGGTCATGGTTCTAAAGGCGATCAACAATTAATGCTTCGCCTACTACGTCCTAAATTTTTCTTACCAATTCATGGTGAGTATCGTATGCTAAAAGCACACGGTCAATCAGGTATCGAATGTGGTGTTGATCCTGACAATGTCTTTATCTTTGATATTGGTGATGTTTTAGCATTAACACATGATTCAGCTAGAAAAGCCGGCAGAATTCCTTCTGGCAATGTTTTAGTTGATGGTAGTGGTATTGGTGATATTGGTAACGTCGTTATTCGTGATAGAAAGCTTTTATCTGAAGAAGGTTTAGTCATAGTAGTAGTAAGTATTGACTTTAAAACGAATAAACTTCTTTCAGGACCAGATATTATTTCACGAGGTTTCGTATATATGCGTGAATCTGGTCAATTGATTTATGATGCACAACGTAGAATCAAAACGGATGTAATTGGTAAGTTGAATCAGAATCAAGATATTCAATGGCACCAAATCAAATCTTCAATTATCGAAACATTACAACCCTATTTATTCGAAAAAACTGCACGTAAACCAATGATATTACCAGTTATCATGAAAGTGAATGAAGATAATAATCAAACATCCACTAAAAAACCAAGTAACAAAAATACGAAACCGAAGAAAAACAACACAAAATCACCATCAAAAAATCAACAAAATGTAGAAAAATCAAGTAATAAAAATGGCTCAAATAAAGCCAATCAATCCGTTGAAAAACCAAAACAATCGAATCAAAACCAAAATTCAGAATCTTAAAAAAGTACAGGAATGGACTTAAATCTTCATTCTCACAGTAAGCGGCCTAATCCTCATTAAGGATTAGGCCGCTTTATATTTACTCATTTTATTATTCAACACATCTGTAAAAAACAAGCATTAATACAACTTAAAATATATGAACAGCATTTATGCTATGTTATATTAACTGTGATGTGACATTAATTTAAAGAGAAGTATTTGATTTACACAGATAAGTTATATATTTATCATATTAATTACTTGGGCAATTTTAACATCTATTGTCATACCATATGTAATTAAAAACAGTAATTTATCAGTTGTTATTTCTTCTCTACTACCTTTAATAATCATAATTATATAAAATTGAGTAAATGAATCACTTTATGTATATAGGAGGATTATCATGTCGAAAACTTTGAGTCTGAATTTAGTCATCTTAATTATGCTCATCATTCTAATACTAGCGATGATTACTAATTTATTTGGTGCATTTTCTATATATTTAATAATAGTTCTTCCAATACTGATGTTAATCATTGGGTTATATGTTTTAATTACTAATGTAAAAAAGTACAATAGTAACAATAACTTTAACAACAAATTGTGATTAACAAAATAAGATAGTATCTCGCTAATTTACCACCTTTCATAAATGCAAAAAACGTCAATTTCTATACTATCTCAATAGAAATTGACGTTTATTTTTAATCAAAAATATTAATATTGCTGCCTCATTTTTAAATAAGTTATCTTACTACTTTTTTCTCAAAACGATTTAAATCATTATCGTGTCCAATCATGATTAAAATATCTCCTATTTCAATACTAATATTAGGATCTGGAGATACTAAAATGTCTCTACCTCTTTTAATCGCTATGATACTTATTCCATATTGCGCACGAATATCTAATTGAATTATAGTTTGACCAGCCATTTTTTCACTAGCTTTAATTTCTACTATAGAATGCTCATCTGCAAGTTCTAAATAATCAAGAACACTGGCACTTGCTACATTATGTGCGATTCTTCTCCCCATGTCTCTTTCTGGGTGTACTACCGTGTCAGCACCAATTTTATTTAAAATTTTAGCGTGATAATCATTTTGAGCTTTTGCTGTAACTTTTTTCACACCTAATTCTTTTAAGATTAATGTTGTTAAGGTACTCGATTGAATATTTTCACCAATTGCAACGATCACATGATCAAAATTTCTCATGCCCAGACTCTTCATAACTGCCTCGTCTGTAGTGTCAGCAACTACAGCATGTGTTGCAATATCACTATATTCATTCACACGTGCTTCATTCATATCAATTGCCATTACATCCATATCAAGCGCATTTAATTCTCTTACAATACTACCGCCAAATCGGCCTAAACCAATTACAACATACTCTTTATCCATGTGTGTCCTCCAATTTAAAAATCGTGGCATGACCATTCTAAACAACACCACATAAGTATTATTTAGAACAATCATAACCACATTTGAAAATCTTCTATTTTTTGCCTTCCACATATTTTTTGTCGAAAACAAATAATCTTAATATTAATATTAACGATGGAATCAGTAAAAGTAAACCTAAAATAAAAGCAATGATTAACGCAATTGCCATACTACTATTTACTACGTGTTCATTTATACGAATGAACGGATAAAGTAAATATGGTAATTTACTTGCACCATATCCGAAAAATGCAAATCCCATTTGTAAAATGACTAATATAAATGCGTAACCATGTCCTTTTTTCATTAATGTTAAGACCATTGCACCAATAAAACAAATAAAGCTTAACAAGAATATCCACCAATAATTAGATACTGCATTGATGAAGTGTGCTTCATTTTGTAAACGCAATGATAAAAATACAAATAATGAAATTGCTATCATTGGTGGGCCCCAAATTAAGAACCAATATCTTAATAAGTTATACGCTGGTTTATCTTTTGCTTTCGAAGCATAATATGTTAAGAAACCTGAAGATATATACAGAACTGAGATAATCGCTAAGAATACGACTGACCAAGAGTATGGACTTAATAATAACTCTGTCCAATTTAAATCCAAATTATTTTCTGTTCCAGTGATATATCCACCTTCTGAAATCGTTAATGTCGTAGCAAGTGATGCTGGTATTAATAAACCAGCGATACCATACATTGCTAACCAAACTAATTTACTATCTGGGCCATAATTTTCAAAGGCATAAAATGCACCTCTAATAGACAGTAATATTAAAGCGATAGAGGCTGGCAATAGTAACACTGTTCCAAAATACATTGCAGTGTCAGGGAAAAAACCTACCACACCAACAAAGAAGAATACAAAGAAAACATTTGTCACTTCCCAAACTGGGTTTAAATAACGTGCTATTAAATGATTTATTTTCTTATCTTGCTTTGTAATTTTGGCATGTAATGTAAAGAAACCTGCACCAAAATCTATGGATGCAATAATGATGTAACAGAATAAGAAAATCCAAAGTACGGAAATGCCAATATATGCGAATATCATTATGCATCACCTCTTTCTGAAGCTAGTGCTTCAACTTCTTTATAAGCTGGTTTCTCTTTAAACATACGAATTAATACATAAGCAGAGGTAACCATTAACACAAGGTATAACAAGCCGAATAGAATTGTAACTAGGGTTAATCCTCCTGCTTGTGTCGCAGCATCTGCTACTTTAAGATAACCACGAACAATCCATGGCTGACGACCTTGCTCTGTTAAGAACCAACCAAACTCGATTGCTAGCATAGCCGCTGGACCAGTCAATAGTACACCATATAACATAGGTTTTGAATGTGTAAATTTCCGCAGTTTTTTAAATATAAGTGTAAGTACATATGCACCGGAAACGACTAAACAAAATACCCCCATCGAAACCATGAGATCAAAGTAATAATGTACAATCATTGGTGGTTGTAAATCTTTTGGAAATTCATCCAGACCTTTAACTTCTGTATTAGTATTATTATCAGCTAAAAAGCTAAGGAGACCAGGAATTTTAATTGCGCCATTTACTTCTTGCGTTTTTTCATCTAAGGAACCAAATAAAACTAAATCTGCATGTGATTCCGTATCAAAGTGCCATTCATAAGCTGCTAATTTCTCTGGTTGCTCTTGATGTAAGAACTTAGCAGATAAGTCACCTGCTAACATAGATCCTAATGTAAAAACAACACCTAAGATCATAGTTAGTTTTAGTGCTTTTTTATGATATTCTGTATCTTTTTTAAATTTATTTTTGAGTAATTTGAAAGCAGCGATAGCCGCTAATACAAACGCCATTGTCATAAGTGCAGTTGCAACCACATGGAATGATCTAATTAAAAACGAATCATTAAACATTGCTGCTAATGGTTCTACATTAACCATTTTGCCATTTTTCATTTCAAATCCAGCAGGTGTATTCATAAATGAGTTAACGGCAGTAATAAAGAACGCCGAGAATGATCCACCAAGGATAACTGGTATACTAATTAAAAAGTGCGTCCATTTTCCTTTAAAACGATCCCATGTATATAGATATATACTCAAGAATATCGCTTCAAAGAAGAAAGCAAATGTTTCCATAAATAATGGTAATGCTATAACATGTCCACCCATTTGCATAAATGTTGGCCATAGTAATGACAACTGTAGACCTATAATTGTACCTGTCACGACACCTACAGCTACTGTTATCGTATAACCTTTGGACCATCTTTTGGCTAATGTTGTGTATAGTGGATTATTTTTCTTAATACCAATAAATTCGGCAACAGCGAACATGACTGGCATCCCCACACCAATTGTTGCAAAAATTATATGCACTGCGAGTGTCATCGCAGTTAAAAACCGTGCTAATTCAACTGAATCCATAATATCACCTTTTTTATTTATTTGTGACAAAAATCACAACGTCTTTCCATTATAAACCGGTGTACATATTTTTTAAATTTATTTCTCTCAAAATAAAGTGACAAATTAATGTCTAATTTCATACAATTTAAAAGACTTGAAATATATTCTAAAGTCTCTTATATTATAGTAAATTGAATAAAGAAAGGATAAACCGATTATGAACGAGATTATCATATACACACAAAATGATTGTCCACCTTGTACTTTCATCAAAAACTACTTAGCTGACAATGATGTCGCATATCGTGAAAAAAATATCAGTAATACACAATATAGAAATGAAATGATTGATTATGATGCATTTGCAACACCTTTTATTTTATTAAATGGTGAACCAATGCACCAAATTGACATGGATAAAATAAATAGCACATTAAATATTAAATAAGCGATGCATTCTCAAAGTTAACAATTTAATTATGTTGTAAAGTTAATTAAGTACTAATTATAAAGTAACGTATTTTGTAACTTTTTACAAAATTAAAAATTAATCATTCGTGTTTCTTTAGCCATTTCTAAATAGAATTTATTAATATTAAACACTCTATGCAAACCCTCCAGCCTTTAAATTCACTTTCCAAACATAAAAAACGCCAATTTCTATTTAATTACAATAGAAATCGGCGTTTTTAGTTAATCTCAGATGTTTATATCCAAGACATATCTTTATTTTTTAATAAGTACTCATTTTATTTAGCGTATTGATTTACTAAATCTTGAACTTCTTCAGAAGTAGCACAATCAATTGCTCTTTGAGCTAATTCTTCCATTTCATTTTGACTTAAACCTTTGATTTGACGACGTGCTTTAAGTACTGAGGTAGCACTCATTGAGAACTCATCTAATCCTAAGCCTAATAACAATGGAATTGCAATTTCATCGCCAGCCATTTCTCCACACATACCAGTCCATTTACCTTCTTTATGAGAAGCTTCTATTACTTGTTTTACTAAACGTAATATTGAAGGATTATATGGTTGATACAAGTAAGAAACACGTTCTGACATTCTATCAGCAGCCATTGTATATTGAATTAAATCATTCGTTCCTATACTGAAGAAATCAACTTCTTTAGCAAATACATCTGCCAACGCAGCAGTAGAAGGAATTTCTACCATAATACCAAGTTCGATATCATCAGAAACTTCAATGCCTTCATTTGTTAAGTTATCTTTTTCTTCAAGTAACAATGCTTTAGCATCACGGAACTCTTGGATTGTAGCTACCATAGGGAACATGATATTCAATTTACCAAAAGCAGATGCACGTAATAATGCACGCAACTGTGGTCTGAAAATATCAGGTTGATCTAGGCATAAACGGATAGCACGGTAACCTAAGAAAGGATTCATTTCTTCAGGTAAATTCAGATAAGGTAGTTCTTTATCTCCACCAATATCTAAAGTACGTACAACAACGCGTTTATCTTCCATCGTTTCTAATACTTTTTTATAAGCTTCGAACTGCTCATCTTCAGTTGGCATTTCGTCTCTACCCATATATAAAAATTCAGTACGGTATAATCCAATGCCCTCTGCACCATTTTCAATTACACCTTTTAAATCATTCGGTGTACCGATATTGGCAGTAAGTTCAGCGTGTCTACCATCAATTGTAGTTGTCTCTTCATCGCGTAATTTTTGTAATTCTTGCTTGTCTTCAAAGAAACGTTCACGCTTGTTTTGATAAGCAATGACTTCATCTTCAGTAGGATCAATGATGACTTCACCTGTTAAACCGTCAACAATAATCATGTCACCTTGTTTAACTTCTTGAGTAATAGATTTAGTACCTACAACTGCAGCAATTTCTAATGAGCGACTCATAATTGCTGAATGTGAAGTTCTACCACCTATATTAGTTACAAATCCTTGTACAAATTCTTTATTTAATTGAGCAGTATCTGAAGGTGTTAAATCGTTACCGATTATAACAACGCTTTCATCAATCATACTAGGATTTGGTAATTCTACACCTAAAATATGTGCTAACACACGTTTTGAAACATCGCGGATATCAGCAGCACGTTCTTTCATATATTCATTATCCATTGATTCAAAAATAGTAATGAATTGTCCAGTTACATCAGATAATGCAGTTGGTGCGTTAACTTGTTCATTCTTAATTTTTTCTTCGATTGGTTGAATTAATTCAGGATCATCTAAAACAAGTAAATGCGCATCAAAAATTGCTGCTTTATCAGCACCTAAATTTTGTTCAGCATTATTTCTAATTTTAGTTAATTCAACTTTGGATGTTTGAATAGCATTATTGAACTTTGCAATCTCAGCATCTACATCTGACACTTTTTCGCTATCAAATGATAAATCTGGTTCAACTAATAAGTATGCTTTAGCTATAGCTACACCGTCAGATGCAGCTATACCATTTATATAATTAGACATAATTATTTAGTTAATCCTTCTTTAGATAAAATGTCAGTGATTGCTTCAATTGCATCTTTTTCATCGCTACCGTCAGCGTAGATTGTAATTTCAGCATCTTTACCTACACCTAAACTCATAACACCCATGATTGATTTCAAGTTAACTTTTTTACCGTTATATTCTAATTGAATATCAGAATCAAATTTTGAGGCAGTTTGAACAAGCATTGTCGCTGGACGAGCGTGAATACCTGTTTCGTCGATAATTACATATGATTTTTGTTCCATAAAATGATTTCTCCTTCGTATAGTTAGAATCGTTGGTTTATTATAAAACCTAGCATAGTTTTATATAATAACATTACCAAATTATTATTATAAATTCAATTCGTTGCACCCATGACATGACAATATTCAGAGAATTTTAGCTAATTTGTGAAAACGCTATAGTTTTAAACAAGTTCTTTCACAACTTTTTCACATTTTTGAATATGTTCATCTCCAATTTTTTTCATAAAGTAATAACTAATTGATGCTGAAATAGCCTGCCCCACAACCGGGAACCATTTCGTTTGTTTCGCAGCTACACGTTTTGCAACATCTCTAACGACAACTTTTAATATCGCATTCGATATTTTTTTACCTATAAATTGACTACCTTGAATCGCCGCGGCAGCTAAGACACGCTCTTTCATATCATCGCCCATGTTATTCACTTGTTTATGATCTAATCCATAAATTTTATTAACATCTTCAATAATATCTCTCATCAATTTAATATCGACACCAAAATCTAAACCGGGTATTGGCACAATACTGATACTTGATGATAAAACAGATTTTTTTCTAACTAGTGCCTGTGCACGTTTACGTCGTTCTTCAATTTCTATATTTGTGGTAGGTATATTACTTTTTTGTTTGATATCTTCAATTTTTAATACTTTATTACCAACTTTTTGTGTAACATTATTTGTGATTTTATTTTTAAAACCCATTTTATTCACTCCTTAGTAAATTACTTCGTATTAAAAAGAATACCCTTTTTTCATAATTTTACTTTATTTTTACAAAAACAGCCTTTAAATATTTAGAAGGTTTATAGTGTGGATGTGTTTTGAAATCTTTTGGCAAGCCCATTACTTCTACAATTTCATAATCTACTTCTTCTTCTGTTAATGTTTGATTGATTACATTTTTGAATGATTTCAAAGAAAACGTACTATTATTTGTGCATAACAGTAATGTACCGTCAGGCCCTAATATTTCAAGTGCACCTTTAATTAATTTATCGTAATCTTTTAATACGGAAAAAGTTTTTTTCTTGTTTCTAGCAAAACTTGGTGGATCAATAACAATCGTATCGTAAAACAAGTCATGACGACACGCATAATTAAAGTAATCAAAAGTGTCCATTACATAAATATATTGTGACTTAGGATCAATACCATTCAAGCCAAAATTTTCTTCTGTAA
Source organism: Staphylococcus saprophyticus subsp. saprophyticus ATCC 15305 = NCTC 7292 (assembly GCF_000010125.1). Lineage (NCBI taxonomy): Bacteria > Bacillati > Bacillota > Bacilli > Caryophanales > Staphylococcaceae > Staphylococcus > Staphylococcus saprophyticus. The sequence continues at coordinate 1,777,601 of NC_007350.1, forward strand.
GTGCACGTGATCGGTTTGCTAAATCTACGCTTGTTGTCATTGTTGCGTTTTCGGCAGCTATAACAGAAAATGCACCCGTATAACTAAATACATTTAATATTTCTTTATCTTCAGCATAATGATCTTTTAATTTTTTTCGTACTTCTTTTTGATCTAAAAATATGCCTGTCATAGGTCCATCATTTAAATCTACATTATAGAATGTGAAATTTTCTTCAATAATAATTGGAAACTCAGGTGCTTCACCATCAACAAATCCACCTTGAATTTCTGCGTCTTTAAATCTCATTTTTTCAAATATAGACGTATATTCGAATACATTTTCTAACGCTGATAATACATTATAACGGAATTTATAAATGCCTTTTGAATACCATTGGATTAAGAAATGACCATCATAGTTATCTATGGTTAAACCACCTATACCATCGCCTTCACCATTAAAAACACGAAAAGCATTCGTCCCATCAATATTATAGAAATATTCACGTTCAGCTTTGGCATTTTTAAATAATGTTTCAAAAAATTGTGTGTTAATGACTTCATCTTTGTCATAGCTCAATACCCAGCCAACGCCTTTATGCTGTCTACCAACATAAGCAGTAGCTATATATTGATCTCTATCGTTCATTAAATAAAATAGGTCCCCCTCTTTTAAATGATCGTGTGCATAAATATCTTCTTCATCTACTAATGGGTATTCATTTAAATATTTCGTTTCTTTTCCTCTATTTAACGTGGCAATTTTCATAAATTTATGTCAGCCTTTCTACTTTTATTTATATTTATTATTTGCTTATTCATTTTATCATCTCATTAACATCGTAACATCAATTATCTACAATTCACCAAAATATTATATCTGAAACTTCATAAGTATTTTTATAGAAATTTAATTTTTCAATAAAGATTGGGTCGCCTCACCTTATCAAATATAGTGAATGACATCAGCCGATGCTCATGAATAAGTGCGACTAATCCACATAAAATGTGAAAGAAATTCTATTTAGAAGTTGTGTTTTACCTTTACTTTCAAATAAAAAAAGCCTGAGACAATGCCATGTCCCAGACTTCTTCCTTGTTTCTATTAAAGTAATTAATATTTAGTTGGTTCACGTAACTTCATAACAAATGCTACAAATATAGCCAATAGCATAATGATTAAAATTGGTGTGATAAAGATGGATAATAATAATCCGTGAACCATAATGTTCATAAACTCAGTCAGTAATTTGAAGAATAATAAACTGACCATAAACATTTGCAGATAATAGAACCTATCTTTTAAGAAATTCGTTAATGTTGTCAATATATAAATAATGATAATAATCATTAAAAAGAATAGCGTAATCCATTCTATCACATATTGTGTTTGGGAAATTTCCCAATTACCTGAAACAAAAAGTGAATTCCTATTGTTAAATTCAATTAAAGTAAAGAATAATAAGATGGCTCCACAGAACAACTCTACATATGCAGGTTTAATCCATTTAGGTTTTTTCATCCAATTTGGAATATCATCCTCTTGAATATCGATAATTTCTTTCCATTTAGCAATAAATTTATCTTTTTTATCTCTAGCTTTTTGAATATCAACACTTCTGCGCGTTTTACGTGTAAATTCTGTTGTTTTATCTTGTAGTGTCTTCCATGTTTCTTTCGTTTGATTTGTTACTGATCCTTTGTTAGTTCTTGATAATTCTGGTTCTTCTTCCCCAAGTTCTTGTTTTGTTAAAGGAAGTGATCTTCTTAAAAATAAGAAGTTCCAAATAGACATTTGTCCAAGTAACCACATGATAATAAAGAATGTGTTAACACTCAAAATATCAATAGGAATGATTTCATCGCTTTCAATTCTTCCGTATAAAACAATTTGCGTTATTAAGTAACTTATCCCATAACTGAAAATAATCCATAAATAATGATATTTTCTATGTTCTGTATTTAACTCGTCCTTATAAACGATATAACCAATATGAATTGCAAATGGTATTACGAAAATAATAGCAAAAAAGCTATAAACTTGAGTCATCAATATCAGTGTTATGATGAAAAAAAGAATACCAATAACTAAAAAGAATACTGAAATATCATAGTCATATCTTGTCGTTCTATATAAAGTAAAGCCAATCATAATGACACCAATACCAAATAAAGCAATAATGATGGCACTAATTATCGGGAAATTACCTATGTAATTACTCATTACTCTAATTATTTCACTAAAAAATGCATTTATAAAATCCCATACATTATGAATGTGCAAATCAATTTTACCTTTACCATTTAATTTATTAATTAATGGTAAATTAATTAAAATGATAAGACCTGTGAAAAGCGAAACGATGCCTATAACATAACTATATAATATCTCAGCGTGTTTCTTCAAAAAAGACATACCATTCACCTCAAAAGTTATTATATATGAACATTTAGTTCTTGTCTTTAATTATCTAATAAATAAGTCCATAGTATGATATAAAATGACTTATAGTCAAATTCCCACTTACAATTCATGTTTAAACAATTTTATAAATTTAACTTATTAAGTACATTATCGATGCATTATTTACATTATCCATTAATTAACATTAATCTCATATCAAACTATTGTAATTATATTGAAGTGTTTATATTTTATTCAATTGTGGTATATACTAAATATAGATAATCATAACTATGAAGGAGTGCTTTAATTATGAGTAAAGAAGAATTAAATAAAGAAGCAGCTGAAAAAGCTAAAAAAGCAGAGGATAAATTAAAAGAAGAAAAAGAATCTGCAAAAGATAACACTGAAGAAACTAAACAAAATATTCAAGATACTTTAGACTAGTATAGATACTTGGTATTAATAGTAATTCAATATAAATGTAAATCCGATATGGGAGTGCGACATCAAATCTTATCGAAATGAGGTTTGTGTCCATTCCTATTTTTAAGGGTTTTATAACATGATTACATGTAATAAACTTAAATAACAACGTTTGTCCTTAAAATAATCACTCTATTAACCAACAATTTCTAGCATAACCTTGACATAAACGACGAAAAGTCATACATTATAATTAAATTTAAATAAATCATTCGCACTAGGGGTGTTTTGTGACTGAGATGAGGTATACCCTCAAACCCTTTGAACCTGATCTAGATTAAACTAGCGTAGGAAAGTGTATTGCGATATCACTGAGTAACTTTGGTATCCGTATGCCTATATAAAAACGCGCAACTTTCTAGAAGGTTGTGCGTTTTTTATATTAGGAGGAACAATGATGTCAAAAGGTTTAAAACTATCCGAAATACTTGTAACTGTGCTTATCGCAGTTGTTTTCGCTATTATTTATAATATTTGGAATTTTGTCTATAAAGCTGTACAGGTAACTGGACTTCATTTTGAAGAACTCACTTATGGTGCCTGGTTTATGGCAGCAGTCGTAGCTTATCTCATAATTCCAAAAGCCGGTATTGCTGTGCTTGCAGAATTTGCTGCAGGTGCTGGTGAAACAATTGTAATGGGTCGTTTTGATATTGCAACGATGGTCTATGCATTATTACAAGGTTTAGCTTGCGAAATTATATTTGCTATTTTTCGATATAAATCACGTTCAGCAATGGTTGCGATGCTAGCAGGATTTTTAGCTTCAGTTGCAACACTACCTTTAGATTTTGCCTATGGTTATCTAGGAGAAGTCGCGGGTTGGAATCTTGCTTTATACATCATATTTAGATTAATTAGCGGTATTATCGTTGCCGGTCTCTTATCTTATTATATTGTTAAAGCACTTGACCAAACTGGTGTAACAAAATTATTCAGACCAGCAACCCAGAGTGATTATGACAATCTATAAGGAGTAATAATGTTGATAGCTACTAAAAATTTACGCTTGAAATATCCAAATGGTCAAAAAAAAATATTCGACAATTTGTCTATTCAAATAAAAGATAAAGAAAAGGTATTATTATTAGGTCCTTCTGGTTCAGGTAAAAGTACTTTATTAAACGTACTTAGTGGCATTGTGCCAAACTTGATAGATTTGCCGTTAAAATATGATGCATTAGAAGTCGATCCTTCAAGTGGTGTCATATTCCAAGATCCAGATACTCAATTTTGTATGCCTAAAGTTTATGAAGAACTTGCATTTGTACTAGAAAATCAACAAGTTCCTCGGGAAGAAATGGATCATCGTATTGAGGAAGCACTAATGACAGTTGGATTAAACGTGGACAAAAATCAATATATTAATGAATTAAGTGGCGGTATGAAACAAAAACTTGCGATTGCTGAGACAATTTTACAACAAGCAACGACACTATTTTTAGATGAACCTACCGCGATGTTAGATGTAGAGTCAACTGCTGATTTATGGCAAAAAATTCAATCATTGTGGCGAGACCAAACTGTACTTATAGTAGAACACAAAGTCGAACATATATGGCAACATGTCGATCGTGTCGTTTTAATGAATTATGATGGTGCCATCATTGCAGATGCCCCACCTTCTCAAATTTTAAATTATTATGAAGCGCTATTAACTGAATATGGTGTTTGGCATCCAAAAGCTTGGCATTCTGCACCAAAAGCACTAAATTTTTCAGATTCTGATTCATCTCATTTTAATTTCCAAATTCAAGATGCAGTTATTAAACGTGGAAAGCAGCAACTCATTAACATTCCTAAGTTAAATGTCAATGCGGGAGAATGGATATCCATTACCGGGTCCAATGGTTCAGGTAAAACTTCACTGCTCGAATCAATGATGCAATTAATTAAATATGAAGGTCAGATGTACATCAATCATCATATTTACACTAAAATTAAATCTGCAGCAAAATCTATGTATCTTGTGTATCAAAATCCCGAATTACAATTTATAACAAATTCTGTATACGACGAAATTCATATACAAAACAAAAACAAATTTAATTCAACGGATGAAGCTAAACAGCAAACTGAATCATTATTAAAAACGCTTAACTTAACATCAGTACAAATACAACACCCTTATGAATTATCTATGGGACAAAAACGACGCTTAAGTGTTGCCATTGCTTTAAGTGCTTCTTCTGATTTAATTTTACTTGACGAACCTACATTTGGACTTGATAGTCACAATACATTTAACCTAATTAAGCTGTTTCAACAGAGAATTAAACAAGGACAAACCATTATCATGGTTACACATGACCCAGAAATTATTGCACGTTACCCAACTCGAAGACTACATCTCGAACATCACCATTTAATAGAAAAGACAGGTGATACGTATGTTTGATATGTGGAAAAAACACCATTCCTTTATCGATGATGTAAATATCATTACTAAATTAGGGATTGCTGTTATATTATTCTTCTTTGTCATATTTGTTCATCAATTCGATTATATGTTTTATATTACGTGCTTAATGCTTGCTCTATTATTAATATTCAATGGCTTGCAATTTAAAATTACCTTAGTATTTATCACTTTTACGATACTTTTCAGTTTAGTGTCCGCATTATTCATGATTTTTTATGGTGATGGGACGCACTTACTATTCAAATTTGGGTTTATACAAATAACAACTGAAAGTTTGTATCGTGGCTTACATTTAGCGATGCGTACAACAACGGTTTCATTTTTTGGAATCTTAATTGCTTTTACTTCACAAATCGTTCTTGTATTTTATAGTTTAATGCAACATTTAAAAGTAAAACCCAAAGTAGCATATGCCTTTATGGCGGCAATACGCATGGTGCCATTAATGTTTATGTCTTTTTTACAATTAAGAAAATCATTAAAAATACGTTATCAATTAATAAGTGCCCAAAATTATCGAGGTATAAAAAGAGTCAAGCACCTCATCATTCCGTTATTAAGTCAAAACATCAGGAAGGCACATCAGCTTTCAGTAGCAATGGAAAAAAAAGGCTTCAAAGATGGGCCTCGAACATATTATTATCCTGCACCTTTCTCGTATAAAGATATTCTGTTAATTATAGTTATGGGACTCATATTAATAAGTGCCTATTACTTATCACTATATTTCCCAATAACTGGAATCGACGATGTCCGTATAACAAGTATTTATTAAAAAAGTTCAACTAACTTTTCGAAATCATTTTTATCCAAAAAAATAAAAGCGATGGAACAAAACCTAAACCAGTTTGTTCCATCGCTTTTTTGCTATTTTTGTTTTATCGCTTTGTCACTGATGTCAGAACGATAAAATAATGCATTACTTTGAATTTGGTCAACCGCTTCATAAGCATTAGCTTTAGCTTCACTAATGTCGCTACCTTCGCCTAAAGCGAGAATAACACGACCTCCTGAAGTTACGTAATGTTGATCAACTTTATTTAAACCACTTACAAAGTATCTTCCATCTAATGTAAACCCTGAAACGACCTCACCTTTATTATAAGTACCTGGATAGCCTTTAGACGCAAGCATAACCCCTACAACCGCATCTTTTTTCCACTTAAATTGAATCGGTTGCTTCGCCTCTAAATCTAAAATGTGTTGCATCAAATCACTTTCCATTCGAGTCAACAACACTTGCGCTTCTGGATCTCCAAACCTTGCATTAAACTCAATCACCTTAGGACCATCTTTTGTTATAATTGCGCCTATATATAGCACACCAAAAAATGAATAGCCCTCTTTCGCCATTGCTTGTGCAATTGGCTGAGCAATTTCTTTATTTGTACGTTCTATCATACCCTTATCAATATGAGGTACCGGACAGTATGCTCCCATACCACCAGTATTAGGACCTTCATCATTGTCAAACGCACGTTTATGATCTTGCGCAATACAATCAAATGGCACAGCATAATCTTGATTAACAAATGTCATAAGTGAAAATTCCTCGCCTTCAAGAAATTGTTCAAATACAACTGTGCCATTTTCTTCAGAATATAAAATGTCTATTCCTTCACGTGCTTCATCGATATTATTAGCAATAATAACACCTTTACCTGCGGCTAATCCATCTTTTTTCAGTACAATTGGAAATTCACATGTGTCAATATAGGCTAATGCATCTGTTTTGTTATTTGTTTCTTTGTAAGCTGCAGTTGGAATGTCATACTTTTCCATGAGTTGTTTTGCAAATAATTTTGAACCTTCAATTTGTGCTGCAGCTTCATTTGGACCAAATACTTTTATATTTTCTGTTTGCAATTTATCGGTTAATCCTTCGGTTAATGGCTGTTCAGGTCCAATAATTACCCATGAAACATTCTGTGTCTTAGCAAAATCTACAATTTTTTCATGATTCGCTTCATCTATATCTGTATGTACTGTCGCTATATTTTTCATAGCGCCATTGCCTGGTATCACATGAATTTCATTAATAAGTGGAGACTGTTTTAATTTAAATGCTAATACATGCTCTCTACCACCTGCACCAATTACGAGTACTTTCATAAGCTACATTTCCTCCAATATTAATTAATGTTTAAAATGTCTTACGCCTGTTGTAACCATTGCAATACCATGTTTATTTGCCATATCAATAGATTCTTGATCTTTGATAGAACCACCTGGTTGAATAATTGCTTTAATACCAGAATTTGCAGCTAATTCTACCGTGTCATCCATAGGGAAGAAACCATCTGAAACCATAGCAACGTCATCGTTTATTTCAATCGCTCTTTCAATTGCAATTTGAGCAGAACCTACTCTATTCATTTGACCTGCACCAATACCCACTGTTTGTTTTGCATTACTTAAGATAACAGCATTACTTTTAACTGATGCAACAACTTTCCATCCAAGAAGCATAGCATCCCATTGCGCTTCTGTTGGCTCAACTTCTGTAACGACTGTCATGTCTTCTCTATTTAATTTGACATTATCTTTATCTTGTACAAGATAACCTCCTGATACAGAGACAAGTTCTTGTTCACTATTATCAATTGTCATATCAATCTCTAAAAGCCTAATATTTTTCTTTTTACCTAACACTTCTAGAGCTTCTTGTGTAAATTTTGGTGCAATAACAACTTCTAAAAAGATACCATGCAATACTTCTGCCAATGATTTTTCTACAGTTCTATTCAAAGCAACAATACCACCAAAAATAGACTGATTATCTGCATCGAAAGCATGTTTATATGCCTCATCAATTGTTTCAGCAACGCCCACGCCACATGGATTCATATGCTTAACAGCAACAGCAGCAGGTTGTTCAAATTGTTTCACCAATGATAACGCTGCATCCGCATCTTTGATATTGTTATAGCTTAATTGCTTGCCATGTAATTGTTTGGCACCTGCTAAAGTATGTTTGGCATCAGATGTTCTAACAAAATAAGCTGATTGTTGTGGATTTTCACCATAACGTAAACTTTCCTTATTATCTTTAAAATAGTCTACAATCGCTGCGTCATATTCATTTGTATGTTCAAATACTTTAATCATAAGTGATTTGCGATAAGCTTCATCTAATGTGCCATTTTTCAATTTATCAATCACTTCATTATAATCAGCAGGATGTACAACGGTGATAACATGTTTGAAGTTCTTTGCTGCAGCACGCAGCATCGTTGGTCCACCGATATCAATGTTTTCAATTGCATCTTCTTCTGTCACATTAGGGTTTGCAACCGTTTCTTTAAATGGATATAAATTGACAACTACCATATCTATTAAATCAATACCTTGTGCTTGCAGTTGTTCTAAATGTTCAGGTTTATCTCTATCAGCTAAAATACCGCCGTGTACAGATGGATGTAATGTTTTAACTCTGCCATCCATAATTTCTTCAAACTCTGTCAACTCTGAAATCGACTTCACAGGTAACCCGCCATTGGCTAATTCACGCATTGTTCCGCCCGTTGAATATAATTCATAATTTTGCTCTATTAATGATTGACCAAAGGTTACAATACCTGCTTTATTAGACACACTTAATATTGCTTTCTTCATTTAAATTAGCACCTCTTATTGAATGATTTTTGATATGACTTCTGGATATAATTCATGCTCTATTGCTTTAATTCTTTCTTCAAGATCAGATTTATTATCGTCCGGATAAATATCACATTGACGTTGTTCAATAATTTCTCCCGTATCCATACCACTGTCAACATAATGTACTGTTGAACCAGTTATTGTATCGCCACTTGCTAGCGCTTGTCCTATAGCATCTTTCCCTTTATATTTTGGTAATAATGAAGGGTGAATATTTAAAATGCGTTTATCATAAGCTCTTAAAATATTTTCACCTATTAATTTCATATAGCCAGCTAGAACAATCCACTCTACTTTTTCAGACGTTAACCATTCTATAATTTTACGTTCATAATCCGCTTTAGAATCAAAATTTTTCAATTCATTAATATGAACATCTAAATGATATTTGCGCGCGCGTTCAATACAATATGCATTTACTTGATCTGTATAAAGTGAGGTTACTTCAATATTTGGTAGTTCCCCTTGTTTGATTTTAGACATAATACTTTCAAAATTACTTCCAGAACCAGAAGCAAATATAGCTATTTTGGTCAATTTTATACCCCCGTTAATTGGATTGGTTCGTTGCCTTTAACAGTTTCACCAATTTTATATGCCTTGATATTTTGACCATTAAGTATTTCTAATGTTGATTCAACTTGGTTATTATCAACGACTAAAGTAAAGCCAATACCCATGTTAAAAATGTTATACATTTCATCAGTTGAGATGTTTCCTTGTTCTTGTAACCAATCAAATATAGCTGGCGTAGGAAATTGCGTGACATCAATCTTGGCTGTTATCCCCTCAGGTAAGGCTCTAGGTATATTTTCATAAAAACCGCCCCCTGTAATATGGGTCATGGCATATATCTTAATAGATGATTTAACAGCTAACACGGGTTTTACATATAAACGTGTGGGTTTCAAAAAAGCATCTAAAAATGTCTGTTCTTGATTGAATGGTTCACTTAATTTAATACCTGATTGTTGTATTAATTTTCTAACTAAACTATAACCATTGGAATGTATGCCACTAGATTCAAGACCTATAATTGCTTGTCCAGGTTCAACAGATGAGCCATCAATATAGTCATCCTTTTCTACTGCACCTACTGCGAAGCCTGCTAAATCATATTCACCCTCGTGATACATTTCTCCCATTTCAGCTGTTTCTCCACCGATTAAAGCTGTATTGGTCTCTTCACAGCCATCACTTACCCCTTTGACAATTTGCTCAATGACTTCAGGAACGACTTTATTAGTTGCAATATAATCTAAAAAGTAAAGTGGTTCTGCACCTGTAGTTAAAATATCATTGACACACATTGCGACAGCATCTATACCAATCGTGTCATGTTTATCGTTATCGATGGCTAATTTTAATTTTGTACCTACACCATCTGTACCTGATACAAGTAAAGGTGCTTTCATATTTAACTGTGACAAATCAAATGTAGCACCAAAGCCACCCAATCCACCAAGTACTTCTTTGCGCATTGTTCTTTGGACATGACTTGTCATTCGTTCTACCGCTTCATACCCTGCATTAATATCGACGCCTGCTTGTTGATATGCTTTAGACATTTAAATTACCCTCTCTATCAAAGTATTGTTGATGATTTGCTAAGTACGCTTTTTGACGTTCACTTAAATGCGCTACATAATCTTGCTCATAATCATATAAACCTGCAGGATAATCACCTGTGAAACTTTCAACACAAAGTCCACTATAAGGCGCATCGCAATCAAGTCCAATAGAATCAATTAGACCTTCGACTGTTAAATAAGCCAGTGAATCTGCTCCAATATAATCACTAATCTCCTCGGGCGATTTATTTGATGAAATAAGCTCTGCCGTTGTTGAAACATCTATGCCATAAAAACTTGGAAACATAAACTCAGGAGAAGCAATGCGTACATGAACTTCCTTAGCGCCTGCGTCTTTCAACATTTGTACTATACGTTTACTCGTAGTACCTCTGACAATCGAATCATCTACTAAGACAATATTTTTATCATAGACAATATCTTTTACAGCAGATAATTTTACGCGGACGCCTTGTTCACGTAATTCTTGTGTCGGTTGAATAAATGTTCTTGCAACATATTGATTTTTAACAAGACCCATTTCATACGGCAGTCTACTCTCTTCGGCATAACCAGATGCTGCTGAAAGTGAAGAATTAGGTACACCAATAACCATGTCCGCATTTGATGCTGGACTTTCTTTCGCTAATTGCTTACCAGACTGTTTTCTAACAGCATGAACATTTTTACCGGCAATGGTTGAATCAGGTCTAGCAAAGTAAATATACTCCATAGCTGAAATAGCCGTCGTTGTATGACGCGTATAAGATTCGACTCTGATCCCATCATCATTGATGACTACATATTCTCCAGCATGAATATCTCTTACAAATTCAGCACCTAGGACATCGATTGCACATGTTTCACTGGCAATAATATATGAACCATTTTTCATTTTACCAACAGCTAATGGTCGAATCGCATTAGGGTCAACTGCACCATATAAAGCGTCTTTAGTTAGTACCGCAAAAGTAAATCCGCCTTTTATTTTTCTTAAACTTTCTTGAAAAGCATCTTCAAATGTAGGTGCTTTACTTCTGCGTATCAAGTGCATGATAACTTCAGTATCTGAAGAAGAGTGAAAAATAGAGCCTTGATGTTCTAAAGATTTTTTTAGACTTTGCGCATTGATAAGATTACCATTATGACAAACTGCAACACTCATATCATAAAAATGATATAAAAACGGTTGAATATTCTCTATACCTTTATTCCCGGATGTTGCGTATCTCACATGCCCAATTGCATGTTGATATGTTTTAAATGATTCCATTTGTGTATCTGATATCGCATCTGTCAATAAACCTAAACCACGTTCACCTTTAAGCACTTCACCATTTGAACAAACGATTCCAGCACCTTCTTGACCACGATGTTGCAAACTGTGTAGTCCCATATAGGTTAATTGAGCAGATTCCGGATGATTCCATATGCCAAACACGCCACATTCTTCATTTAATCCGTTGCTGTCATACATTGAGGTATAGCTCCTTCCCATAAATCATTTAAATGTTTTACATCACGCACAATTTCGCTCTGTTCATTTGTCACTTTAAATTGTTGATCATTAGTCACTTTACCAATCTCAACAGCATAATCGCAGTTTAATGATTGACCATTTTTTACGATTACAATATAACGTCCTTGTGTTTCACTAAACAGTTGCGCATTCGTAACACTTAGTTTCGCCTGTAAACCAAGTTGGTAATGTGCACTGATACGAGCTAAAGTAAGCAATAAGCCACCTTTACCTACTGTTTGCACATGTGAAGCTACCCCTTCTCGAATTGCTTGTTTTATCGATTCACCTTTACGAACTTCTTGCGATAAATCAATGGATTCAAATTCATGATTCACTTGACCATACAACAATTTCTCTATTTGACTACCACCGAAATCATCATTTGTATCACCAACAACATATAATGTATCTCCTACAGAAGGATTAAAATGATTAAGATAACTTATGTCATCGATGAGACCAACCATACCTACTACAGGTGTTGGGAATATAGATGTTTCTCTCGTTTCGTTATATAAAGACACATTACCCGAAACGACAGGTGTGCTTAAAACCTCACATGCTTCTGCCATACCTTTTGTTGAATCTGCTAATTGTTGATATATTTCTTTCTTCTCAGGTGAGCCATAATTTAAACAATCCGTCATAGCTAAAGGCGTTGCACCTACAGAAATTAAATTTCTATACGCTTCGGCAACAACTATCTTTCCACCTTCATATGGATTGTTAAATACATAGCGGGCTTCTCCATCAATCGTTGACGCAATAGCTTTATCAGTTCCTTCAACGCGCACAACAGAGGCTTGTAATCCTGGCTTAACTATCGTATTAGCACCTACTTGTTGATCATATTGTTCGTATAAATAACGCTTCGAAGCTATAGTTGGGTGTTGTAATAATTGATCAAATACGGATTCAACATCTACACTGCTATAGTCATTTTTAGTTTCATTGTATTCTGGCGACGTACCTTCAAGTACATAAACTGGCGCTTCATCAGATAAAGGTTGAACTGGAATATCGGCAAATACTTCATCTTCATAAGTTAATACGAAACGATCCGTGTCAGTTACTTCTCCAATTACTGCACTGTCTAACTCATGTTTATCAAAGAGGTCTAAGAATTTTTGTTCTGTTCCCTTTTCTACAACAAGCAACATACGTTCTTGAGTTTCAGATAACATCATTTCATACGGTGAAATACCTTGTTCTCTTGTAGGGACTTGTTCTAAACGTAAATGTAAGCCACTACCACCTTTAGCTGCCATTTCTGAGGATGATGATGTTAGTCCTGCAGCCCCCATGTCTTGGATACCAACGAGTTCATCAAATGTGATGGCTTCTAGCGTGGCTTCCATTAATTTTTTACCTACAAATGGATCACCAATTTGAACAGATGGTCGTTTGCTTTCACTATCTTCACTTAATTCTTCAGAAGCAAAAGTCGCACCATGAATACCATCGCGGCCAGTTTTTAAACCAACATAAATAACAGAGTTTCCAACGCCTTTAGCCGTCCCTTTTTGAACCATGTCGTGATCAATAATGCCTACACACATCGCATTGACGAGTGGGTTGCCATCATATCGATCATCAAACTCTATTTCTCCAGCAGTTGTAGGAATTCCTATACAGTTACCATAGCCACCTATACCTGCAACAACGCCACGTAAAAGTCGACGGTTTTGTTTTTCTGTCAATTCACCAAACCTTAGACTATTCAATAAATTAATTGGACGTGCACCAATAGAAACAATATCTCTAATAATGCCTCCCACACCAGTAGCTGCGCCTTGGTATGGTTCAACTGCAGAAGGGTGATTGTGTGACTCAACCTTGAACACAACCGCTTGGTTATCACCAATATCAACAACGCCTGCGCCTTCTCCAGGGCCCATTAAAACATGTTCACCTGAAGTTGGAAATTGTGTTAAAAAGGGTTTGGAATGTTTATAAGAACAGTGTTCACTCCACATAACTGAGAAAATACCAATCTCCGTAAAGTTAGGTTCACGACCTAAAATATCACAAACCTTTGCGTATTCTTCATCACTTAATCCCATATCCTTGTACAGTTGTTCAATTTTAATATCTTCAGAACTTGGTTCAATAAATTTAGACATTTTGTTCCCTCCAACTATTTACCATTGCTTGAAATAATTTTACGCCGCTATCTGTACCAAGAATTGGTTCAATAGCACGTTCCGGATGAGGCATCATACCACACACATTGCCCTGTTCATTGATAATACCTGCGATATCATTAAAAGAACCATTCGGATTATTGACATATTTTAATATAATTTGATTATTTGCCTCTAAACGATCATACATATCTTGAGTACAATAATAATGTCCTTCACCATGCGCAACAGGATAAACTACAGTTTCATCCTCATTATATAAATTTGTGAATGCCGTATTATGATTTACCACACGCAATGATTCATTTCGACTCACGAATAAATGAGAATCATTATGTAGTAAAGCACCTGGAAGTAAACCAATTTCAGTTAGAATTTGAAACCCATTACACACACCAAGTACCGGTTTACCTTCTTTCGCAAATTGTTTTACTGCTTCTGTAATTGGTGCAACACTTGCCATTGCCCCAGAACGTAAATAATCACCAAAAGAAAAACCACCTGGTATCAGTACACCATCAAAACCGTCCAACGATGTATTTCTATAATCTACATATTCTGCTTCTACATCTGATTTCAATGCAGCATTATACATGTCTCTGTCGCAATTTGATCCTGGAAATTTCAGCACTGCAAATTTCATTATGCCTTCTCTCCTTCTTCCAATACTTTATAGCTATATTCTTCAATAACAGTATTAGCAAAAAGTTTTTCACTTAACGTAGTTACAACATTATGAACTGCTTCGTCAGTTGCTTCATCAACAGTCATATAGAGTACTTTACCAACTCTGATATCATTGACTTGCTTATATCCTAAATCATGTACAGCTCGATTTAATGCTTGTCCTTGTGTATCTAATACTTGTGGTTGTAATGTAATATGCAATTCAATTGTTTTCATTGTTAGAGTGCCTCCAATTTATTTAAAAAAGTCTGATATGTCTCGATAATTGATCCTGTATCTTCTCGATAAACATCTTTATCAAAATTTGTATCACTTTGTTTATCCCAAATTCGACATGTATCTGGAGAAATTTCATCAGCCAATAAAATTTCACCTTCATTTGTGCGTCCGAATTCAATTTTAAAATCGACTAATCTTAAATTCATTTTGTCCATTAAGTTCACTAATACTTCATTAATTTCTGTTGCTGCTTCTTTTAATTTTTCAATTTCACCATCATTAGCAATTTGAAGTAGTTTAATATGGTCTTCAGTGATAAGGGGGTCGTTCAAATCATCATTCTTGTAGAAAAATTCAACTAATGGTGTTTCAAATGTATGTCCTTTTTCAAAACCTAGTCTTTTTGTAATTGAGCCTGCTGCAATATTTCTAACTACAACTTCTAAAGGAATGATTTCAACCGAATTAACTAATTGTTCCGTTTCAGATATTTGCTCAATAAAATGACTATTCAAGCCTTTAGCTTTCAAATAATTAAATATACGAGAGGTAATTTGGTTATTTAAGCGTCCTTTCCCTTCAATGAAGTCTTTTTTAGCACCATTACCAGCTGTCACTTCATCTTTATATTCAACTCTTAGTACATCAGACGTTCCTGTTGAAAAAATTCTTTTAGCCTTTCCTTCATATAACAAAGACATATATTTATCTCCCTTCAAATTGTTTAAGCAACTTTTGTTCAGTTTCATTTATATCATTAGTTAACACCGTTAAATGTCCCATCTTACGATTAAATTTACGTTCGTTTTTGCCATAGATATGGACATGCCATTCAGGGTGTTCTGCGAATTGATCTTCTAATAAATCTAAATCTCTGCCTAATAAGTTCATCATAATCGCCGGTTTCAATAGTGTTACTTGTTGTGGTAATTGTTGTCCTGTTATTGCCTTAATATGTGTATCAAATTGAGAATATTCGCAAGCTTCAATTGAATAATGTCCGGAATTATGCGGTCTAGGCGCAATTTCATTTACATATAGTTGATTCTGTTGATCTATAAAAAATTCAACTGTAAATGTACCTATAAAATGTATGGCTTTAATTATTTTATTTACTTCATTACGCGCTTCTTGCTCTTTATTATCTTGTACTCGCGCAGGCACGATTGTTTTAAATAGTATTTGATTTTGATGTTCATTTTCTTGTAGAGGGAAATATGTGATCTGATTGTTTGTACCGATGGTTACTGTCAAAGAAACTTCTTTACTTAAGTTTAGGTACTGTTCTGCTACACATTCTTGTGCTTGAATCAGTTGACGCGCTTCATCTAAATGAGTGGCGTCTTTAACAAGCACTTGACCTTTACCGTCATATCCACCGAAACGTGTTTTAACAATAAAAGGATATCCAATTGAATCAACCGCTTTAACTAAATCGTCATAGTCAGTTAATTGGAGGAACGGCGCTATATTACTGCCAGAATCTTGTAAAGTTTGTTTCTCCGTCAGGCGATCTTGAAGTAATTGAATCGCTTGATAGCCTTGAGGAATATTATATTTTGAAGCTAATGCTTGTAATTGATTAGCCGAGATATTTTCAAATTCGTACGTTATTACATCTGATAATGCTCCAAGTCGATCTAGTGCTATTTGGTCGTCATACGCAGCGTTGATGAACTCGTTGGCAACATACTGGCAAGGACATGATGAATTGGGATCTAACACAATCACTTTGTATCCCATTTGTTGGGCAGACTGCGCCATCATTTTGCCCAGTTGACCGCCTCCTATGATACCTATGGTTGAGCCGAATTTTAATTTACTCAAGTTCATCTTGCATATCACTCACTTTCTCAACTAAAGATTTTTCATAATTTTCCAAATTCTTTTGCACTGTTTGATTACCAATACTAAGTATTCTTGCAGCCAAGATACCCGCATTTTTAGCGCCAGCTTTACCTATTGCTGTCGTTGCTACTGGAATACCACCTGGCATTTGTACAATTGACAATAGCGAATCCATTCCTTTTAAACTTTTAGACTCAATAGGAACGCCAATTACTGGTAAAGTCGTCATTGACGCAACCATACCTGGTAAATGCGCAGCACCGCCTGCACCAGCGATAATGACATCATATCCTGCATCTCTCGCTTCTCTTGAAAATTCAAACATTAATTGAGGCGTACGATGTGCTGAAACTACTTTTTTATCATACGGAATTTCAAATTGGTCTAACATCGAACAACTTTCTTTCATTGTTTCCCAATCAGAAGAACTTCCCATAATGACTACTACTTTCAAAATGAACACCCTTTCAGAAATTTGAAATGATACTACTATTAGATGTATATTACAGATATAGCATAACAAGTAAATGATGCTTTTTCAATCAAAAATCGAACTTTAATACTTTTTTTTTGTTTAATCTACGTCTTTTGGTTGTTAATTATCCCATCATTTGTGTTAATGTTAAGTAAAGTTCAAACATTCAAGGAGGATTTTTTCATGGTCGCAAAAATTTTAGACGGTAAACAAATCGCTAAAGATTACAGACAAGGACTTAAAGATCAAGTTGAAGCTTTACAAGCTGAGGGGTATACACCAAAATTATCTGTCATTCTAGTCGGTAATGATGGTGCAAGTCAAAGTTATGTCAACTCTAAAAAGAAAGCTGCGGAAAAGATTGGAATGATTTCAGAAATTGTTCATCTCGACGAATCTACTTCTGAAGCAGACGTTTTAAACGAATTAAAACGCTTAAATGAAGATGATAGTGTGAGCGGTATATTAGTCCAAGTACCACTTCCTGATCAAGTAAGTGAACAAAAAGTATTAGAATCTATTAACCCAGCAAAAGATGTCGATGGCTTCCATCCTGAAAATATTGGTAAGCTTTATATTGATCAACAAACATTTGTACCTTGTACACCATTAGGTATCATGGAACTTTTAAATCATGCCGATATTGATTTAGAAGGAAAAGACGCTGTTGTTATCGGACGTAGTCACATTGTAGGTCAACCAGTTTCTAAATTATTACTTCAAAAAAATGCTTCCGTAACGATTCTTCATTCAAGAACTAAAGATATGAAGCGTTATTTAAAAAATGCTGACATCATTGTTAGTGCTGTGGGTCGTCCTGGATTAGTAACAAAAGAAGACGTTAAAGAAGGCGCGGTTGTAATCGATGTAGGGAATACACCTGATGAAAATGGTAAATTAAAAGGTGATATCGAATACGATGAAGTTAAAGAAGTGGCAGGTGCAATTACACCCGTACCTGGTGGCGTTGGCCCAATGACAATTACAATGGTATTAAATAACACACTTATAGCTGAAAAAATGCGTAGAGGGATTGAATAAACTCGCGAGATAAAGAATCAATTTTTTTGATATTTATATAAATAAAATGCTTTACTGCTTCATTAACAAAACAAGACACGTTAAGTTCAATACGACTTAACGTGTCTTGTTTTTTGTTAATTTATATTATTTCATTCAATCATATAACACTTTATACACCAACACTTAATTTAGGGATAAACGATTCGAAATGAATTTTCGTTTCATCAACTTCCATTTCTTTTAAGGTAGTGATGATAGATTGAAGGAAATTAACACCACCACAAACATAAATTTCAGTATCTTTTGTTATAAATTGATTCAAATACGATGCATCCATATAACCCATTTTATGCTTATCATAAATAATATAATCGTTATTCTCTTTACTTTCAGCTATTGCCTCTAGTTTATTTGAGAATGGTATATCTGTATCATTAATAATATTTTGAATAAATTGAATTGGCGCTTCTGACTTAGCCACTTGATTAAACATTGGAATTAAAGGTGTAACCCCGATACCGGATCCAATAAATAGTTGTGGTGACTCACTGTTGACCACGGAAAACGGACCTACTGGTGCTGATAATTGAATCGTATCGCCTTCTTTGTATTCACTATGAAGTATCGTAGACACTTCCCCTTCATGTGTTGTTGTTACATCATGTTTAACTGCAAAAGTCAGTGTTTCACTATCACCTTCTACAATTGAATAATGGCGTTTAGCACGGTATGGTAGTGACGCACTCTTCACATCGACCGTGACATATTGACCTGGTTTAAATTTACTCATGTCTATTTCATCAGATTTAACTGTAAATGCTTTGATGTCTGTAGCTACAGTTTCTATATTTTTAATTACAAATGCTTGGAAACCATCCCATGCCATTGTTTTATAAATATCTTTTTCAACTTCAATAAATACTTTAGCAATTTCTCCGTATGCTTTAGCCCAAGTGTCTAAGATTGCATCATCATCCGATAATTTTAAAACATTTTGGATGGCAGCTAATAAATTTTCACCTACAATATCATAACCAGCTGGCGGCACCTGTAATGCACAATGTTTAAATGCAATTTCTTTCACAACTGGTAAAATACGTGTCAAATCATCAATATTCATCGCTGCAGCTAATACACTCTGTGCTAACGCCGTTGATTGCAATCCTTTCTTTTGGTTTGTTTGATTAAACATATTTTTTAATTCAGGGTGCTGTGTAAACATTCTATTATAGAAAAACGATGTGATTTCTACCCCTCT
The DNA here is from genome assembly GCF_000010125.1 of Staphylococcus saprophyticus subsp. saprophyticus ATCC 15305 = NCTC 7292. NCBI lineage: Bacteria > Bacillati > Bacillota > Bacilli > Caryophanales > Staphylococcaceae > Staphylococcus > Staphylococcus saprophyticus. Next base: position 1,797,302 of record NC_007350.1, read on the forward strand.
TTCTTGCAATACCGGAACCGTTTCTTTAATAATCGCTTTTTCTTTTTCATTCAACATAATAAGCACTTCCATTTCTTCAAATATAGATTTATCATTTCTACTTTATTTTATTACAAATTATTGTATTTCAAAACAAATTTGTGATAAAATTCACAAAAAGTTCATTTTACTTAATTTTAACTAAAAATTACAATTATATTTAAATAAATAAGGTATATTAGGACTATAGTATGATGTAATACACAGCGCATTACAGTATAGTATAGATAAATCAATTAAAGTCTCTTCTTGGAGGTCAATAAATGAATAAACTTATACAATCGTTATCAGCAATTGGCGTTTCTGCAACTCTTGTATCCCCAAACCTAAGTGCAGAAGCCACTGACAATTCAATTCCAGAGCTTAAAGGTACGAATGATACAATCATAGATAAAGGTGAAGAATATAATCTTTTAAATGGTGTACATGCATACGATAAAGAAGACGGCGATTTAACACATAAAATTAAAGTTGATGGTAATGTTAATATCAACCAAGCTGGAAAATACAAAATTGAGTATAAAGTGGAAGATTCAAACGGCGCATCAAGTAAATCGATACGTTATATAGAAGTTAAATAAATTAAAATTCCATACATAGCAAAAACCAAGCTAAATGATAACCTTTATCACTACTTTTTTGATAAAATCACCCTTTCGCCTTAAATATGACACTTTTCACAAAATGTACACATAATTTTAACAAATCTTTGAAAGCCCACCAGACGTTGAGTTTGTTGGGTTTCTTTTAATTTTACAATATTTTTTTCGCACAAACACTTGTAAATATTGCGTAATATCTTAAAATTGATGTTAAGCCCTACATTTGTAGTATTAGGAGGTCAAAAAAGTGTCAAAATTTAAGTCTTTGCTTCTACTCTTTGGCTCGCTAATTTTACTTAGTGGCTGTTCTAACGTAGAAGTTTTAAACCCAAAAGGGCCGATGGCAAGTGATTCGAAGTTTTTGATTATGTATTCAATTATCTTCATGCTTGTTATTATTGCCGCTGTACTTATTCTATTCACAGTTTTTCTATATAAATATAGAATTGGAAACACTGATGAATCAGGTAAGATGCACCACAATTCTTTATTAGAAACAATTTGGTTTATTATTCCAGTAATTATTGTAATTGCATTAGCTATTCCAACAGTTAATTCACTTTATAATTACGAGGAAAAACCACAGAAAGAAGACGATCCACTTGTTGTTTATGCTACAAGTGCTGGTTATAAGTGGTTCTTTAGTTATCCTGAAGAGAAAATCGAAACAGTTAACCATTTAACTATTCCGAAAGATCGCCCAGTTGTCTTCAAACTCCAATCAATGGATATGATGACAAGTTTCTGGATTCCACAATTAGGTGGTCAAAAATATGCGATGACAGGTATGACTATGGACTGGACTTTAACAGCTAGTGAAGAAGGTACGTTCCGTGGACGTAACTCAAACTTCAATGGTGAAGGCTTCAGTCGTCAGACATTTGATGTGAATTCAGTAAGCCAAAGCAAATTCGAGGATTGGGTAAAAGATGCCAAAAAACAAAAAGTATTGGATCAAGATACATTTGATAAGCAACTTTTACCAACTACTGAAAACAAAAATTTAACTTTCAGTGGTACGCATTTAGCATTTGTTGATCCTGCAGCAGACCCTGAGTATATTTTCTATGCTTATGATCGTTATAATTTCGTTCAAAAAGATCCAAACTTTAACACTGAAGAAGAACGTACAGCAGATGTGTTAGATAAACCAGATCAACCTGCACGTAAGCCGGAAATCACAAATGCTAACTACGAACGTCATGGAATGAAAGCCATGATTTTAGGCAATAATGAACCATATGATAGTGAATTCAAAGATGAAGAATCACATAATATGGATGAAATGGAAAAAATCTCTGAAGGTGCTAAAGATGAAAAAGCATCTAAAATTGAGAAAAAAGACCATGAAAATGGAGGTGGACATTAATGAATTTTCCATGGGATCAATTACTCGTTCAAGGTAACTGGATGATAACAATGGGACAAATTGGTGCTCCTTTCGCAGTTATTGCCGTAATCGCAGTAATTAGCTATTTCAAATTATGGAAATATCTATACAGAGAATGGTTCACATCTATTGACCATAAAAAAATTGGTGCAATGTACTTAATCTGTGCGGTATTAATGTTCGTACGTGGTGGTATTGACGCGCTAATGATGCGTACGCAATTAGCCATTCCAGACAATACATTTTTAGAAGGAAACCATTATAATGAAGTCTTTAGTACGCACGGCGTAATAATGATTATCTTTATGGCTATGCCTTTCATCTTTGGTTTATGGAATGTTGTCGTACCACTACAAATTGGTGCGCGTGACGTTGCATTCCCTGTATTAAATAACGTAAGTTTCTGGTTATTCTTCTCAGGTATGATTTTATTCAACCTTTCATTTATAGTCGGAGGCTCACCTGCAGCTGGTTGGACAAACTACGCACCACTCGCAGGAGAATTCAGTCCAGGACCTGGTGTCAACTATTACTTAATAGCGATACAAATTTCCGGTATTGGTACACTGATGACTGGTATTAACTTCTTTGTTACTATACTTAGATGTAAAACACCAACAATGAAATTTATGGAAATGCCAATGTTTACGGTTACGACTTTCATTACAGCATTAATCGTTATCTTGGCTTTCCCAGTATTAACAGTTACATTAGCGCTATTTACAACTGATAGAATTTTCGACACAGCATTCTTCTCAGTTGCAAATGGTGGTATGCCAATGCTTTGGGCTAACTTCTTCTGGGTATGGGGGCACCCTGAAGTGTATATCGTTATCTTGCCAGCATTCGGTATCTACTCTGAAATTATTCCGACATTTGCACGTAAACGCCTATTCGGACATCAAAGCATGGTCTGGGCGACTGCAGGTATCGCATTCTTAAGTTTCTTAGTTTGGGTTCACCATTTCTTCACAATGGGTAATGGTGCATTAATTAACTCATTCTTCTCAATTTCAACCATGTTAATTGGTATACCAACTGGTGTTAAAATCTTTAACTGGTTGTTCACGCTTTATAAAGGGCGTGTTACCTTCGAATCTCCAATGCTATTCGCATTAGGGTTCATACCGAACTTCTTAATCGGTGGGGTAACAGGTGTTATGCTTTCAATGGCGGCAGCAGATTATCAATATCATAATACTTACTTCTTAGTAGCGCATTTCCACTATACGCTAGTAGCTGGTGTAGTATTTGCCTGTCTTGGAGCTTTAATATTCTGGTGGCCTAAGATGACTGGCTTCAAGTTAAACGAAACATTAAACAAATGGTGTTTCTGGTTATTCATGATCGGATTTAACGTTTGTTTCATACCACAATTCATCCTTGGATTAGATGGTATGCCACGTCGTTTATACACTTATATGCCAGAAGATGGTTGGTGGTTACTAAACGCAATCTCAACTGTCGGTGCCCTATTAATGGCATTAGGATTTATGTTCTTAGTTGCAAGTATCGTATACAGCTTCTTCAAAGCACCACGTGAAGCAACTGGCGACAACTGGGATGGTTTAGGACGTACTTTAGAATGGGCAACTGCTGGAGCAATGCCACCTAAATACAACTTTGCTATCACACCAGACTGGAATGACTATGACACATTTGTAGATATGAAAGAACATGGTCGTCATTATTTAGACAACCATAACTATACAGATATCCATATGCCAAATAATACTCCTGTTGGATTCTGGATGGGAATTCTCTTCACTATTGGTGGATTCTTCCTTATCTTTGAAACACTCGTTCCAGCTATTATTTGTTTAATTGGTATCTTCGCAACTATGGTTTACCGCAGTTTCCAAATCGACCATGGTTATCATATACCAGCGTCTGAAGTTGCTGAAACTGAAAAACGTTTACGTGATGCACGTATAAAAGAAAGGGAGGCTGTAAGTCATGAGTCATGATGCAAACACAATTGATCAACGTTCGCATGAAGGTAATTTAAATAAACTTGGCTTTTGGGTATTCCTTACAGCAGAATTCTCATTATTCGGTACGTTATTCGCAACATTATTAACACTTCAACACGGTGGCGATTATGCTGGAAAAATGACGACTGAATTGTTTGAATTACCATTAGTTTTAATTATGACATTTGCATTATTAATTAGTTCTTATACATGTGGTATTGCAATTTACTATATGAGAAAAGAAAAAGAAAAATTAATGCTGATTTGGATGATTATCACTGTATTACTTGGTATGGTATTCGTAGGCTTCGAGATTTATGAGTTTGCGCACTACGTACATGAAGGTGTTAATCTAACTATCGGTTCTTATTGGTCTAGTTTCTTTATTCTATTAGGAACACATGGTGCCCACGTGTCATTAGGTATTGTTTGGATTATTTGCCTATTAATTCAAGTAGCAATGCGCGGATTAAATAAAGACAATGCTCCTAAATTATTTATAGTTAGTTTATACTGGCACTTTTTAGATGTTGTATGGATTTTCATCTTCACTGCCGTATATATGATAGGGATGGTGTTTAGCGGATGAATACAATAGTAAAACATACTGTAGGTTTTATCGCCTCAATCGTTTTAACGATCTTAGCTGTATTTGTAACTTTATACACATCTATGGCACTTAATGCTAAGATTACCATCATCTTTGGTTTTGCTTTTATACAAGCTGCAGTTCAATTATTAATGTTCATGCACTTAACTGAAAGTAAAGATGGTAATTTACAAACCTTTAAAGTTTTATTTGCGATTATCATTACTTTAATTACTGTTATCGGTACTTATTGGGTAATGCAAGGTGGACACTCAAGCCACTTATAATCAATATAGACTTCTCTTCTGAGAAGCCTTAGAACAAAGAGACCCCCCTACGCATTTATTTGTGTAGGGGGGTCTCTTTATATATTGATTTCGTTAATTTCAAAATATGTATGTTTTGTTGTTATAAATTTTTCGTATGAAAAGAAAGCACTAAATTAATCGTTTATATTAACTATGGTAAATCAAACATGCAACTGACCGTCACTTTTCCTTCTTCATATCCCCCCTATTTTCAAATAGTATTTTCATTAGATGACGCCGATTTCTAAAAAAAATACTTCACGAATATTAAAAACTAACCTAGATTATTCAAAATAAATACTAATAAACTAAACTTAGGCTCTATGGAATGTCTTTACAACATTATTTCCTCATATTTCTATCAATAGTCGCTTAATTTTTCAATTGCTATACAACATTTTCTAGGTAAAACAATGTACACTATATTTAAATGATTATTTATTTTTAGGAGGAAATTCAATTATGAAACAACCTATTATCATAGATTCAGATCCTGGAATTGATGATGCTGCTGCGATTAGCATTGCATTAAATCATCCTAATTTTGATTTGCGAATGATTACTACAGTTAATGGAAATGTAGGTATTGAAAAAACAACTGCGAACGCTTTGAAACTTAAACGTTTTTTCTCGAGTACCGTTCCTGTACATAGAGGTTCCTCTCAACCATTATTATCAGAAATCGTAGATGCTAGTGCAGTACATGGTGAATCTGGGATGGAAGGATATGATTTTCCTAAGATTAATTACAATGATTTATCATCCACTCATGCTGTAGAAGCCATGCGCAAAGAACTTCAATCAAGTGAAGACCCTATTACTTTAATACCAATAGGACCTTTAACAAATATTGCCCTATTACTCTCAACCTATCCAGAAGTAAAAGATTATATTAAAGAAATTGTATTAATGGGTGGTTCGGCAGCTCGAGGCAATGTCACACCATTAGCAGAATTTAATATTTATTGTGATCCAGAAGCAGCACACATTGTATTTAACTCTGGATTACCAATTACAATGGTTGGCTTAGATGTAGCTAGAAGTTCTACACTTAGTCACGCAACGGTGAATGAATTACAAAGTTTAAACAAAACCGGTGACATGTTGCATCAACTTTTCAAACATTATAAAGGCGACGATTTTGAAAAAGGAATCAATGTCTATGATGCATATACGATACTTTATTTATTACATCCTGAAAAATTTGATGTGAAAGAGGCAGATGTACAAATTGAGACCACTGGAACACTTACAAAAGGTGCAACTGTCACAGATTTTAACACGCACTTCCCTAACTGCTCAGTTGTTATGTCTATCGAAACAAACGATTTCAAAAAACTATTTATTGAAGCTTTAAAATACTGTATATAATCTTAGTAAAAAACACACGCCCATTTCCATGGCGTGTGTTTTAAAATTTCAATTAATATGATTTACCCACATGATTATAAGGTCCACCCTGTTTTAAAATCTGATTGTAAATATGTTGGATTTTCTGTTCATTATTCACGTCACTATTTTCATAATTAGTTCCTAGGATTACAATATACTTGTCATTAAAATATGACGTAAAAACTTGACCAAAAAAACCACCATTAATTCTATTTTTATCTGCAAAGGAATAAAACCCATAGCGATAAGGTTGAGGATATTTAGACGTCTTACTCTCATGTATCAGTGGTTTTGATATATGGCTGTTTAATATTCTATTATTTTGTAATCCTAAAATCAATTTTCCCATATCACTCGGCGTCATGTACAAATTACCCGCCCCATAATACTGTTCTAAAACGTTGGGATACTGTTGTAGTGGTTTGCCAGATTTACCATCCTTTTTATAACCCTTAGCCATATATGCTTGAAAATTTGAATTATCGAAAAATGCAGTGAAATTTAAATGTTGCGGTTTTGAAATTCTATCCTCAAAATTTTTCTTATACGACTTGTTTGTCACTTCTTCAATCACACGCGATAATACTAAATAATTTCCGTCGTTGTACCTATTTTTATTGTAAAATTTAGGCTCAATGCCTTTTTGTTGAACTGCATGTACCGCTTCGTTTAAATTTTTATAATTTGGAGAAGCTTTATATTTAAACAATCCACTTTTATGCAACATGAGTTGATTTAAAGTAATTGGCTGCTTCATTTTAAACCATGGCAAATATTTAGTTACAGAATCGTTCATGTTAATTTTATTTTCGCTTTCTAATTGTTTCAACATTAATCCTGTTGCAAACTTTTGAGAAGATCCAATTAAATATAAAGTATCTGCTTGATTCTGTTTATTTTCTTGAATGTTTTGCAAACCGTATCCTTTATTTAATTTGAGTTGACCATTTTCGAACACAGCTGCAGTACCGTTAAATTTAACTTGTTCAAGATATTGATTAATCTGCATCATCTGTGGATTTTGATTATCGACAATAGTCTGTAAATGTCCCATTTGTTTATTCGTAGTTTCTTGTTTCGTCTCATTTTGTACCATTGGCGTTTCTTGATGACTACGATGATATAGCTTATAGGCGATTGTAATAATAATTACTATTAATAATATAATTAAAATGATTGTTATTTTTTTGAGTATCTTTGTTGTCATAATGTTGCCTCTATATTTGTTTAAACTATATTATTAATATAGTTTGCTTCAAACTGTTGTGTAATTTCATCAATATTTTCAACTTCAAGTGAAAAATATAATTTAATTTTTGGCTCTGTACCAGAAGGTCTTAACGCAATAAAACCATTTTCAAAAATAAATCTAATTAAATTTGTCTTTGGTAATGTTAATTTCTCAGTATGACCTGTTATCATGTCTCTAACTTCTCCAACATGATAGTCCTCAATTTTTAGTACATCCATACCACATATAGAAAATACCTGTTCATTTCTAAATTGCGACATAATACTTTCTATTTTTTTAACACCGGCTTTTCCTTCAAATGTAGGCGCAAGTGTTCTGTCCTTGAAATAACCGATATTTTCGTAAATATCTTCAATTGTTTCCTTAAATGTTATACCGTTTTTATCAAGTAAATTCTTATATTTAACTAATAATGGTACCATTTGTATAGCATCTTTATCTCTTGAAATAGGTTGTGCTAAGTACCCATGACTTTCTTCAAATGCAAGCAGTAATTGCTTATCATCATCTTTCTGTTTGTGTTCTATTAAATCTGAAATGAATTTAAAACCTGTCAGAACATCGTTAACTTCTACATTGAGAGATGTTGCTAACCTTTCTGCTAGCTCGCTCGTAACTATTGATTTGATCATATATTGCGGCGTACTATCTTCAGTTAAATCTTGGAACCTTAATTTCATTAATAATAGCCCTATTTCATTGCCATTAAAATATCTAAAATCATTATCACCATAACGTTCTATAAATCCTAATCGATCCGCATCAGGATCAGTTGCAATAATAAGCTGTGCATCTGTTTTATCTGCTAGCTGTTTGCCAAGTGTAAAAGCTGCTTCATCTTCAGGATTAGCAATAGCTACTGTTGGAAAATTACCATTAGGTTCTGACTGTTCTTTTTCTATAACAAAATTATGATAATCTAATTCAGTTAAAATGTCAGATACCAAAGGTAGGCTCGTACCATGTAAACTCGTCAATATGACTTTTGCGTCATGTGCATCTATTGATCCTACTAATGACTTAACTTCTTTTTTATAACTTTCTGTTACTTCATTCGACATATATTTTATTTTACCGTTTTCTACGAACGCATTAAAATCACCTTTTTCAATATTTAATGGTGTTTCAATTGAATTTATATATTCACTTAATTGCTCTGAAGCTTCAGGTAATAATTGTCCACCCTTTTCATTATAAATCTTTATACCATTATAATTTTTAGGATTATGACTTGCTGTAATCATGATGCCTGCATTTACTTGTAGATGTCTTACGGCAAAGGATAATTCTGGTGTCGATTTATAATTGTCTGAAATAATAGCTGTGATACCATTATTTGCCAACACACTTGCCATCTCTTGTGAAAATGCTTTTGATAAAAATCTTGTATCAAAATGTATGACAACAGATGCGTCATCAACATTATGATTTAAATATTGAGCTAAACCTAGCGCTACTTTGCGGACTGTAAAAGCATTTAACCTTGCTGGTCCTAAACCAAATGTACTTCTAATACCTGCAGTACCAAATGATAAGACCCCTTCAAAACCAGCATTCTGTTCTTCTTCTGTTTGTGTTTCGTAAAAATCCTTTACTAAACTTTCATTTATATTTTCTAACCAAAGTGCTTTCACTATAATATTTCCTCCTCAAATCATTCATTCCTAGTACGTTTATTATATCTTTATGCTGGAATATGATTAAATTTGTTTCAACACTTGCTATAATTAAGTATAAAGGCAATCTAAAATTTCTAACATCTTTTAATTATAATCATCTACAAGATGATATTTCCAATATATATTATATCCTATGTCTTTAAATAAATCATATTTTATCAAATGACATTATTGTAATACTATTTTTATATTTATTAACCTTTCCACTTTCAATGATTTAAATCATTTCATAAATGATGATTTGATTAAATACAATCATATTTACTTAATCATACATGACAAGTGCATTGTATATTTATGATTAACACATAACTTCTGCGTGCATATTGTTTCATCATTTTATTACACATTGCCAATAAAATTACAATTAACAACTTCATAGTTGATATTTTTTAGTGATAGTAATAAAATTATAATTTATAGTGCATTTTCTTCTTTACAAATAATTTACAAAGTTAAAAAGAAGTAAAATCAAAATATAAATATAGTTACATGTACAAAAAATCTAATAATTTGGGAGCTTCAAACATGAATAAATTTTTAAAATATTTCTTAATATTTCTTTCATTAGTTCTTGTCGTTGTTCCAATTATTTTTGCGATCATATTGCTAAAATCTTCTCAAGGCGCTTTTGAGTCTTCCTTTAATGATAGTGATTCCTCTAGGAAGTCAAATATACGTGACTCTAAAGTAAATCCTTCAAAAGATCCTATATCTATCCTATTTTTGGGAATTGATGATAATAGTGGCCGTGAAAAAAATGGACAAACAGCTGAAAAATCTAGAACCGATGCAATGATATTATCTACTTTTAATGCAGATAAGGAACAAATTAGAATGTTAAGTATTCCGCGTGATACAATCAGCTACATACCAAAAGTTGGTTATTATGATAAAATTACGCATGCACATGCATACGGAGGCCCTACTGCTTCAATGGACTCAGTAGAGGCTACATTAGATTTACCAGTCGATTACTATGTCAGAATTAATATGGAAGCGTTTGTTGATGCAGTTGATGAATTGGGCGGCATTAAATATGACGTCCCTTACAACATTAATGAACCAAATACAAACGATACTGGTAAAATTAAAGTCAAAAAAGGCTATCAAAATCTTAATGGCGATGAAGCATTGGCTGTAGCTAGAACACGTCATCAAGACTCAGATTTAAAACGTGGTCAGAGACAAATGGATTTAATTAAAAAACTATTTGCAAAAGCACAAAAAGCAGACTCATTTAATAAACTAGATGATGTTGTTGAAATTGTCGGAAAAAATGCCAAACATAATTTAAGTTATGATGAAATAAAAGTACTTGCTACTTCTTATTTAAAAGATGATATAAAAATAAAAAGTTCACAACTTGAAGGTGACGATGATTATTTAAATGGCATTTATTACTATAATCCAGATATAAAAAATATCCTGTCAACGACAAATATGTTGCGAAGTGACTTAGATTTACCTAAAATTAAAGATAAAGATGAATTATTAAATCAACGCGTGATTGATTATTATGGTACACTCGTACCATTAACCGAGTTAGATGATAGTCTTCTAACGAAATCACAAAAAGATAGCTCGGAAGATGAAAATAGTAATGAAAATCAATCAAATGAGAATGACAATAGCAACTCAGAAACAAATAACGCTGAAGATTATAATAATCAGCAACAAACGGATCAGTTTGGTAACGAACAAAATAACGTGAATCAACCCCAGAACGATTCTAATCAACAACAAAATGATCCTAACCAACAGCAAATTGATCCAAACCAACAACAGAACGCTCAAGAAGTACCAACGAATCAATATTAATCTAGAAAGGAGCTCGTAATATGTCACGCAAAACTTATGAAAAACTAGCACATGTGAATGGCATGTTTAATGTTTTAGAGCAGCAATTGATTCACAGCAAAGATATGGCGCTATTCAGAAATGAATTTTTCTACGTTAATCATGAACATCGTGAGAATTATGAGGCCTTACGCATTTACTATAAAGATAGTGACCTTAATCCTGTAGTTGATGGTGCGTGTTACATCGTTGCACTCCCAGAAATATTTGAAAAAGTTGATGTTTTTGAATCTGAGTTACCATTTACTTGGGTATATGATCAAAATGGTATCACTGATACTATGAAGCAAATCAGTGTACCTATCCAATACTTGATTGCTGCAGCGTTAGAAGTAACCGATGTAAACCTATTCAAACCTTCTGGCTTTACCATGGGAATGAATAACTGGAATATTGCACAAATGCGTATTTTTTGGCAGTATACAGCAATCGTAAGAAAAGAAGCACAATAAATTCAAATAACTCTACCCTACCATCTATTTTATGGTAGGGTATTTTTAATATCTAAAATGAGAAAAGAGGTAAATATATGTTTAATATTGTGACTACACCTAAAATGATGGACGATGCATTAGAAATTCGTAAAGAAGTATTTGTGAAAGAACAAGGTGTTCCATTAGAAAATGAAATTGATCAATTTGAAGACGTTGCCACTCATGTCATTGGTTATGATTCAAATCATATACCTTTTGCTACTGGAAGATTTCGTCCTGTAAATGATAGTGTAAAAATAGAACGTGTAGCTGTTAGAGCGACGCACCGTAAATCAGGATATGGTCAATTACTTATGCAATTTCTTGAAACATCTGCAAAACAACAAGGTTATAGTAAATTGGCGTTAAATGCACAATATCATGCCAAGTCCTTTTATGAAGCGCTTGGTTATAAATCTATTGGTGATATCTTTATGGAAGAAAATATCGAACACATTGCTATGACAAAAATAATTTAAAAATTTTTCATCCGAATATTACAGTTATTCTTCATTTAAATTTTGTAATATTTCAGAAAGTGTAATATTTTAATATAATGTAAATTAGGCGTTATAACGCTTTTCTATTAGCTTTATAATTTTTTAATACTGGCTTTAGATTAATTTTATATTACAAAACAGTAAAAACCAGCCTCTAGGTCTTTCGTCGTATTATAATAGGATACAAATATATATAGTTAAAGGGGCAGTTAAATGGCTAAGAAAAAGAACACTTATAAGGTACCTTCGATTGTAGCACTTACATTAGCAGGTACAGCTTTGACAACTCATCATGCTCAAGCAGCAAGTAATACACAAGATCAAACTCCGAATAAAAATGTATTGGATGACGAAAAAGCACTTAACCAAAGTGAACAAATTAAATCTGAAATTAGCAAACCAACAACTAACATTTCAGGTACACAAACATACCAAGACCCTACACAAGTAAAAGATGCATCTTCAAATGAAGATACAAATTATGATGCGCAGTTAGATGAGTTGAATGATCAAACTTCTGAACAAACATCAAATCAAGATACATATAATCAGGAAACAGACGTTCAAGAAGATCAACAAGATGTTTCATCAGATAATGACACGAAATCTTTAGATACTGAGCAAACTTCTGTTGAAGATAACAACCAAGAGAATGAAGAAAACAACACTGACTCAATACAATCAGAAACAAATTCAACTAATGAAGCATCACAGACATCTAATGATGTGAGTTCGAATGCTGAAGAAACAAATACAGATGAAAATTCGTCTGATGTAGCAAATCAAAATGAACCTGTTGCTCAAAATGACAAAGCAGAAACTTCTAATGAAGACGTTGCTTCTTCTGACGTTAAGCAAGACGGCACTCATAGTGACGCTAACACTTCTGATGTAGCAGATAAAAATGAATCTGAAACTCAAGATGACAAAGCAGAAACTTCTAATGAAGACGTTGCTTCTTCGTACTTTAAACAAGACGACACTCAAAGTGACGATAACGCTTCTGATGATGTAAAAGATCAAAACGAATCTGAGACTCAAAATGATAAAGCAGAATCTTCTAATGAAGATGACGTTGCTTCTTCTGATGTTAAGCAAGACGACACTCATAGTGACGCTAACACTTCTGATGTAGCAGATCAAAATGAATCTGAAACTCAAGATGACAAAGCAGAAACTTCTAATGAAGATGACGTTGCTTCTTCTGACGTTAATCAAGACGACACTCATAGTGACGCTAACGCTTCTGATGATGTAAAAGATCAAAACGAATCTGAGACTCAAAATGATAAAGCAGAAACTTCTAATGAAGATGACGTTGCTTCTTCTGATGTTAAGCAAGACGACACTCATAGTGACGCTAACGCTTCTGATATAGCAGATCAAAACGAATCTGTTGCTCAAAATGATAAAGCAGAAACTTCTAATGAAGACGTTGCTTCTAGTGATAAACAAGACGACACTCATAGTGACGCTAACGCTTCTGATATAGCAGATCAAAATGAATCTGCCACTCAAGATGACAAAGCAACTTCTAAAGAAGATGACGTTGTTTCTAATGACAAGCAAGATAATGCCAAAGTATCTACATCATCTAAAGAAGCTTCTACAGCAGAAAACAAAGTACAGCCAGCTACATTTAGTGCAAAAGTAACACCTAAGCTTAGAGTAGCTACTACTAGTGCTAATACTGCAGTAGCAACACGTTCTGCAGTAACTAAAGAAGCAACAACACGTGCGGCATTACCTAAATATTCACCAAAAGTTAATTCATCAATTAATAACTATATTCGTAAAAATAATTTTAAAGCACCAAATTACGAACAAGATATAGCAAATTACTTACCTCAATATAATTACCGTTATGGCAAACCTGAAGGTATTGTAATGCATGATACTGCTAATGATAATTCAACTATCACTGGTGAGATTAACTATATGAAGAATAATTACACGAGCGCTTTTGTTCATGCATATGTAGATGGTGATCGTATTATTGAAACTGCAAATACTGACTACTTAGCATGGGGTGCCGGTCCACAAGCAAATGATCGTTTTATACATGTTGAATTAGTTCATACGCATGACTATGACTCTTTTGCACGTTCAATAAATAATTATGCAGACTACGCAGCAACTAACCTACAATATTATGGTTTAGTCCCAGACAGTGCTGAATATGATGGTGTTGGTACGGTATGGACTCACCAAGCAGTCAGCAATTATCTAGGTGGTTCTGACCACTCTGACCCTCATGGTTACTTAGCAGCACATAATTATAGCTATGATGAACTTTACGATTTAATTTATGAAAAATATTTAATTAAAACTGGTCAAGCAGCAGCATGGGGTACTACTTCTTCTGGCAGTACAGGTGGTACTGGTGGTAGCACTGGTTCTGGAAACACAGGCACAACTCCCCCATCAAAATCAGGTACCGTTAAAGTTACTGAAAATAATGGCGTAGGCCGTATCAACTCAAAAAATGATGGTTTATACACAACCGTTTATGACCAAAAAGGTAAAAAGACTGATCGTGTAAACCAAACACTTAAAGTTACTAAATCTGCTACTTTAGGTAAAGAACAATACTATTTAGTTTCTGACTATAACAAAGGCACTTTAATTGGTTGGGTACATCAAGGTGATGTGAGTTATAACGCCGCTAAAGCCGCTGCAAAAATCAATAAAACTTATAAAATTAATCCTGGAGAAGTGATTTATACAGTTCCTTGGGGAACAAGTAGTCAAAAAGCAGGTTCTGTTTCAGGTAAATCAGCTCAAACATTTAAAGCAACTAAGCAACAACAAATTGGTAAAACAAACTATATTTATGGTACTGTAAATAATTTAACTGGATGGGTTAGCTTAAGTAAATTAACAGCACCATCTACGACGCCAAGCAAGCCGTCTACGACTGCCAAGTTAGTTGTATCTAATTTAACTAATCAACAAGGTACAGTTGCTAAATCTAATCATGGTGTATATACATCTGTATATGATAAGCAAGGTGTACAAAAATCATATGTGAATGGTCAAACATACAAATTAAGTAAAAAAGCAACTTTAGGTAGCAATGCATTTTATTTAATTACTGATAATAAAACCAATACTAATTTAGGTTGGATGCAAACTGGAGATATAACAGTTAAAGAGACTGCTAAGAAACCAGCAGCAACTCAAACACAAACTGTAAGTAAGATTGGTCAATTAAATGCTACTAATTCTGGAATTAAAACAACAGTTTATGATCCAAAAGGTAAAGATGCATCTAAATTCTCAGGTAAAACATTTACTGTTACTAAACAACGTACACAAGGCAATAACACATATGTCTTAATCCAAAATACAAATCAAAACACACCAATCGGTTGGGTTAATACAAAAGATATCAATACACGTAACTTAAGTAAGACAACGGCTAAAAATGGTCAATATACTGTTAAAGCTACAAATAATGGTCTTTATGCTGTCCCTTGGGGTACAAAATCACAACAACTAGATACTTTAAAAAATGTAAAAAACAATCAATTTAATGCATCAAAATCAGTCTACGTTGACAAAGATGAATATATCTACGGTATTGTTAATAATAAAACTGGTTGGATTGCTGCAAAAGATTTAAATAGTACCACGAAGACACCTAGCGTTACAAAATCAGCTGTAACACCTATAAAATATGATTACATCATTCATAACCAAAAAGGTAGTTATTATATTGATCCATTAACAGGAAAAGCTGCTGGTTCATTGAAAGACTTTTATGAAGGTATTTTCACTGTATATGAAAAACAAGTCATTAATGGTGTCACTTGGTACCATGGTAAATTAGCTAATGGTAAAGTTGTTTGGGTAAAAGAAGATGACTTACGTAAAGAATTAGTGAAATATTACAAATCAGGTCTTACACTTGATCAAGCAGTTGCTATCCAAAAAGGATTGAAATTCAAACCACAAATTCAACATACAGCTGGTAAATGGGAAGATGCTTCTGCAACTGAAATTAAAAATGCTATGGATTCTAGCAAATTAATTAAAGATCCAACTCAAAAATATCAATTCTTACGTTTAGATAAATCACAAAATATTTCTTCAGCTGATTTGGATAAACTATTAGTTGGTAAAGGTATTTTAGAAGGCCAAGGTGAAGCATTTAGCGAAGCTGCCAAAGCTTATAATATCAATGAAGTATATTTAATTTCACATGCCCTACTTGAAACTGGTAATGGTACATCTAAACTAGCTAATGGCGGAGATGTTGTTAACGGTAAAGTCGTAACTAATGGCAAAGATAAATACTATAATATGTTTGGTATTGGTGCTGTTGATAGCGATGCTGTTAAACAAGGTTTCGCTACAGCCAAGAATAATGGTTGGAATACTGTTAAAAAAGCAATTGTTGGTGGTGCTAAATTCATCGCTGGCTCATATATCAATCAAGGTCAAAACACACTTTACAAAATGCGTTGGAACCCTGAAAATCCAGGTGTTCATCAATATGCAACAGATGTAGCATGGGCAGCACATAATGCTACACGTATTAAAGGGTTTTATGATTCAATGGGTAAATTAGGTAAATACTTCGACGTAGATACTTATAAATAATCGTACTACTTTTTAGAGGCATTATTAAATGTTTATCAGCTTTACCTGTATCCCAATTTTTGGTATTTGATGACTAAAAAGTAAAAATCACTTTATGCTTTATAAATAACAAAAGATATTAAACGAAACGTAGGTAATACATCACTTTTCAAAAAAGTGCTATATATCACCTACGCTTCGTTTATTTTATATTTCATTTAATAAAATATGTATGATGTGCATTTAATTTTTTTAATAACTGATTTAAGCTTTCAATATCTTTAGCTGTTAAATTTTGACATCGTGCTTCGATTAGCGCTATCCTAACTTCATTTATTTGTTCGACTAAAGCTTTTGACTTCTCTGTCACCATTAAATCTTTGCATCTCATATCCTTATTGGATTGTTTGCTCGTGATATAACCCATTTGACATAACTTCTTGATCCAACGTGATACGATAGATTGTTCTTTATTAATCTTCATTGTTAAATCATATTGAGATAACTTTTTATAATTATATAAAATTCTTAGCATCTCCAATTGCTCTGAAGTTAAATCTGTACGTTGTCCAAATCGTCTACTTACTAAATTAAGATCATTGCTCGTCAGTGTAATTAATTGTTCTAGTTGTTTATACATGTTGGTCATCTCCACTACTTTAAATTAAATTCTTAAGAGGTTAAATACACTATTTTATTTTCTAATATTATAATAGTATTCTTCCTAATATACAATAATAAAAGACAAATTGTACTATTTTGTTGCATTTCTCATATGTTTTATAATAAATTAGAAGTAGCGCATATAAAATTTATCGCATATATAAAAGGAGCAAAATAATGTCACAATTGAAAGAGAGAGATTACTTTTTCGATAATGCTAGAGCAATGTTAATCTTTCTTGTTGTGTTTGGCCATTTATTACAGCCATATACAGAAGCCAGTAAACATCTTTCTTCATTGTATTTAACAATATACAGCTTTCATATGCCGGGCTTTTTATTTATTTCTGGTTATTTTGCAAAAAAAGCAGGCCAAGCTGGTTATTTAGAAAAAGTCTCTAAAAAACTATTAATTCCTTACGTTATTTTCTTTGGCTTTTTCTCTTTTTACTATTATTTAACTGGTAAAGAAGATAGTGTGAAATTTGATCCATTCGATCCAGTATTTGCATTATGGTTTTTACTTACATTATTCTTTTTCCACGTTATATTAGTAATCGTGAAGGATTATAAACCATACTATGTTTTACCGATTGCTATAATTATCTCATTATTTGCGGGTTATTCATCAAATATCGATAATTATCTAAGCTTTTCAAGAACCATCATGTTCTTTCCAATATTTTATTTAGGTTATCTGTTTACGAATAAGCATATCCAAACTTTAAAAAATAAAAAACTTGTTCCAATCTCTATCATCATTTTGATTGTATTTTATGTTACTTATACATATCATCCTATTAATGCAGATAGGTTATTAGGTGACTCACCCTATATGTCACTCGAAGGTAAACAAGACTTATACAGTCCTATTAAAAGGTTATTACTTTATTTCATAATTTTAATAACACTTTTCTCTTTCTTAAATCTAATACCAGAAAAAGAAAAGTTTTACACTTATATTGGACGTAGAACAATGTATGTTTATTTATTACATGGTTTAGTCATCGGGGTTATACGTGGATTCGGTATTTATCCATTTAAAGATTCAGTATCGATATTAACTTATGTCTATTTACTGCTCTTTACGACGATTATTGTCTATGCATTATCAACACGTTTTGTATCAAAATGGACAAATCCAATTATTAATCTACAATC
The DNA here is from genome assembly GCF_000010125.1 of Staphylococcus saprophyticus subsp. saprophyticus ATCC 15305 = NCTC 7292. NCBI lineage: Bacteria > Bacillati > Bacillota > Bacilli > Caryophanales > Staphylococcaceae > Staphylococcus > Staphylococcus saprophyticus. Next base: position 1,815,766 of record NC_007350.1, read on the forward strand.
CCCTTCTAAATTCAAAGAATAAAGGTACTGTGAAACGCGATATGATATATTTAAAGTAATGATGCGTAACCATTAATTAACGCAATCGCTTTATAGCAAGTATCATTAAAAAATAAGCATGATATAAATTTTTGCTATCCATTATAACTTTATATCGACATGCTTGTGGAGCGAGAATCAAAAGCCAAAGCTATCTTTGATTCTCGCTCTAACTCTACATATAAAATTAAATTTGGTATTTTTAAATCTTGAGGTGATTTATACAATGAAACTATCATTAAATAATAATTCAAAACATTTAAGTGCACCAAGTATTCGTCAATTTTCAAGCCGTATTAGCGGTATAAAAGACTGTATTAATTTAACAATTGGTCAACCAGATTTTCCAATGCCTGATGTTGTTAAATCTGCTTATATCCAGGCAATAAATGAAAATCAAACAAGCTATTCACATAATAAAGGTCTAGTGGAAACAAGAAATGCAGTTAGCCAATATTTCCATCAACGTTATGGATTTAAATATAGTTCCGAAGAAATTATTATTACCAACGGTGCTAGTGAAGCATTAGATACTGCATTAAGAAGCATCATTGATGAAGGTGATGAAATATTAATACCAGGTCCAGTATATTCTGGCTATATTCCACTTATCAAAACATTAGGTGGCGTGCCGGTTTATATTGATACCACAGAGACGAATTATAAAGTCACACCTGAAGCTATAGAGGCACATTTAACTGCGAAGACCAAAGCCATATTACTAAACTACCCTACTAATCCAACGGGCGTCATTTTGAACCACAATGAGGTTCAAGCACTAACTGAAACTTTAAAGCATATGCCTATATTTGTTATTAGTGATGAGATATATGCTGAAAACACTTTTACTGGCAAACATACATCATTCGCTGAATTCCCATCTATTAGAGAACAATTATTATTAGTTGGTGGTTTAAGTAAATCTCACTCTGCTACAGGTATTCGCATTGGATTCTTAATAGGTCCAGAATATCTTATTGAAAAATTAACTTTTATGCATGCCTACAATTGTATTTGTGCAAATGTACCAGCACAAATTGCTTGTATCGCTGCATTGAACGAAGGACTTGAAGCACCACAATATATGAACCAAGCATATATTGAACGCCGTAATTTCCTTATACAAAAACTTGAATCATTAGGTTTTGAACTCGATGCCAAACCTGAAGGTGCTTTTTATATTTTCCCAAGTATTCAACGCTTTACAGAAAACGATTTTGACTTTTGTGTAGATGTTCTGGAAAATGCTCATGTTGCAATTGTACCTGGTTCATCTTTTACTGATATTGGAAAGGGGCATGTTCGTATATCTTACGCATACGAACTTGATGCTTTAAAAGAAGCCATGAGAAGATTAGAAGATTACCTTAAAAATAAATATAATTAAATTAAAAACCGAGTAAAAGTTATGTCTATTAATAACTTTTACTCGGTTTTTTTATAAACAAGTGCTGCTCGTCAGCTATTCAATCTTGTTATATTTATCTTTCTTCATCATTTATATATATATTTTGTTCAGCGAACGTTTTTAAAATTTCATAATAAGCAAGAGAATCTTCCCTCTTCATATTAAACTGTTGAATGACATCCTCTGATATTTTTGGAAAATGATCTTTCAATTCTAATCCTTTTTCAGTTAATCGAACCTTCACTCTGCGCTCATCTTCTTCCGTTCTCATACGCTCAATAAGTGATTTTTTTTCTAAACGTTTAATAATTGGACTGATTGTACCTGAATCTAAATAAAGTTCATCACATAAGGTTTTAATATATATAGGTTTATCATTTTCAATATAAAGTAAGACAATATAATTCGGAAAGCTAATATCAAATTGCTTTAAATACTTATTAAATCTATTTACTACTTCTTTACTAGTAATATAAAATAAATAGCACATTTCTTTTCTCATTTGATCATAATCGTTTGAAGTCATCTGTCTCCCCCGATCTATTAATAATAATATTAATAGATGTTTTAATAATAGTCAAATTTAATAATTAATTGTAAAAAAGTTTTCACATATAAAGATATACCACCATTTATTATTTTGAAAAGAAAAACTAAAACATTAAGGTAAATATTTTGAATTTACATTCTAAAATTTTTAACTAACTCACAATAACAAATCATAATCTACCAATATTAGTACGCTTGAATATTAATATTATTATTAATTATTAAATACAATTGATATTCTAAAATTAATAAAAAAGAGCCTGGCACATGTCAAAATGTCCAGACTCTTTTCTTAATTACCAGTAGATATAAAGTACAACTTAGAACTACTTTCACATTATATGTGAATAAGTAGTTCTTATGCTTGAGCTTTAGCTCAGGTAATCCTATTACAATACTTTCACATCCTAAATTTTTATGGGAATTTAGGGAATTGATCAAAATCAGGATCACGTTTTTCTTTAAATGCATCTCTACCTTCTTTAGCTTCATCCGTTGTGTAATAAAGTAAAGTAGCGTCTCCTGCCATTTGTTGTAAACCAGCTAATCCATCCGTATCAGCATTCATAGCTGCTTTTAAGAATCTTAATGCTGTAGGAGAATGTTGTTTCATTTCTTGACACCATTGTACTGTTTCATCTTCAACTTGATCTAAAGGAACAACCGTATTGACTAAGCCCATGTCCAATGCTTCCTGAGCATTATATTGACGACATAAGTACCAAATTTCACGTGCTTTTTTATGTCCTACGATACGAGCTAAATAACCTGAACCATAGCCAGCATCAAACGAACCTACTTTAGGTCCTGTTTGGCCAAAGATAGCATTATCTGCAGCAATTGTTAAATCACATACAACGTTCAATACGTTACCGCCACCGATAGCATAACCTCTAACCATTGCAACTACAGGTTTAGGGATTACACGAATAAGTCTTTGTAAATCTAAAACGTTCAAACGTGGAATTTGATCATCGCCTACATAACCACCATGGCCACGGACTTTTTGGTCTCCGCCAGAACAAAACGCTTTATCTCCTTCACCTGTCAAAATAATGACAGAAATACGTTGGTCGTCACGTGCTCTTGTAAATGCATCAATCATTTCTTGTACCGTATTTGGTGTGAATGCATTACGTACTTCAGGACGATTAATTGTAACTTTTGCAATACCATCATATAATTCATATTTAATTTCTTTATATTCTCTAATTGTTTCCCACTGTCTAGTCATTTTGCTCCTCCTTATTAATAAAACCTATTACTATTCTATCAAATTCTGCCATTTCTTCCACATGAATTGTATGTCCACTATTAGCAACAACATGCATTTCAAAATTTGGCATAACTGAAACGATATTTTTAGCTATTTTACAGAACTTACCATCTAATTCACCTACTATGATACACGTCGGTATTTGAATTTGATTTAATTGTGGCCATAAGTTCGGCATTTGTCCAGTTCCATAATCACGCAAAGCTTTGGCTAAACGCATTGGATTTTGACGTAATCTCATATCACGAATTGCGTTTCTTGTTGATTTATCTAACTCATACTGCGTATAAAACAACGGTAATTTTTCCCAATCATTCACAAACACCTCTAAGCCAGCTATTTCAAGCACTTTTGCTCTAGCTTGATCAACTAGCTGTCTTTCTTGTCGCTCATCACTGTTTTCAATTCCAGGAGATGTACTTTCTAGTATAAGCCCTGTTAATTGCGCTTGACCATATAAAGCATAGTAAAGTCCAATTCTACCACCCATAGAATAACCATGTAAGTAAATTTGATAATTTGTAAATAATCGCAACGTTTGATCTAACTCATGACTTATAAAAGGAAAATCCCATTTATGCTCTAAATCAGACTGATCTGCACCATGACCCGGTAAATCAATAGTTAAAATATTTATATTTTTATTTAGACTATGAATATGTTGATCAAATGTCTGTTGATCACTAATAAAGCCATGCAACATGACTAACAATTTGTCTGTTGGTACGGTTGATTGATGAAATTTATAATGTAACATCGATAATATCACTCAACTTTTTATAGAGTTTAAGATGTTGCTGTTTGTTATCTTCTCGATGTGTCATGATTTCGTAAATATGTGAACCAAATTGCGATAAATCTGCATATTTAAAGGCTTCAATCGTATCAAATCGATCAAATGCAAAATCATATAATAACGCCGTATGTTCAAAATTCAATCCAGTTGGTGTACCGAACAATCTTTCAAAATATGCATCTGCCTCATTTTTTTGAGGTAAATATGAAAAGATACCGCCACCATCATTATTAAGTAAGACGATATTGAGTTGTATATCATTCAATTTAGACATTAATAAGCCATTCATATCATGGTAAAATGCTAAATCTCCAATCAACAATGTAATCTTTTTATGCACGGCCATACCTAACGCCGTAGATGTGACACCATCTATACCGTTCGCACCACGATTCGCGAATACTTCTGCCTCACAATCAATAAATAGATTATCAACATCACGAATTGGCATACTATTGCTCACAAATATAGCATCATCCTTGGTTAATTTATCTAATACATTACCCACATAAGCAGCTTCATCTGTAGCAGTTCTTAAATGATCTTTGATTTCTACTATTGCATGTTTTTCCACTGTTTGCCATTTCTCTAACCATTGCTTACGCTCAACTGTTGGCATCTCTGATAATTGTCTAAAGAAATCATTAGCAGACATTTCATATGATACGTGTGGGGTGATCGGAAATGCATCCGGACGATCATTATTTTGTACTAATATTTGGAATGCTTCTGTTACTTTTAACCATTGATTTAATTTTTTCGAAATTACAGGTTTACCAACACGAATGACAAAATCAGCCTCTAATTCTAAACCTGATCTCAACAATAGATCATAAGTCGTAACCACATTCGGATGGTGTTCACGTCTTAATTGACTCAATGGATCAGCTAAAATTGGCATATCATGGATTGTTGAAAATGTAAGAATTTGATCCACATCTTGATGTTGCATATCACCAACAATGATTAAACCTTTTCTTTTTTTCATCATTGCACTAATTTCATTTAAACTCGTTGTTTTTTGATAGTGTGGCAATATCTTTGTATCTGAAGTTAACCATTCTACTTTTTCAGTATTTGGTGTTAATGGTTCTCTAAAAGGTAAATTAAGATGTATAGGTCCTCGATGTGGGCCATAAAGAAATTGACTCGCTTTTTGCAATTGGAATTTAATTGTATTCGCCATTATATCTTCATTATCATTCTTTTCAGCAATTGGAAAATCAAACTGATACTGCACATAATTAGCAAACATATTCGTTTGATTTATTGCCTGAGGTGCACCAATGCCTCTTAATTCATGAGGTCGATCACTTGTAAGTACAACTAATGGTAAGTGACTCAAACTGCTTTCGGAAATCGCAGGTGTATAGTTAGCAGCTGCACTTCCTGATGTACAAAGGATAGCGACTGGTTTTTCACTACCTTTCATCAAACCCATTGCAAAAAAGGCTGCACTTCTTTCATCTGGATGAATCCACGATTTCAATTTGGGATGCGCTTCTATAGCAATTGCTAGTGGTGTAGAACGCGATCCAGGACTTATAACTACTTCTCTAATGCCATAAGCATATAATTCAGAAACAATTGTAAAGACCTGCTTTGTTAATGCATCTGTATGATTATTCATATTCCTCGACTCCTAAAGCTTTCATCATAGGGTTAAATTTAACTGCAGTTTCTTCGACTTCACTATCCGCATCAGAATTTTTCACAATGCCACAACCAGCAAATAATGTGGCCTGGTTTTTCTTAATTAGCATGGATCTAATTGCTACAATAAACTCGCAATCATCATTCATATCTATATATCCAACAGGTGCACCATATAATCCACGCGTACCGAATTCATTTTGTTCAATGTATTCAATTGCTTCAGCTTTTGGATAGCCTCCAAGCGCTGGTGTTGGATGTAAATTGTCTAACAATCCAATATATGAATCATTTTCTAATTGACCCTTAATTTTTGTATATAGGTGATATAAATGATCATTGGTTAATATCTGCGGTGTTTCGTTAAAAGTAATATCTCTAACATAAGGTGCTATATCGTTTAATATACTTTCTACTACGAAACGATGTTCGTTTAAATTTTTATCATCATTTAAGAAAGCCTGTATATTTTCTTTATCTACTTCATCTTGATGTGTACGTTTGATTGTTCCAGCAACAGCCTTGGTAGATAATATACCATTGTTAACTTCCATTAATTGTTCCGGTGTTTGCGAGAAGAATATACTATCCTGTGACTCTAAGACAAATAAGTAACTATTATGTTCACCTTGTGATGCTTTTTGTAAGATATACGGTATATTGATATTTTTATCAAACATAACCAAACGTTTTCTCGCTAATACAATTTTTTTATGTTCATCTAATACATCAATTGTATCCTTAACTAAATCACGCCATTCATCTTTATATATATCTTCAATGCGTTTAATATTACCAATTTCAAACTCAGAATCTATTGTATTTTGAGTTAAATGTGCAATCAACGCTTTAAATTGTTCAATTTCAAATTGTTCTGCTTTTACAGTATAAGTAATATAAGAAACACCATTTTCCATAGTTATTAATACTTCTGGTAGTATAAAATGATTAATACCAAATTCTCGCCACTCATCACCAGATTTATGCATTGAGAATTGGAAACCTCCGCAAATCTTCAGATGATGTTTATCGGAGCTCGGATGTATTAATTCAATATCACTTTTGTATTTTTGCCATTCTCGAAAAATAGATTGTTTATTTTCAAAATCATTTTTAAATCTAGTAATAGCATGATAGCCAAAGAATGAAGTTTTGTTGTCATTTTTCTTGTAATAAAAACGGTCTCCAGCATTTTCTTCAGTCAAATGGAATAATACTGTAGGATCTAATTCATAGTCTATTTTTGCTTCTACTGAAACCCAAGTATGATTACTTTCGTATACCGCTTCGACAATTTCACTTTCCCTGAGGTCTAATGTCATCTATTTCACTTCTTTCATTTATCAGTTTACACTCATTATAATATTGTACCACTTTTCACAATGTGTGTATGGTTTCTAGCTTATTTCGTTACTACAAATTTTTACGTAATTTGACCTTTACACCTTATTCTATTAAAATATATTAGATAAAAAATATCATAAATTTAAAGAATTCGAGGTAAATCATTATGTCATCTCAATATCAACAATATTCAACTGTCAAAAAGTACTGGCAGTTAATGAGACCACATACATTGACTGCTGCTGTCGTACCTGTACTCGTTGGTACTGCTTCAGCTAAGCTCTTCTTACTGGGGAGTGAAGATCATTTAAAACTAAGTCTCTTATTAGCTATGTTAATTGCCTGTCTATTAATACAAGCTGCAACGAACATGTTTAACGAATACTATGATTTCAAAAAAGGCTTAGATGACCATACTTCAGTTGGCATCGGAGGCGCCATTGTTCGAAATGGTATGAGTCCCAAATTAGTAATGAATTTAGCCATTGCATTCTATATTATAGCTGCGTTATTAGGTATTTTCATTGCAATACAAAGCTCATTCTGGTTACTGCCAATTGGTCTAGTTTGTATGGCAGTTGGTTATTTGTATACTGGTGGTCCTTTACCAATCTCATGGACACCATTCGGCGAACTGTTTTCTGGTGTGTTTATGGGTATGATTATTATATTAATTGCATTCTTTATTCAAACTGGCAATTTACAAAGCTTTGTTGTTTGGATAAGCATTCCAATTGTAATCACTATTGGTCTTATCAATATGGCCAACAATATTCGAGATCGTGTTAAAGATAAAGAAAGTGGTCGAAAGACACTACCAATCTTATTAGGCAAAAATAATTCAGTACGCTTCTTAGGCCTCATGTATATTATTGCCTATGTACTTGTTATTTATATCACTTTCTTTATCCCTGGTGGTTCAATCTTCTTTTTATTAGCATTACTTTCATTCCCAATGCCAATTAAAGCCGTGCGTAGATTCAAGAAAAACGATACACCTCAAACAATGATGCCAGCGATGGCAGCGACAGGTAAAACCAATACATTCTTTGGTTTACTATATGCATTAGGTATTTATGTTAGCGCATTACTTGGTGGTATTTAAGAACGTGCTAGTGTCACATTCCCATGACTCGGACGTATACATTTTCCTCCCTGTTAACCACTGTAAATAAGCTGAATTAAGTCGAGACATATATTCATGTCTCGGCTTTTTTAATTCGCTTTATAAACCATGTGATAATGTATATGACCATATAGATCAAATTTACTATTCGCTTCAAATCCCAACTTTTTATACACACTTAATGCGCCTTCATTAGTTACATCACAATTTAAACTCCATTTTCCATCTTTATATGCATTTAGCACATGTTTAACTAACTGTGTGGCAACACCTCTTCCACGATATTGTGGAAATGTTGCGACTGTCTCTATATACCATTCATCATCATTAGCTTCTTTCATCGGCATCGGCGATCCGTATGCTCTAATATCATCGTCTAACGTCATATCTAGCCACGCACGTTCCATTTCTAATTCCTTATTGCCAGGATATGCAATTAAGCACCCTGCTACCTCTCCATCTATTTCATATATCCATGTATTGCTATAATGACCTCTGTAAGGTACCTCAATCATACTTTGCTCCATTACTTTCAGTAAACGTTCCTTTTCAATACCTTTTACCATATCAACTTCTAGTTCTTGCCAAATGATGTAACACAATTCTGCAATTTTTTGAATATCGTTTGGATTTGCTTTTCTAATCATATATAATCTCCTCAGCTTCATTAATTATTTATTTTAATTATAAATGATAAAATCTAAAATTTCGAAGTTAATACTATTTAATTTTTCTCTTTTAAATCAATTGTTGTATCGTAAAAGATAAGAGATAATTACCGTATTAACTATAATTTATGAAAGGATATGGAATAATGAAAGTAAATAAAGTCATTTACGTCGTACTTGCGTTTATTTTAGGCTGGTGTGGTATACACAAATTTTATTCAAATCAGCTTTTACAAGGAATACTTCACCTTATTTTCTTTTGGACTGGTATCCCCTATATCATTGCGATTATTAGTGGATTGTTAACAATATTTTTCAACAAAGCTGATGAAGATGGATTGATTATCCTCGAGAAATAGACTTTAACCTCTTATAAAATTTATGAATTTGCAAAATCATCTATATTTTGTCTTAAAATTGGGTAAATAGAAAATAACGCAAATTAAAACATTTCAATTGTATTTTGGGAGGTCTTAGGATGAAAAATATTATTCAACGTGTATTCAGAGCTTTAGCTGTAGGTTATATTGTTAAAGCAATTAGAAATTTAATAAGTAAAAATAAATAATAAAGCTAATCGCAAATTGTATAAATCAAAAAAGCTTATAACGCCTTGTACTTTAAGGGTTATAAGCTTTTTCTATCTTCGTTAATTTAGTTGACACTGACTTGAATTTCAATATCGATTGATTCTTTTAAAGCCTTAGAATATGGACAATAGTTATGCGCTTTTTCAACATAAGTTTCTGCTTCTTCCTGAGTCATATCAGTTAACGTTACATCTAATTCTGCAGCTAATTTAACACCACCGTCATTCTTGTCTGGTAATAAATAAGCTGTCACACTTACTTCTGGTTCAATCGTGCCTTTACTATCGCTTTTTAAAATATGCATAAGTGCATTGTTAAAACATGCACTGTAACCTGCTGCAAATAGCTGCTCGGGATTAGATTCTGTTACGCCATTACCACCCATCTCTTTCGGCACTGCTAAATCCTGATAAAATGTATTATCTTCACTAAATACTTTACCATCTCTTCCACCATTGCTAATCACTTTTGTTTCATATAAAGGTTTGACCATCTTAAAATCTCCTTTTAAAATTATATTATTTTTTTATACAATCAACATTAATTCATTATTAATATAACATTATTTTTTTGTGATTAACAAAAATATGATTTGAGCTATTTTATAGAATTGCAAACACTACTTAATTCACTTACTTTAAACGCACAAAAAAACACCGCAATCCCAAAAAGGATTACGGTGTTTAAAACAAAGTTTTATATTACGGAAACGGAGGGATTCGAACCCTCGCGCCGCTCTCGCGACCTACACCCTTAGCAGGGGCGCCTCTTCAGCCAACTTGAGTACGTTTCCAATGGCTCCACAGGTAGGACTCGAACCTACGACCGATCGGTTAACAGCCGATAGCTCTACCACTGAGCTACTGTGGAATAATGGGTTGCTCTAATCAAGCACAAATATTATTATATCAACTCTCGTTAAATTTTCAAGTAGTAAACGTAAAAAAATATGCGGAATATTTACACTAAATTAATATAATATTCCACATATATCATTTTTACATGCTTACGTCGCCAAATTTACTATGATTTATTTTCAAATAATGAATATTTTGCTAATGCTTCATAAATATTTAATTGAGGTTTTGTATAATCAATAGGAGATTCTGGATCAAAGGTAGCAACTCTTGCTGCCCTATCCATCATATAGTAATAATAAATACCATTTAGGTATTGATGATGCATGCTATGTGCTGAAATGTTAGCTACAATTGTTTGATTATCTACAAATGTCACTTTACATTTCTTTTCTTTTAGTGGTTTGATTTGGTGAACATAATGAATATTAATCCAAGTATTTTCTTCTTTTCTATCAGAGTGCGTTGGGAAAAAATAAGTAGGAAAAAGTGGAGTAAATAAAATTGGGGGTTTACTGCTTATGCCAGTAATTCTCATCGTATCTTCTTTCTTAAAATTATAACTACTACCATAAAATCTACACGATCGATCAATAATCTTTGGAACACGTTCTTTTAGAACTTTGCTGTCATCCTTATACTTTAAAAGATAACTACCTTCATACTTACCAGTTGATAAACTGCATGGTTGTAAAACCATATCCCCTTTTTTAATGATATAGGGTTGAATCATATTTTTACCTCCTTATATATTATGGCGACAATCAAATAATATAATACAAACATCTTAAAATCAACTTATATAATAATAATTTTTATAAATTTTCTACAATTAATTTTTAGTATCTATACTTTTGCATTAATTTATTTTTTGTAAAGTTGCATTTTACACTTATTTTTTCGGAAAAGTCTGAATATTCATTGATTTAAAAATTAAAACCTTGTATACTGTATATAAATATAGATAGAGGGGCTGTGTTGATTATGAAACATAATACACATGTAAAGTACAATACACTAGAATCATTTGTATCTACGATTAATGATTTAGGCATTGAATTGATCATAGATGAATCATTGCGGAACGTCCGTAAGCAAAAATTGGAACAACTCATTGATAATGCTTTAAAAAATAAAAACGAGAATGATTTCAAACGCTATACTGAAGAATACAAAAATTTGGAGGAATTTCTCGTTGGTTAATTTATTGTTTTGTTACTTAAAATAAGGTCTATTCCCTACTTAAAATTAAGATAGAGAATAGACCTTTTTATATGTTATTTATTATGACATTAATCTGATTAATTCGTAGCGTTCAATATCACCAAAATAATGATAAATATCGTAATTTGAAAGTGCTTCTTCTATACTATCGAATTCATGCATTGTACCCTCTAGTGCATTTTCTAATTCAGTTATGTCCCCTTCACCGAAAAAGTCACCGAAAATTTTTGCATGCTCAATCCGACCTTTTTTTACATCTAATTTTATTTGAACGAAACCTTTTTCAAATTTTTCTTCTCTTTCAAAATTATATTTTGGATTCCTACCGTAATTCCATTCCCATGTACGGTATTTTTCATTACTTAGTTGTTCAATTTTTTTCCAATCGTCATCAGTTAATATATATTCTTCTACTTGCGTAGCTTCTCCAAAAATTGTTTTTAAAATTATTTCCTTAAATCGATCAATATCTAAAGGTTCATCTAAAAACTCAGAAATATTGGCTACTCTGCTTCTTACTGATTTGATACCTTTCGATTTAATCTTTGCTGGATTAACTTTCAATGCATTTTGGACTTCATTCAATTCACTATTTAGCATTAATGTGCCATGACTAAACATACGATCCTTTACTTTGACCATAGCATTACCTGATATTTTTGCACTACCTACTTGAATGTCATTTCTACCACTCATGTCAGCATCAACGCCTAATGATTGTAATGCCTCAACAATCGGCTCTGTGAATTTTTTGAAATTATGGAAACTGTTACCATCATCATCAGTTACAAAACTAAAGTTTAAATTGCCTGTGTCATGGTATACTGCTCCTCCACCAGATATACGTCTAACGACATCAATGCCGTGTTCGTCTATATATGGTTGATTCACTTCTTCAATTGTATTTTGATTTTTCCCAATAATAATCGAAGGTCTATTTACATAAAACAAAAAATAACTATCATCTTTTGGCATATTTTTTAAAACATATTCTTCCATTGCCAAATTTAATGTTGGATCTGTAATGTCGTTGTTACTAATAAACTTCATCTACTGCACTCCTTTTCCATAAATATATGCCCTTACCCTATTTATGCTATATTTTCACAAAAATTGCCAATCATTCACTTTGATATTTTGCTAAAAATTGAAAATTGTTTTACATCATGCAATTTAATGGTTTTTTGTTTATTTGTCTGCCGATTTTTTGTATAATACTATCTAGTTAGCATTTCTAGGGAGGACTAAAAATGACTGTTGCAGAAGTGGGAAATATCGTAGAATTTTATGACGGCTTAAAAGGTCGAGTTGAAAAAATTAATGACAACTCAGTAATTGTTGATTTAACAATTATGGAGAACTTCGAAGAACTAGACTTGCCAGAAAAAACTGTCATTAATCACAAACGATACACAATCGTCGAACAAGAAGGATAGTTAAAATGAATAGAATTTCTAAGGCACTAATTTGGTTTGTCGTAAGTTTCATAGTATTCCACATTATTCTTTTGGTAATGTGGGGCGAGAAACAAGAATATTGGTATCTTTATACGGGCATTATGCTAATTGCTGGTATCAGTTATATCTTTTATCAGAGAGATATTGAATCTAAACGTTTACTCACATCACTAGGTGTGGGCATTATTACTGGTATTGTATTGATTATTATTCAACTTATTATCGCAGCAATTGCTTCTGATATAAAATATGCTGAATTAATCAAAGAACTCACACGTACGGGTGTCTATTATAAATGGCAAATGTTAGTAACATTAGTCTTTGTTATACCTTGTCATGAGCTTTACATGAGAACTGTTTTACAAAAAGAATTAATAAAATTAAATATCCCAAGTTGGTTAAGTATTATAATTACAGCATTATGTTCTGCTTCATTATTTTACTATCTTGACAACTTATGGATTGTTTTCTTTGTATTTATTGTACAAATGGCACTTTCATTAAGTTATTTCTATACACGTAGAATAGCAACAACTGTTGTAGCTCAAATTGTAGCAGTTGTTATCTTATTAATATTCAACGTATAAACCTATACGATTATTAATAAACGTTGGGACTTCAATACCCTTCTCAAATGAAAAGGAGTCTGAGACATAAATAGTTGTCTCAGACTCTTTTTCATTTAGGCAGCAGATGACTGAATTGAAAATGTAAAGTCTCACTGATTTAAAGAACTACTTTTTCAATTTATGAAAATCAGTAGTTCTTATGCATAAGCCAAAGCTTATGTATTCTGCATAAAATTCTAGGAGACTTATGCATGGGCTTTAGCTCAGATAAACATTTCAATCCTAGTCATCCTTGCCTTGATTGCATACGTGGGACTACGAAATCTCTATTTAAAAATTTGATTTCTGTCCCACTCCCCTTTCGTTATTAACATTTTGCACTTTTGGAGATTCATTCAAGCTATTGAAAGTTAGCGATACAAAACGATATTTATACAATGCGCCCGAGAGTCAGGATGTTACAACATCATATAATCTTTAATTTAATATTCTAAATAAAGATACTTTCGTATAATTTTGCAAAAAGTAAAGAAAACGTCAATTTCTATATTATCTCAATAGAAATTGACGTTTATTTTTAGTCAAAGTTACTTATATACTAGACCTGCTTATATTAAAACTTCAAATGTCTGTTTTTGTTTTATTTTATATTGGTCATCTTTCAAATTTCGTGAAATCAATTCAACCATCGTAATTTCACCTGTTTCATGAATAACTGCTTGCTCTAAATATTGTTTATAATTTCTGTAGCAATAATCTGTCATACTTACGCGATACATATGATCTAATGTTATATTATTTAATTGAACTCTTTCAAATGGCAATGCATTCATATCAATTGTATAGTCCACACCTTGCCAAAATGTACAGAGTGTTTCATCCACAATAGTTAAGCTTAACGAACCTCCACTAAATTCAATATGTGCATAACAATATTCTAAAATTTCTTTTATTTGTTGACCTTTCAAAGTTAAATCAATTGGTACATCTGGATGAGGATATGCATTATATAATGCCTCATTAGTAATTTGTCCAGATAATCCAGTTTCGCCGCTTGTAGGCAAATGGACACAGGAAATATCATAATCAAATTTGCGACGTATACTATCATGTAATAGTTGGGTAAATGCATGGGGTTTGGTAATCACGTCATCTAACCCATCAATATGTGCATCTATATCTTTATTTGTTAAAATTTCTTTTCCCCAATGTTCAACTGTTTTTCGATCATAATAAGTTAAATCTAATAACGCTTCATCTTCTTTATATTCATTTAAATCAACGATTTTTGATTCTACATTTTCTAATTCGAATGAATTCGTTCGCTTTTTAAAATTGATTTTCACGTGGATTAACTGTTCTGCATTTTGGCCAGCTTGAACATATAAAGTTTTTTCATCTTTTCCAATAAATGTTTGATGCTGATGACCAGTAATAAGCAAATCGATGACACCTAAGGTTTGCATTAGTTTTTCTGCTTCATTCACATTTTGCTCACGTTCATTTGATGACTTATTAAGCTGATCTAATCCCCCATGATAAATGACAATTAGAAATTCTGGCATCTCTGTTTCGTGAATAAATCGAATCCATCGCTTAGAAGACAGCAAGGTTTTTTCAATTTGTACATCATTCTCCATTTCAAAATGCTCTCTCTCCATTAAACCGTCCGAAGTTAATCCAACGATTGCAATTTTAACACCTTCTATTTCTTTAATTGTATAAGGCGTTGAAAAATAAGGCTCACGTGTTTTCTTATATTCAATATTGGCAGAAAGCCATGGAAATCTCGATAATGAAACTGCTCTAGAAAAGAAGGATAATCCAAATTTGAATTCATTAGGACTAATGCCACTTGCATCATATTGCATGGCGTTCATTAATTTTATCATTGGATGGCGTTTATATGGCGCTACCACAGCGTAGTAAAACGCAGCCAGAGAACCCGCTAAACTCCCGCCACTATCTAGTAAAATGACATGTTCATTTTCTTCTCTTTTCGATTTAACATACGTACCAGCTCGATAGATATTAGAACCATTATCTCCATTTAGAAAATAACTATGCATATCTGAAGTAGCAATAACATCAATTGCAATCTTTTCACTTTTTTTCATATGCCTCTCTCCTCGTTAATCACAGTTTAACATGTTTTTAAATTACGTCGATACTAATATCTTATCTTCATTATTTATAACTATATTAAAAATAGATAATTAAAAAACACTTAATTGAATTTGTCGTTCAACTAAGTGTTTTTTTAGGATTCTATGCTCATCACATTATCCAATTTGCACACGTTCTTTTGGATAATGGAATTTATCTGGTTCTCTACGTCCACCAATCATTATAATAAAGCTAATTAAACCTACACGTCCGATAAACATTAATATCATAAGTGTAACTTTCGACATATCATTAAAATCGCCAGTGACACCTAATGATAACCCACACGTTCCGAACGCAGACATCACCTCAAAAAAGCCTTGAAGAAATGAAATTTTACCATTCTCAACAACTAATATAAAAATCGTCGCTGCAAAAGTTAAAATACCTGCCATTGTGAACACTGCAAATGATCGTTGAACATCTGTTGTATGTATCTCACGATTAAATGCTTTAATTGACAATTTCTCGCTATTATTATTAAAGTTCAATAAAAATAAGATTAAAATTGCAAATGTTGTTGTTCTAATACCACCACCGACCGAGCTTGGTGATGACCCAATAAACATCAAGATGCTCATAATCACGTTCGTACCTTCACCAAAATGACTTACATCAATTGTCTGTAATCCAGCACTTCTCGTCGTTGCAGATTGGAACAAAGCATAGAATAACGATTTGTGCCAAGACATATTTTGGAATGCATGGTTATATTCAAATAGTAAAATGATAATGACACCAAATACAAATAGTACTAAATACGTTACTGTTGTTATTTTAGCAAATAATGAAAATCTAAAATTAGGGATTCTATTTTTAATATATGCCTTCACTTCAATTAACACAGGAAAGCCAATCGAACCTAATATAATTAAAAACATTACAATGGTTTGCACAAAATAATCATTAGCATATGGAATCAAGGATTGACCGGTAATATCTAAACCACCATTCGTCGTTGCCGATACTGCAACAAAGAACCCTTGCATGATAGCATACTGCAAATCAGGGTTATCTCGATAAAAATAGAACGTTAATAATGCTGCACCAACCACCTCGATTATTAAAATGGTACGCACGATATCGAGAATTAATTTAACTGTACCACTCATTGTATCTTTATTATTATCCAACATAATTAACTGTCTTTCACGCATACCAATATGTTTACCAAGTACTACCCACAACATTGTTCCAATTGCCATTACACCAATACCGCCAATGTTTAGGATGATCATGATGATAATTTGTCCAAACGTCGTATATGTTTCTACAATATTAACTGGTGATAACCCTGTAACACTCACACCTGAAACAGCAACAAACAATGAATCGATTGGGTCTACAGAGACACCTGCTTTATGAACATAAGGTAAGTTCAACAGTAAGAATGCCACGATAATCGCAACTATATAATACATCACAATACCTTGTTGAGGACTTGATTTTTTAAATAATTGATTGAAAATGGACAACGCGTACTCACCTCAACGCTACTTCAATTTAATCTTGATATCTTGCTCTTTACCATCTCTATATATTTTTGCTGGCAATGTATCTAAATCATCTTTATGACTAAAAATAATCTGTCTATATCTTAGATTATCTTCAACTTCTTTACCATCTAATTCTACTATTACATCATTTTTTTGCAACCCAGATTTTTCACCTAAACTATTGTCTTTTACATCTCCAATGACAACACCTTTATTAACCTCTTCAGGTAAGTTAAGGGATTGATGCGTAGCTTCATCCATATCTTTAACATTCGCGATTTTTATGCCAGTATTAGGATATTTAACTTCACCTTTTGCTTCAAGTTGTTTGGCAATAGATTCAGCGTCATTGACTGGGATTGCAAATGCAATTCCTTCAACATGATCCATATCAATTTTTAAAGAAGCTATACCAATCAATTTACCATTTTTATCAATAACACCACCACCTGAATTACCAGGATTAACAGGTGCATCCATTTGAAAAGCGCTCATGAGCACATCATATTGATTATCCTTATCGATATCAACTGGCACATGACGATTTAATCCAGACACGATACCTTCTGAAACACTACCTTTAAAGTCAACACCTAGTGGGTTCCCTACGACAATAATAGGCTCACCGAGGACTAATGTACTGGAATCACCCATTTTAATTGATTTAACATCACTACCTGATTTTATTTTGGTTTTAACTACTGCAATATCAGAAAATTTGTCTGTTCCAATGACCTTACCAATAGATGTATCATTATTACCGTATGTAATTTTTTGTTCCTTTTTATCACCTACAACATGCGCATTCGTCATGATAAAAATAGAGTCGCCCACTTTTTTGTAGACGACACCTGATCCTAATTCATTTTCTTTTCCTGCTTCTTGTGTCTCTTTCTCCGCAGATGAACTATTATTACTTGTATCATTTTCGACTGTTACGATGGAATGAATGGCACTATTCGCACTTTTCATTGTATCTGTATATGTTTTTTCTTTATTAGCATTATCGCTGCTTTGGAATATATTATCCTTCGTGTTTCCATTATGATCTACATTATTAAAGATGGCATTAATTAAGACAATTAACAAAATAACTGCCAATACAATTAGTACTTTCGCCCAGTGTTCTTTGAAGAAATACTTAACTTTATCTATTAAAGTTGGTTGGTCACTATGTCTGTGTTGGTCAGATTTATCATCTGTCTGTCCAGACTTATGATTTCTGGCAATATTGTTATGAACCTTATCTGAGTTATCTTCTTCAATATACTGATTAACCCTTGACTGTTGCGCTTCTTCAGAATAAAAATAATCATCATGTAAACGGTCTTTGTTAGTAGACGCATTTACATCTATATCTGAATCATTTGATATTTCGTTGGTTTTTAAATAACCATTTGTTTCATTTGTCGTTGATGCCACTTCAACATCATCTTTGGCTATATCCGATGTAGGCGAAACTTCTTCTGGTTGTTGCTTAGATACATGATTCAGAGCGTTATCTTCAGATGGTTCAAATTCACTTTCTGAATTACTGCTATTTCGTTTCGTAGCCATTGCTTGTTGCTGCTGAATTTCTTCTTGTGTTAGTTTTTCTATGCGTGCTTTTCTTAAATTTTCTTTAACACGTTCTTCGTTATTCTTTGCTAATTTTTCCGCTTTTTCAGCCCGTTGTTTTCTAGCTTTACGTTCCATTTGGACACGTTGTTCCCGTTCTTCATTGTGAAAATATTCTCGTCTTTTACGACCATATTTCTCTCTTGGGATCACATGTTTTTTATCATTCGCCACAAAAACGCCCCCCTAAACTACATCTTTTCTATACTATCCATTATGACATATCATTAAGGATTTTTCCGATTTATTTTACTAGTACACACAAATATTCATACTGAATTCTATTTTGATTGAGTGTGTAAATGTATTGCAGAAATCGCCAAATTTACTATTTAGCTATTATATTTTCAAATATTTTATCATTTATACCTTAGCTTTGATTATAAGCTCTTTTTATACAAATTTCTAACTTTATCTCATTTTCTCTTTAAATAATTTAAGCAGATATTTTTAAATTTACTTAAACAATCATTATTTAAAATAAACTATTTTCTGCAAACAAAAAACTGAAAAGCACAATGGCTTTCCAGTCTAATAATAAATGATTATTTTTTCTCTTCTTTTTTATTTTGACGAACTGACGTCAACCAACCAATTAGAACTAATAATATCATAACTGTCCAGAAGATAGATTGCCATAAAATACTGTGTGGGAAGTGTTCAGGTAAAATTAAAATGTCTGGGTGCGCTAACACCATAACAACAAGTTTAATACCAACCCAACCAACAATGGCAAATGCCGCGCCTTCTAAACCTGGATATTTGTTTAATAAGTTGACAAACCATGTTGCTGCAAAACGCATAATGATAACACCTATCATACCACCTAAGAACATCACAGCAAATTGACCTAAGTCCATACCACCAAAGTGTATACCAACCGCTGGTAACGTAACTGCTATTGCAAGTGCTGCAAGCATTGAGTCTATTGCAAAAGCAATATCTGCAAATTCAACTTTCAATACTGTACCCCAGAATGATTTAGCACTGGCATGAATTTCTTCTCCATCATCATCAAAATGATGATCGTCGGTACCATCATGCTCTTGCTGATCTTTCTCTTTAAAGAAGGTTATCAAGTTCCGTATTGACATATAAAGTAGATATATCGCACCTAGTGCTTGTATCCACCAGAAATGCGCTATGATACTGATTAAGAATAAAGAAATAAAACGAAATACAAATGCACCAATCAAACCATAAAACAGTGCTTTTTTACGTTGCTCTGGTGGTAAATGTTTCACCATAACAGCCATTACAACTGCATTATCTGCAGCGAGTAAACCTTCTAAAAATACGAGCACTAATAGTACCCATAGATAAGGTAAAATCAAACTTGGATCCATATAGGACAACTCCTTTAATTTTTTAAGCATAAAAATAGAGACCTAAGCTAAGCTAGTGTTTACGTAACTTGCACTTGTCTTCATCATCTATAATGATGTTAAGAACCAACTGGCAATCCATATTCACTATTAGCAAAGGTCTCACTCGACAGTTTTATTCTGCCCACTTTACCGGAAGTTTGATACTTCGTAATGACGATAAAATGACTAAGTTAAAAGATAAATAAGTTGCATTACTTACCATATATAAACGATTGTATGCGAAACTCATATATTTTCAACTAAAGTTAAGTTACTCCCCTCTGACAACTGAGTCATAGGTATTCTATTAATATAGTTATTATACACAAAAATAAAATTTATAACAATCCATATAATTTAATTTCTGGGAACTTCTCTTCAAACCATCTTGTAGCAAATTCATTTTCAAACAAGAATACATAGTTATCGTATATATCTTTTACTAAGATTGAACGTGATGTACTCATTTTATCTTTTATGTCTTCTTCGTTTTCAATCCAACGTGCAATTTTCTGACCAACCGGTTCCATCACTACGTCAACATTATATTCATTTTTCAAACGATGTTCGAATACTTCAAATTGTAATTGTCCAACTGCACCAATGATAATTTGATTTGTATGCAATGCTTTATAATATTGAATAGCACCTTCTTGAACAAGCTGTTCAATACCTTTATGAAAATGTTTTTGCTTCATAACATTTTTTGCAGAAACTTTCATAAACAATTCCGGTGTAAATTGCGGTAGTTCTTGGAAACTGAATTTCTGATTACCACCTACGAGCGTATCACCAATTTGGTAATTCCCTGTGTCATAAAGTCCAATAATATCGCCCGCAACAGCATGATTAACGGTTTCTTTATCATCTGCCATAAACGAAGTTGAACGTGTTATCTTTTGTTTTTTATGTGTACGTTGAAGGGTTACATCCATACCACGTTCAAAAGCACCACTTACAACTCGCATAAATGCAATTCTATCTCTATGTTTAGGATCCATATTAGCTTGAATTTTAAAGATAAATCCTGAAAAATCAAGATCAAATGGACTAACTTCTATATCTTCATTAGTTTGACGAGCATTCGGCATTGGCGCATGATCAACATAAGCATTCAAGAAATTTTGAACACCAAAATTCGCTAGTGCAGACCCGAAAAATACAGGTGTCAAGTCACCGCTTAATAATGCTTCATTATCAAACGTTTCGCCCGCTTCTTCGACAAGCATTAACTCTTCGATTGCTTGAGTAAATGCACTATCGTTTTTCATTGCATGGTCTTCTTCCAACTCATAATCATCATTTAAATGCAGTACATTTTCTTCATCTCTAAAAGGCTCTATTGTGTGAGATTCACGATCGATAATACCAAAGAAATTTTGCCCCATACCTACTGGCCAATTCATTGGGTATGTTTCGATTTCTAATGTAGATTCTATTTCATCTAATAATTCAAAAGGTTCTTTACCGACTCTATCTAATTTGTTAATAAATGTGAAAATAGGTATACCTCTCATTTTACATACTTTGAATAGTTTCAATGTTTGAGGTTCGATACCTTTAGCACAGTCAATCACCATTACAGCACTATCAACTGCCATCAGTGTTCTATATGTGTCCTCTGAGAAGTCTTCATGTCCTGGCGTATCTAAAATGTTGATTTTATAGTGGTCATAATCAAATTGCATCACTGAACTTGTAACAGAAATCCCTCTCTCCTGCTCAACTTTCATCCAGTCACTCGTCGCAAATTTGCCACTTTTTTTACCTTTAACCGTACCTGCTTCTCTTATCGCACCACCGAATAGTAATAACTTTTCTGTTAATGTAGTCTTACCAGCATCTGGGTGAGATATAATCGCAAAGGTTTTTCTTGATTCTACTTCTTCCTTTATACTCATTTATACTCTCCTTTAACTTTCAAATATCCATTTAACGATGTCATCAGCAATTTGTGAAGCTGTTGACTCATCAAGTAACGTAAACAAGTGTATCACAAGTTCCTCGTTCATATCATCTTCATTTAAAGATGAATCGATTTCTAATGACCAATGCATATCAGGAATTGCGATTAACATACATTGATTCACTTTGTTTTCATAAATATACACATGACCAGCTATTTCATTAAAATGTAAATTTTTAATCTTCAAGT
This sequence comes from Staphylococcus saprophyticus subsp. saprophyticus ATCC 15305 = NCTC 7292, assembly GCF_000010125.1. Taxonomy (NCBI): domain Bacteria; kingdom Bacillati; phylum Bacillota; class Bacilli; order Caryophanales; family Staphylococcaceae; genus Staphylococcus; species Staphylococcus saprophyticus. The sequence goes on from NC_007350.1 coordinate 1,838,123, forward strand.
GGACCACCACCGAATTTATCATAAGCCGCTTCAAGACCAATTAAATCATCGCGATGTGGCACTTTGACATGTCCAGGCATAATTTGATAAGGCTCACGCCCTTTAGAAGCTAAAACGACAGTATCTCCTGGTTCCGCTATATTGATTGCATGACGAATACCTTCAGCTCTGTCTTCAAATTCAATATAATTATCATGTGTAGCACCTTTTGCTAATTCTTGAGTTAGTGTCTTAGGGGCATCATTAGCTGGATTATCAGGTGTAAAAATAACATAGTCTGCACGACAAGCGACCCGGCCCATTTCTGGCGTCTTCGTTAAATCTCGTTCTCCAGCCATACCACATAAGAATATCAATTTTTGTTTAGCAAATGGTTTAACCGCATCTATCAGTTTATCCATACCATCAGCCGTGTGTGCATAATCTATAATCAAATCTATAGGTAATGACGGATCAAGTACTTCCAATCGTCCTTCAACTGGTTCTAGATTTTCTACCGCATCAACGATATCATTTAACGCAATACCTTTACTCCACACAGCAATCATTGCTGCCATAATATTAGAGACATTGAATAAACCAACGTAAGGTGATTTCACTTGAAACTCACCTTCAGGGGTTTTAAAGGTAAACTGCACACCTTGTAATGATTCATTGATATGATGTGCTGTAAATTGTGCGTCATTTGTCACTCCATATGTAAATACTTCAAATGGTGTAACAGAGGCAAGATATTCTGAAAAAGCGTCATCCTTATTCAATACTACAAACTTTTCTTGTGATAAGTCTTCTCCTAATTGACTAAATAATAATGATTTGGCATGTCCATAGGCTTCCATAGTACCATGAAAGTCCAAATGATCTTGTGTTAAGTTTGAAAAGATTGCTACGTCAAAATCAACGCCTCGTAATCTACCTAATGATAATCCATGACTTGACACTTCCAAAGTCATAGCTTCTGCATTTTTTTCTACTGCTTCATTTATTTTTTTAGTCAGTGAGACTGTTTCAGGCGTCGTATTAGCACCTTTTGATTTATCCTCATTAATTTGAAAGCCGTTCGTACCTAAATAAGCACTTCCTTTACCTAACTTTCTATATATGTGGTGTATCATTGTTGCAATTGACGTTTTACCATTTGTTCCAGTTACACCATAAGTTATCAATTGTTTACTAGGGTAATTGTACAATGTATTTGCCAATAAACTAGCCACACGCAAAGTATCAGGTACGATAACTTGAGTTACATCGCCTGTTATTTCTTGCTGATGGCTAACGATAATCACTTGGCATCCTTGATTAACGACATCTTGGCAGAATTTATGACTATCCACTGTATAACCTTTTGAGGCAACAAACACACTGCCATGTTGTGCCGTACGAGAATCGGTCGTTATATCTGTTATATTTTTTTCTAGTGTGCCGATAACTTGTTTCACTCTTATTTTTTCAAACAACACATTTGCATCCAACATTTATCGCTCCTTTATTTCCAATAGTTCTATTATACACATTTTCAACTTATTTTATAGAATCTAAAGATGAGATGCTAATAATTTCTTCCTATTGTATATAGCTATTTTATACATTTAAAATCTGTTAAATATTAACCCCATGTTATATAATTGTTAATATTTTCTATATATTTGCTTAAATTACCATTTTGCAAGCTTACTTCTAGATTAATAGTGGTATGGTATAGATATACAACAATCTTATTTTAATATGTATTAATTTCCAATACAGTATGTAGCATTTCTTATCTGATTGTAAAATGATATAATCATTATTAATTCTGTTTTTTCTTTCACACGTTAAAAAAATACGTTAAACTTAACATGAGCTAAATATAATCTATTGGAGGGTGGCTTTTAATGGTTACTCAAAATAAAAAAATACTGATAATTACTGGATCTTTTGGTAATGGGCATTTACAAGTTACTCAGAGTGTAGTGAACCAATTCAAAGAAATGAATCTAGACAATTTAACAGTTATCGAACACGATTTATTTTTAGAAGCACACCCTATCCTCACTTCTATTTGTAAAAAATGGTACATTAACAGCTTTAAATACTTTAGAAATATGTATAAAGCTTTTTATTATAGCCAACCAGATCAATTAGATAAATGTTTCTATAAATATTACGGATTAAATAAATTAATGAATTTACTTTTGAAAGAAAAGCCAGACCTTATCTTACTCACATTCCCTACACCAGTCATGTCTGTATTAACTGAGCAATTTGATATGAATATACCAATCGCTACTGTCATGACTGACTATCGTATGCAAAAGAATTGGATTACACCTTTCTCTCAACGATACTATCTTGCTACAGAGGAACTGAAAGATGAGTTTGCAAGTATTGGCATTCCTAAAGATAAATTGAAGGTTACAGGTATTCCTATATCTGATAAATTCGAAACAGACATTGATAAAACAGCATGGCTAAGTCAAAATCACTTAGACCCTGACAAACCGACAATTCTAATGTCTGCGGGTGCTTTTGGTGTTTCTAAAGGTTTTGGTCAAATGATTCAAGAAATTTTAAATCGCAGTCCGCATGCACAAGTTGTCATGATATGTGGTAAAAATAAAGATTTAAAACGTTCATTAACATCGCAATTTAAAGATTTTAACAACGTCTTGATTTTAGGTTATACCAAACATATGAATGAATGGATGGCTTCGAGTCAGTTGATGATTACTAAACCAGGTGGCATCACGATCTCAGAAGCATTAACGCGACAAATCCCTATGATTTTCTTAGATCCTGCGCCAGGTCAAGAACTTGAGAATGCAGTTTACTTTGAAGAAAAAGGCTATGGTCGTATTGCTAATACACCTGAAGCTGCTATTGAGCAAGTCGCTGCTCTAACGAATGCACCGACCAAATTAGCTTCGATGTCAGAATCTATGGACGCGTCAAGAATTCCATATTCAACTTATAAATTATGTAAAGATTTATTAAACTTACTTAATCATTCATCTCATTATGAAGAAGTATATGGAAAGGTTCCTTTATATGCAAAGCTCTTCGTTAAATAATTACAACTCAAATAAAAATTTCATAATCATGCTCATCATCTTATTCTTGATGGAATTCGCTCGCGGTATGTACATACTCAGTTATTTAGCGCTACTTCCAACAGCAACATCTATCGCGGTAGGTATTACATCTATCGCTATTTCTATACATTTTATTGCTGATGCAACTACCAATTTTGTGATTGGCTTTTTACTTAAGCGTTTAGGTACTAAATTAGTGCTAACACTAGGTTTCTTACTTGCCTTTGCAAGTTTATTTTTAGTCATTTGGTTCCCTACATCGCCCTTTGTTTTAATAGCCAGTGCCATTTTACTTGGTATCGCTGTGAGTCCAATTTGGGTGATTATGTTAGCAAGTGTAGATGAGAATAATCGTGGTAAGCAAATGGGATATGTATATTTCTCTTGGCTGTTAGGCCTGCTAGTCGGTATGGTTGGTATGAATGTCATTTTTAAATTCCATCCAACTCAATTTGCATTTTTAATGTCACTCGTTGTATTAATCGCTTGGATATTATACTACTTCGTGAAAGTAAGATTGACGAATTACAATACACGCCCAGTCAAACAACAATTAGGGCAAATAGTCGATGTGACTAAACGTCACATGATATTATTCCCTGGTATATTATTACAAGGTGCTTCAATCACTGCATTGGTACCCATATTACCTACATACGCTACTAAAGTTGTTGGTGTCTCCACATTAGAATATACTATGGCAATTGTGTTCGGCGGGATCGGTTGTGCTATTTCAATGCTCTTCTTATCTAAAATAATAGATAAACATGGCACCTTATTTATGTACTGGGTTATTTTTGGTGGCTTTGTCTTATACACGCTGATGATATTTGCACTTTCACTTATTACAAATATTACAATCGTTTGGGTGCTAGCAGTATTTATAGGTCTTATGTACGGTATTTTACTGCCAGCGTGGAATACGTTTATGGCAAGTCATATCCATTCAGATGAACAAGAAGAAACTTGGGGGGTATTCAATAGTGTACAAGGTTTCGGTTCAATGATCGGTCCCCTTGTAGGTGGACTCATTACTGAATTCACCAAATCAGTTAACAATACTTTTTATTTCTCAGCACTTGTATTCTTATTCTTAGCCATCTTTTATGGTATTTATTTTGTAAAAGTGAACAATAAAACTAAAACTTCTTAACTAAATAATATAAAAAAGCGCCACTCGCATATTAGAAAATTTATTTCTAGTATTGCGAGTGGCGCTTTTATTCATTCCAAGTTTTTATCGTATGTTATGACTCATATTTTATAGTTTAATCTTAAGCTAAGTTATAGTTCTCAAGTACTTTCCATTTTTCTTCTTTTTCATCATAATAAACTAGAGAAAGTTGCTCAATTGTTTCTTTGTAATCAATTCCCGCTAACTTTAATTGACCATAAATATCTTCAAATTCTTGACTAGTCAAGCCTTGAGCAATAGTAAAGTGAGGCACGAATGTATGATCTGCTACACCATAAAAATCACCATTGTTAAATTGATTAAATAGTCTTTCTAAAGTTTCAGTTTTTTCAACTTTAAAATAAATAACATTAGTGATTGGCGCAAAATTTGATGCTTTTGTCGCATGTATATCAATCGTTGGAATGCCTTCGATTTTAGATTTAATTGTCTCTTTAACAGATTCTAAATCACCATCGTTTATTTTAAATTGCCCCTTAATCGTAATGTGCGGCATAATTGTCGCATAATGTGCATCATAACGCTTACGATATGCGTTCACTTCATCTTGAAATGCTTTTGACGGAATTAATGCTAATCCTAAAATCATTTAAATTCCTCCTTTGTTTAACATATTTTCATTATAGCAAATTTCTGAAAAATTCGTTACTCTAAAGTCATCTTAGTTCAGATTATTAAAAAGAAATATTATCTGATAAAAAATATTTTAACAGATCTCCTAATAATGGTTTCCATGACTTCCACATATGGCCACCTTCAAATTCTAAATAATGGTATGTGAAATCATTTTTTTCAATGACTTGATTTAATTTTCGATTAGGTGTTAAAAAGTCTGCAGATTTGCCTGTTGTTGGCAATTTAAAGTCTTCTTCCTCTAATCCTACAGCATGCCAAATGGATAATTGTTCTTTAAACTGACAACGTTCAATTAACATTTCAATCGCTTCATCATGTTGTGGACTTAATAAACCAACTTGACTGAAGATACGCGGATAAGATAACGCCGTAATTAACGCAGCACTACCCGCTAAACTATCACCTAATAAAATGCGTGCGTTACCTACTTTAAATGTAGGAAATGTTTGATCAATATATGGCAATATTTCATTGGCCATTGCTTTTACAGTTAAATGTGTACGTGCACCCTGTGGATGAAATTCTGCGCGCCGTTTATCAACATCTTCATAGTGAAATCCAACAAATATAGCTCTTTCTACCTCATTGGCCTCTCGTAACTGCTCATAAGTTCGATGAATTCTACCAAAACTGAAAAAATCAGCACCATCAAAACAAAATATGATTTTATATTTAAATAATTCGGTAAAATCTTTTGGTAAATAAATAGATAGTGTGACATCTCTATCTAATATTTTACTAGGAAAATTAATTTTAGTGATACATCCTGGTTTAAAATCATACATAAATAATGCGCCCCCTCGTAGTCTTAATGACATTGTACCAAGAGACGCATTATTTTAAAATGTTGAAATCTTATTATTTATGGTGTAAATACCTCTATGACTCATCTATTTTTTGTTTGGCCAACCGTTGTGGATAGTCTTTTAGCCAAAAGACGGCATTTGGTACTTTTTTGGGGTCTGGTTTGTAAATTGCTTTTTTACCAGAACCTAGTTGTTTTTTCTGTAATTCATAATCTTTCAATGCTTGAATAGCTGGTTTGTGCAATATCCAAATAGCTATGATATTCAACCAAGCCATCATACCAACTCCCAAATCACCCATCATCCAAGCGATATCCGCCGTCTTCACTGCACCATATACTGTGGCAGCAATTAATACGACTCTCGTGACATTAATCCAGAAGAATGTTGTCCTTCCTGTTCCCTTCCGAGTCAAATAAGTAATATTGGTTTCTGCAATATAGTAATACGCTAATATCGTTGTAAATGCAAAGAAGAATAACGCAAATGCAATAAAGTATGAGCCAATGCCTGAAAATGCAGGATCAAAATGATAACTACCACCTTGAAGGGCCTTATCAATACCAGCTTGTGCATACATCGCTGTACCCGAATAATCTTTATCACCATTTGACATTTCTACAAAAATGCCATTATCTTTAATCATACTTGGTTTACCACTTGAGGTTGTCCCTCCATCTGTCACATTATATGTACCTGAAAGTAATATAATTAAAGCCGTTGCCGAACATACAAACAATGTATCTACATAGACAGAAAACGCTTGAACTAACCCTTGCTTAGCTGGGTGTGACACCTCTGCTGCTGAAGCTGCATGTGGTCCAGTTCCTTGTCCAGCCTCATTAGAATACAATCCACGTTTAACACCGATTTCAATCATGGCACCTAAGATACCACCAAAAGCCGCTTGCATACCAAAAGCAGATTTGAAAATAAGTGCAATCAATCCTGGAACTTGTTCAATATTCAAGAATATAATGATAACAGCCATTATAATATATGCAATTGCCATAAATGGAACAATAGCGGTTGCTGCATTCGCTATCCATTTAATACCTCCAAAAATAATTAAGGCTAAAAGCACCGCTAAAAATATTGCAATAATCCATGGTTCCAATCTAAATGCATTTTTCATAGAGCTGGCAATCGCATTAGACTGAACACCTGGTAATAGGAGTCCTACAGAAATGACTGTGACAATAGCAAAAATTAAGCCATAGACTTTTCCTAATTTGCCCTTAATCCCATATTCAATATAGAATGCTGGTCCACCACGGTATTGTCCCTTTTCTTCTCGCTTATATATTTGACCTAGTGTTGATTCTATAAATGCACTACTTGCCCCTAAGAAAGCCGTTGCCCACATCCAAAATACAGCACCTGGTCCACCAATAAAGATTGCAGTTGATACACCCACTATGTTACCAGTACCGACACGGCCAGCGAGTGACAGTGCAATGGCTTGGAAACTCGATATCCCCGTGGGTGATTTTTCCCCTTGAAACATTAATCTGATCATCTCTTTAAAATGCCTAACTTGGAAAAAGCGCATCATTAATGAAAAAAGTACACCTGTAATCAGTAACCCATAAACTAACGGTTTGCTCCAAACAATATCATAAAACCAAGTAAGTAACCCCTCTAACATAATGTATCCCCCTTGTAGTACCATTATGTAAAATGATATATTTTTTATCATTATACACTTATAAAATATTCCGTGCAACGTATTTCATAAGTAATCATTTTCACAATTTATATATTTCAAGTTATAATTAATATAAAATATTTACAATGACTTTATATCAAAGGAAAATAATTTCACACTATTTAATATGACGTCATGCGTATATCGTTTTTAGATTTCTTTATTTGTCACAATATACTCTATTGGCTTCAATAATTTTAATTTCATCTTTTGTTATGTCTTCATTTAAGATATACTGAATTGTACTTAAATAATGAATTTTAGGAGGAACCGTTCTATGCTAAATAAGGTTTGGTTTAGAACAGGTATTGCACTATTAATCCTGTTTTTACTAATCAAATTAGTAATGGAAGTCCATAGTGTGTTCACGCCATTTATTATTATTTTACAATCGGTGTTGTTACCACTATTATTAAGTGGCTTCTTATTCTATATTTGCTTACCTTTTCAAAAAATACTTGAAAAAAATAAAATCCCTCGTTGGGGAAGTATCACTTTAATTTTCATTGGCTTAATTATCATCATTGGTGTTGTCATTGGTTATATTGGACCACTGATTGCCGAGCAAATTGAAAATTTAATTAATCAAATTCCAGCATTACAGCACGAAGTTCAACACATCATTAACTTTTCATTAGACCAAATGGAAAGACTACCTAATGATGTCACAGATAGAATTAATAAAATGGTTCAATCTATGAGTGATAGTACTGCAAATGTTTTATCTAACTCATTAAGTTACTTGACTTCATTTATTTCAACTTTATTCTTACTCATCATGGTGCCATTCTTCTTAATCTATATGTTAAAAGATCACGAACGTTTTATTCCATTTATCGCTAAATTATTTAAAGGCGAAAGAAAAGTATTTATTGTTGATTTATTAAAAGATTTAAATGATACTTTAAAATCTTATATTCAAGGTCAAGTGACAGTAAGTATTATCTTAGGTATCATTTTATATATAGGCTATTCTATTGTAGGTTTAAATTACACATTATTACTTGTTATGTTTGCATGTGTTGCCAATATGATACCGTTCTTAGGTCCTTGGATGGCATTTGCACCAGCAGGTATTATTGGTATTATCCAAAGTCCTACAATTTTCATTTGGGTATGTATCATTACACTAATTGCTCAACAATTAGAAGGTAATGTCATCACACCAAACGTTATGGGTAAATCATTAAATATTCACCCACTAACGATTATTGTTGTTATTCTTGCTGCTGGTAATTTAGGTGGTTTCGTACTCATCCTAGTTGCCGTTCCATTATATGCAGTCATTAAAACAATTGTTCGTAATGTATTCCATTATCGAGAAAAGATTATGGAAAAAGCGAATAGTGATGTAAAAGAATAATCATTCAAAAATAAGTGGGAAGATGAACTCATGGTTATATAAAATGACCTCATCTTCCTTTTTTGAAAATAAAGTTTGAGACCGAGACAACAATCTATGTCTCGGTCTCATTTATATAAAAATACGCATGACCATCGTTGAATTGTAACGATGGTCATGCGTATTTTGTGTTTCTTTATTTAACGATATGGTAACCACTATCTACATGGATATTTTCACCCGTTACACCACTTGAAAAATCACTTAACAAGTATGCCGCTGTCTTACCTACTTCTTCTTGATCAATGTTACGTTTTAGAGGCGCACGTTCTGCAATCTCTTTTAAGATAGTGTTAAGGCCGCCAACACCTTTCGCACTTAATGTACGGATAGGACCAGCTGATATCGCATTAACACGAATGTTATCTTCACCTAAGTCTAAAGCTAAATAACGTACATTTGCTTCTAAACTTGCTTTAGCAACACCCATCACATTGTAGTTTTGTACTGCAAATTCTCCGCCTAGATATGTTGTAGCTACAATGCTACCACCCTCAGGCATTAATTTTTTTGCTTCACGCGCTACAAGTGTTAAAGAATAAGAACTAATATCTTGCGCTAATAAGAAACCATCACGTGATGTATCACTAAAGCGACCACGTAAATCTTCCATATTTGCAAAAGCAATTGAGTGGTATACGCCATCAATATGTCCGATATCTTCATCAATTTTAGCAAAACCATTAATGACATCTTCATCTTGTTGAACATCAATTTGATACATATGATGTTCTGATTGGTTTAATTGTTCAACTAATTTTTCTAATTCATTTTTACTGCGATCCTTACGGTATGTAAATACTAATTTTGCACCAAGTTGGTCCAATACTTTAGCTACACCAAAACCGATACTACGTTTGTTCGCAATACCCATAATGACGAATGTTTTATTCTCTAAATTTAACATGAATATAACTCCTTTATTTAAATTTCCATTTTAATTGGTTCGAGTAGTTATGAAGCTACGAACGATCACTTTGCTCTATGCCAATATAACCATTCCCTATTTTAACATTGGTTTGATTGAATAAACAATTTATTTTACTATACTCATAAATTTAATACGTTTTCACTTCCAAATTTGTCAATATAACGCTCTTTCGTACAAAAGAAAACATAAAAATAAAGCAAACGACATTGCATACCATGCAATGTCCTTCACTCTATTTTTCACTAACTTAATAATAGAATTCTAATTCGCGTTTTAATTCGTCTACATATTCTTTTGAACCAGTAACGATTACTCTATCTCTGTAACGTAATTGTGTATCACCATGTGGCACGATAGATTCATTATTTCTAATAATTCGTACAAAGATAATATCTCCACCAAATGGGAAATTACGTAATTGGATTTGATCATATTGATGATTTAACATCGCAATTTCATATAATGATGTTTCAACATTACTTAAAAGATTAAGCATATTTGGTGTTTCAATAAGACCTTTTAACAAAATTTTGTTACTCATATAACTACTGAAGATTTCAATACCCGCTTTTTGTAACGTTTCATCTGACGAACTAGACTCCAATCGACAGATAACACGTTTCACACCATGCGCCTTAGCCATCAATGCTACTTTACGGTTAATTTCATCATCATTTGTAGAACATACTACGATATTTCTTTCGAATAGTCCTAGACGTTCTAACAACTCTTCTTCGTAATCCGAAATTTCAATCATTGAAATGGCATCAGACAATTTACGTTTATCACTTAAATCATTTCTATAATAAAGCGATACTTGATAAAGTTGTGATGATAAATTTTGGGCAATTGGAATCGTTAATTGATTTTTCCCAATCAAACTAACTTCAATTTGTCTAGTGGCCTCATCAGGCATAGGAAACATTTTTTTAAATACAATAGGTACAAATACACATGTAATCACTGCACTTAATATCAAAATACCTGAAATTTCTGGTGAAATTGTACCTAATTGTTCTGCTATTTTTGCAGAAGCAATAACTAACGATAAAGTTGATGTTAGTAAAAATGCGGAAGAAATCGTTGTTTTCATATCAAACCATTTTCGTATGTAAAACAATGGAATTAATTTAGAAATTAAAAATGCCAAAATTAAAAATGGAATAATTAATAATAATGCTGGTTCTTTAATGAGTTGTGGAATATTCAAATCTACGCCGACCATTATGAAAAAGATTGGAATAAAAAAGCCATAGCCAAAAGAGTCTAGCTTTTCAACCATATCTTCATCTGGACCAAGTAATGAGACAACCACACCTGCTAAAAATGCACCTAAAATATTTTCTGCCCCAACCCCTTCAGCTAAAGCAACTAACAAAATAATCAGGGCAAATACTGCACGTATACCGATTTGAGTCGTACCATCCATTAATTTCTGTAAAAATTGTGCTTTTTTGAAAATGCCGCCTAACAAATAGAAAATAATGGTAAAGACGACTAAACTACCAATTAGCCATAACGATGTATTACCCGAAGCATGTAATGTACCATAAGCTGTTAATAGAATCATTGTAACTAAGTCTGCAAGTACAGCTACTAATAAGATAAACTGACCTATCGTCGTACGCATAATATTCATTTCTTTAAGTGTCGGCACGACTACGCCTAATGAGATCGTAGAAATAATAATAACCATTAGTAAGACATCATCAATAAGTCCAAACCACTTAAACATATATGCGAAAATAATAGAAATAATCATAATAAACATGAAAACAACAACTGCTAATTGTAAATGGCCAGGTTCTTGTTTCTTCAATTTTTGTTCTTTATTCGCTGAACTTTTATCTCTTTTAAAAGCTTTAAAATCTATTTCCAAACCACTTAAGAACATCAAGAAAATAAATCCTAAAGTTGATAATATATTGAGCATTGCATCTCGTTCTACTAAATTTAAAAATGAGTGCCCAATGACAATGCCCATTAAAATTTCAGCTACCACTATAGGTAAAAATGTGATTCTGAGTCGATTGACTAATATTGGTGTAAAAAATGCCGCTAACACTACGACAACAAGCGATAAAAATTCCATATAACCCCCTTAAGTTAAATAAGACATAAATGATGTAGCTAATCCAAAATAAATTAGCATACTGACAATATCATTGATTGTTGTGATAAATGGTCCGCTAGCAACCGCTGGATCAATTTTCAATTTATTCATTACTAAGGGAATCATGGATCCCACTAAAGTACCTACCGTCATTGCAATCGTCAAACTTCCACCAACAATGATAGCTAGTATTGCTTGTCCGTACAGCACCATTATAATAATAAATAGTAACAAAGCACATACAAGACCACTTAAAAATCCACTACCCGCTTCTCTTAAAGCGACTTTAAATTTACTTTGTTCATATATTTCACCAGTAGAAATATTACGTACGGATACGGCGAGTGATTGTGTCCCAGAGTTCCCGGACATCCCGCTGATAATAGGAATAAATGCTGCTAATAATGCTACTTTTGATAAAGTATCTTCAAATGAACCTAATATTGTTGCTGTAATCATCCCTAAAAATGTTAAAATAATTAACCATGGCAATCTCTTTTTAGCTGTCGTAAACACTGAATCATTTGTTGCATCTACGTCTGATACACCAGCCAAACGAGAGTAGTCTTCACTGGCTTCTTCGTCCATAACATCCAAGATATCATCGATTGTTATAATACCTAGCAAATGATCTTGATAATCGACAACTGGCATTGCAATAAAATCATAGTCTCTCATCTTTTGAGCTACATCTTCTTGGTCATCTGCAGCATTTGCACTAATGACACGTTCACTCATTATGTCTTCTATGTATGCATCATTTTCAGCAATAATTAAATCTCTAAGAGAGAGTACCCCAGCCAATTGTTTGTTATCATTAACTGCAAAAATAACATAAATTGTCTCAGCGTCTGGCGCTTGTTCTTTGACATGCATGAGCGCTTCTTTTACTGGCATGGTTGCCTTTAAAGAAATATATTCAGTTGTCATAATACCGCCGGCAGTATCTTCATCATAATGTAATAATGCTTTTATTTCTTTTGCATCTTCTCTATTCATTAACGTGAGGAGACTAACTATTTTTTGCTTAGATAGCTGGTTCATAATGTCAACTGCATTATCGTAAGACATTTCTTCTAGTACCTTGCTTGCATAATTAGCATTCATCGCATCAAAAAGTGATTCGTATTCATCTTCATCAATTTCTAATTGTTCAAAGAAATCCGCTACTTCTTCTGGCGATAGTACTTCATACATACGTTGGCGTATATCTTCATTGCTATCCTCAAAGTATTCACTTTGTTCATATGTATGCATGGATAAGAATTCATCTCTAAATTCATCTATATGATTATTTAACAACAAATTGTCTAATAATGTTTGGTCATAAACTTGTTCATCCTCTAAAACGATTGAATCTTTCTCATTAGCCATTCGTACACCTCCATGTATGTTTAAAATTATATCATATTAAATAGCGTTTCTATTGCATCATATTTATCATTAATTACAATATTTTGATTTTTTATAGGATGTATGAATGCCACCTGGGTACATCTCAATAGTTGATGATGATAGCTTTCATGCTTGCCACCATAAAGCGCATCGCCTACGATAGAATGACCGATATGCTGAAAGTGCACACGTATTTGATGTGTTCTTCCAGTTAGTAATGTTACTTCACACATACTAAATCCTTCCTTATATTCCACTCGCTTAAACCGTGTTTGCGCTGTTTTTCCAGCTGCATCGACACGACGTTGAATAATACTTTCTGGGTGTCTTGCAATGGGCGCATCTATCACGCCTTCTTTTTCAGTCTTACCATAACAGATACAAAGATATTTTTTATCTATATTAAGGTTAGACATTAAATGATGAATAAACCCATGTTTAGCCAATATAACAATTCCAGAGGTATTACGATCTAGTCGTGTCACTATATGGGGATTGATGCCAGGCTGTTTTTCATTTAAATAGCCTAATACTTGTTCTACTATACTATAATGCAAATGGTCTCTTGAAGGTGCGCAGTTCTGATACGGTGGTTTTGATACAACAATTAAATAGTCATCTTCGAATAAAATATTTAATGGTTGTTGATAAGGTTTAAGATTTGTACTTGGGATTTCTTTACCAAGGTATACTTCCAAAATATCACCAATAGCCAATTGTTTTCTAACCGTAACAGTTTGACCATTAACTACTAAAGCGCCATTATGTTTAATGGCGCTTATCGTTCGCTTAGAGAAATGATGTCGTTGTAAAAAAGAACGTAACATTTCTGAAGCAGTAATATTAAAAGTAAACTTCATTATTCATCGTCTCCACTGGAAATAAATGAATCATGAACTCTTTTCCAAAAAGGAAATGGTCTAAATCGAGCAAATCGTATCTTCTCATTGGCTACTCTATATTGTATTGCATTCACATTCTTATGTTTAATACTCACATGATCAATGGTAGTTAAAATTGTGTCCTGATTAACTGGTGTTATCAAACACGTATGATGTTTAGGTAAGACTAAGGGAGAACCTACCGTTCTAAAGACTCTATTATTAATCGATGCGATTTCTGCAATTTGCATTGCTTCTAATGAAGGATGTATCAATGCCCCACCTAACGCTTTGTTATAAGCAGTTGAACCTGATGGTGTGGATATACACAAACCATCACCTCTAAAACGCTCAAACTGGTTACCCCTTATATTTACATCCACAACAAGCGTAGAACCATTTTCCGTTTTCATAGTAGCCTCATTTAAAGCTAAATGGCGAGTTTCATAACCATTATCATTATAACGAACGATGATTTCTAATAAGGGATACTCAATGACTTGAAATTCGGAATTATTAATTTCAATAATTAACTTTTCCACTTCATGTGGTAGCCAATCAGCATAAAAACCTAAATGTCCTGTATGAATCCCAACAAATGCACAACGAGAAAGCATGTAACTATACTGGTGAAACGCTTGTAACAATGTGCCATCTCCCCCTACAGAAATGACAATCTCTGGATTATCTGGGTCTTCAACCATTTGAAAATCTTTCATATGGTTAATCATCTTATGTTTTAAAGCATTTGATTTTGAATCACCTTTAGATAATATCGTGTAACGCATCGTAACATCCCCTAGTCATTATTATGCTTTTTCGCACGCTTTTTAGAATAATATTTCTGTGCTTCTTGAATTTCTTCTTTTATTTCAGACATTTCTTCGTCTAATAAGAAAGCTGCTTCTGCCGCTCGCTCTAAACGATGTTGAATCTCAGGTGGATAGTCTCCATCATATTTATATCTCAGTGTATGTTCTATCGTTGCCCAAAAATTCATCGCTAACGTTCTGATTTGAATTTCTGCTAAAATGCTCTTTTCTCCATTAAGTGTTTCTATAGGATATTCAATAATCACATGGAATGAACGATAACCACTTTGTTTCGTATTACTAATATAATCTCTTTCTTCGACAACTTTAAAGTCTTTACGTTGTCTCAATAAATTAACCACGATATCTATATCATCAACAAATTGACACATTAAACGTAAACCAGCGATATCGTACATTTCTTCATGTAAACGATCAAATGATATTTGGCGCTTATTTGCCTTATCAATAATACTCGTCATTGGTTTCACACGGCCCGTTACAAATTCTATAGGAGAAGCATTATCTTCTACTTCATATTGTTTTCTAAGCCCTTTTAATTTAATCTTCAGTTCGTCGACTGCTTGCTTATATGGAGATAAAAACTGACCCCACTGATTCATTGTGCTTCACTCCGCTTCAATCTAATTCGAAAGTATTTTCAACAACGGACACAAACTCCTTACCATAATTTGAATTACCTTGTATGTTATCCAATATATAGTTAAATTCATTTTCGAATTGTTTTAATTCTAGTTCATCATTAATAATCAATTTCTTGCCTTTATTTTCATATAACATAGACCAAGTTTCTTGGACAAATATTAAATAAGAATATGATTGTCCATCGTCTAAAATATATGCAAAACTATAATTATCGCTATCAACAAGCATTTGTCCTGCTTCTTGTAAGCCTTCTGTAGATTGCTCTGTATAACAATTTATACTGTCTTCTGTAACTTTAATTTCATTTACATAAATACGCATGCTTGTTCCTCCTTATTCCTCATCATTTTAACATAATTCTATCGTACATAACACGTCACAACTTACATGTTTTACCAACATATATACATAACTTTTACTTAATTCAAATTTTACAAATGCAGTTCAATTTAAAATAAGGAAAAAGTGATTTAAAATAAGTTATTATATGTAAAAAAGGAGTGTATGCATGGCTACGAATAATGAAATTGAATTTAAACAATTATTAACCCAATCACAATACCAATCCATTTATAAAACCTATTTTCAGGATGTCGGTACCTTTAGTCAAACCAACTACTATATTGATACACCACAATTTGACTTGAAGGCACACCAGTCAGCCTTAAGAATTCGTGTGAAAGATGATTATAATGAGATGACTTTAAAAATACCTGCTGAAGTTGGTCTGATGGAATATAATTTTGAAACTCGGGTCGTGCCTGAATTAAACAAATCAATCACGACACAAATGTTGCCTGCTGAAATCATAGAACAACTTGAAAAAATGGACTTTGACTTAAATCAATTAGTTATTCTTGGCGCATTAACGACAGAACGACTCGAAAAAGAAGTTAATGGGAATTTACTTGTATTAGATAAAAGTCGCTATCTTGATTTCGAAGATTTTGAACTAGAATTTGAAGTTGATGATTACGATGAAGGGTTCAAACAATTTAAAAATATTCTTGAACAATTTAATATGCAACATGAAATACCAGATAATAAAGTCCAAAGATTTTTTAAACGTAAATCAAATTTATTTGGCAATTAATCAAGCACAATAGCAAGAAGTCGAATTACTTCCAAATGTAAAAATTCATGTTATATTAGTAATATATTAACAGGATACGGTGATATTATGACTCAAACACCTTATGAAATCATTGGACATGACGCCTTATACAAGATGATTGATCATTTTTATTATTTAGTTAAACGCGACGATAGAATTAACCATTTGTTTCCTGGGGATTTTGAAGAAACGAGTAGAAAACAAAAGCAATTCTTGACGCAATTTTTAGGTGGTCCAAACCTTTATACACAGGAACATGGTCACCCAATGCTAAAAAAACGGCATATGGATTTCATAATCACAAATCACGAACGAGATGCGTGGCTTGAAAATATGGCACATGCAATCGCGCATGCACAATTTCCAGCTGGTGTTGGTGATTACTTATATGAACGATTACGTTTAACGGCAAATCACATGGTTAATTCCGAAAATTAATTGTAGGTGGAATAGACATGACTGAAGAATTAAGATTAATACAACCTAATAGTCGTGAAGATGCAAATCTTTCACCTGTGAGCAAGATAGAAATTTATTCCTTTTTCGATCCATTCAGTAAGGAATGCTTTAAGCTATCGGCTATCCTTTCTAAATTACGTATTGAATATAAGCAATATATTAGTATTAGACATATATTGAACCCTTCATTACGTGTTTTAACAAAATGCCAAGCTCAGAGCACCTCTGATTTAGATAATATCGCATTAGCCTATAAGGCTGCGGAACTTCAAGGACGTATTCGTGCTGAACGATTTATACATCTCGTTCAAAATGAAATTATTCCTAAGCGTGATATTATTACTGAATCAATGGTAAATAGTTGTATCAGTAACGCAGGTTTAGATTACGAAGTATTTAAAGAAGATTTAAATAGTTCTTGCTTAAAAGAAAGTTTACAAGTAGACTTGCATATTGCTCGAGAAATGGAAATTGAGGAAGCGCCCTCTCTCGTATTTTTTAATGAAGATGTTCACGAAGAAGGCTTAAAAGTGGAAGGCTTATATCCTTACCATATATACACATATATTATTAATGAGCTTATTGGTTCAACAATAGAAAAAGAATTACCACCAAGTTTAGAAGACTATATCCAACAACAACAATTGGTTACCAAAGAAGAGCTACTTACGATTTATGAATGGCCGGAAAAACTAATGAATAAAGAACTTAAAAAGCTAGCACTACAGCAAAAAATTGAAAAACTTAAATCACCAGATGGCAAATTCTGGAAAGCAAAAAATTAATCTTTTTAACACGTACGATATAGTATAAATGTATTAATTTCAAAAACATGAAGTTGGGACATACAGTCCCATGTTCAAATAAAGAGGACTAATCACTATGTAAATGGATTAGCCCTCTTTTTTTATATTCATTACACCATTTAGATTGTACTTGCTACTCTAGAGATATAGACCAAGCCATAGTCCTTAACTCATACAATTTCTCTGTATATCAGCACGTGAAGATTTCGTGTAGAAACGATTAATACATACAATTTAAAATGCACTTGATTTTCACGCTATTCATAAATAAGAACTTGAAATTGTCCTGATGACACTATAGTAAAAAGATTACTTAATACATTAGAAAATTATATTAATGTAAACAAAACGTGAATTCTTATATTTTGTCCTTTAATCTTACAAATATTTAGTTATTAAGCTATTCATAGTCAAACTATTTTCCTTTATTACGATGACATCTTTTTAATTGCAGAGATATTTGCACTACTTAGTATGTTCATAAAAAATGGACTAGTGCGCTTTTGCTCACCAGTCCAATTTATGATAGTGCTTTATTATGAATGACTTACTACTTTTTTGTTTTTTGAAAATTACTTTGCAAATACCGCAAAGCGACTTTGAATATGTTCAGGGTTCATTGCCTCATCTACAATTGCTTTAGCAAAATCTGCATAACTTACATGTGTACCTATTACTTCATCATCACTCACTTTATAAGCGCCTGTTTTCTCACCATCAAATTGAAAATCTGGTGCTGGACACACAAAAGTCCATTGCACATCATCACGCTCTTTAATTTCTTCAAATGTTTTGACTTGCGCCATGCTAATAGGTTTTACTTCTTCTGGCATATCAGGAGAATCAATCAATCTTTCTGTATGTGCTTTATCTACGTATAAACTACCTGCGCCACCTATAATAATGAGTCGTTTTTGACTGTCACTAACCAAATTACTAAGATGTTCTAGCGATTGACTGTGCTCATTCAACTTATCTTTATTCATTTGTCCAAATGCATCAACAATGACATCAAAAGGTGCAATATCTTCTTTAGTCAAATCAAACAAATCTTTTTGTATGACTTGATGCGCAACTGTTTTATTCTCACTTCTAACAATTGCTGTAACATCTAGCGATCTTTCTACCGCTTCCTTAGTAATAAGTTGACCGGCTTTCCCATTTGCTGCTACTACTGCAATTTTCATGAAAACACTTCTTTCTTGTATTTATTTTAGATACAAGTTTAGGATAACGCTTTTTCGGAATAAAGTCAATTGAATAGTTATTCATTTAAACGCATTTTGGAAATTTATTTAAAAGAGAGCATAAAAAACGCCGTGTCTGATTACACGGCGCTAAACAAAGGGGATGGGAGAAATTTTTCACTTCAAACAAAGGGGTATGTTTGTTATGTGATTAATTTCATGTTTATAATATAACACGCTAAAATAGACCTTTCAACCATTTGAATTAAATAATTTTAGTTTGTCACAAACTTGTCATATTGTAAACGAATACATTCACATTAAGCTTTCATTAGCTTTTCAAAAGCGTCTAATTTTTGTTCAAAGACTTTACAAGCTTGTTCAATTGGTTCTGGTGTTGTCATATCTACCCCAGCATTTTTCAATATTTCTATAGGATAATTTGAACTACCTTTTTTCAGGAATTCATTAATATAACGATCAACAGCAGGTTGTCCTTCAGTTAATATTTGATGACTTAAACTTTGTGCTGCACTGTATCCGGTTGCATATTGATACACATAATAGTTCATATAGAAATGAGGAATTCTAGACCATTCTTTACTAATATCTTCATCAGTTTCAACTGAATCGCCAAAGTATAATCTGTTTAATTCTGCATACTCTTCGTTCATACGATTAGCTGTTAACGGCTCACCCGCCTCTTCAATTTGGTGAATTTTATGTTCAAATTCTGCAAACATTGTTTGTCTAAATAATGTAGCACGGAAACGTTCTAACTCTTGATTTAGTAACAATAGTCTTCTTTCATCGTCTAAATGCTTATCCATATAGTCACTTAATAAAGCTTCATTACAAGTAGACGCAACTTCAGCAACAAAAATCGTATAATCACTTGAATTAGAAGGCTGATTTTGACGACTAAAATA
Organism: Staphylococcus saprophyticus subsp. saprophyticus ATCC 15305 = NCTC 7292; assembly: GCF_000010125.1. NCBI lineage: Bacteria > Bacillati > Bacillota > Bacilli > Caryophanales > Staphylococcaceae > Staphylococcus > Staphylococcus saprophyticus. The sequence goes on from NC_007350.1 coordinate 1,858,234, forward strand.
ACTATGCGCTGAATGTCCAAATTCATGCACTAAAGTATATAAATCAGAAACTGTATTCGACCAATTTAAGAGAATAAATGGGTTGGTTAAGTGCGCACCTGAAGAATAACCGCCTGAACGTTTGCCTTTGTTTTCAAACACATCAACCCAGCGATTGTTTAAGCCTTCATGTACTACTTTCATATATTCTTCACCCATTGGTTGCAACGCTTTTACCATCCAGTCTTTTGCTTCCTCATATGGCATTTCAAATTTCACATCTTTAACTAATGGTGTATAAAGATCATACATTTTCATATCATCTAAACCTAATAACTCTTTACGTAATTTGGTATAGCGATGTAACAATGGTAAGTATTCATGGACTGTTTTCACCAAATTATCATATACTGTCTCTGGTATATGGTTATTACTTAACGCCGCTGCTCTTGCCGATTCATAATGATGTGTTCTTGCATTAAATACATTCTTTTTAACTTCTCCAGCCAATGTAGCACTTAGCGTATTATTGTATGCGCCGTATGCTTTGTATAAGTTTTCGAATGCAGATTTACGTAACACGCGATCATCTGATTCTAAACATTTAATAAATGTACCTTGAGTGAGTGAATGCGTATTACCATCCTTATCGACAGCGTCTTCAAACTCTAAATCAGCGTTACTAAACATACCATATACATTATCTGGTGTTGATAATGCATCTTGCGCTTCTGTTAGTAACTTTTCTTTATCTGCAGTTAATACATGAGGACGTTTTTCATTAATTAATTTCAAATCAAATGCATATTGTTTTAAATCATCATTTTCTTCAATGAATGATTGAATTGTTTCTTCATCTATTTGTAAGATTTCAGGTACTAAGAAACTCCAACCTGAACTAAATTTTATAATTAATTGATGTGCACGTGATTCGTATCCTGTATATTTATCATTTGCAGTGTCTTGGTCTTGTTTTAAATGTGCATATACATATACTTTTTCTAATTTTGAACCTAGTTCATCTTCTAATGCTAACGCTTTATATAAAGTTTCAGCATTATCTCCTAAATGTCCTTGAAATTGTTGCTCTTGACCGAGGTTATCCTCAACCTCTTTGAAAGCTTGTTCAAAAGCTTCATCTGATTCAAATATAGTTGTTAAATCCCATGTATATTCAGGATATTTACGTTCTTGTTCTTCTCTTGTTAATTGTTGTGTCATTTTTAGTAAACCTCCTATGTTTTTCAATACTTTAATTTTCTCACGTCCGGCCTAATTTTGCACGTTATTGTATTCCATTTTACTGTAAGAATTTCTGAATTTATTTATAAGCTCATTAACTATGACATCCTTTGTATTTTCTATGTTATAAAAGTGATTAAGCATTATTTTTTCATTAAATTCGTTTAAATTTTGCGGTGTTTTAACAAGTAAATATAATAATTGCAATTGCCAATAAATAGGATGGGATTGAATGTATAATTGTTCTGGATATATGATTCCTAAATACGTACTTACCCAATTATCAGATAGACCTAAATTATACATAACGCTTAAACTTGGTTCTTTAACAGAGCGTGTACATCGACAACGATTTATATATTGCTGAATCGTATTTTTGTTTAATTTGATATCACGCGTAAAATCTTCAGTTTCAATTTGACTAAACACATATTCAAAATCTTTAATCTCCAGTTTAAATTTATGTGCAATATAGCGATTGCCACCAATAAAATTATAAATTTGATACATATATAACTGCTTGTTACTACTGTCCCAAGTGAGCAAGCGTTTAGATTTAAAATCTATAAAAGTTCTTTCGTACTTCGTTAATATTAAAATATGCCTAAGTTTATCGTAATATGGGTTTGGAATAATCCATATTAATCTATAACCAATATGTAACAAACCGTTACTACGTTTTTTCACACTAGAAATTGTGATTTTTGAAAATTGTATTTCTATGGCGATCTTTTTATCAATAATTAAATCAGGATATTGATAAATCCCAGCAATATAAGGCTCGATTTGTACATGATAACCGATACATGACAATTTCAGTGCAAGCTGATATTTAAGTGAGTAATGTGCCTGAGTTTCACCTTTACTACAAAAAATAGAAGCTACTTTTAAATGAGCAAAATGTGGTGTGATTATTTCACCTTTTTTTAAAATCATTTTACTTTTACAATGTGGACATGTATATTCGGCATCTTTAACAGCATGGTTTGCAAAAACTAAATGCTTATGATGGTCATACGCTAACAACACGTTTCTTCACCTCATAATAATTACACCTTATTAATCAATAAATTACTTCTACTACTAGTTAAAATATTGCCTATTTATTTAAAAACGCAATTGCTCTATAAAAAAACCAGCTAAGGGTAATGACCCATAGCTGGTTTCAACATCTTATAATGCATTTGTTATCTAACGTGCTTTTATAAATTAAATACGTCAATTTTGACTTGTATTTTATGCTTCTGTGTTTGGGAAATAACGACGTACTTGTGATGCAACATTATGACTCATGATAATTTTGGCATAGTCGTTTAAATACACTTCTGATTTATCAGTAGGATATGCGAACTCAAGTAATTGACTATAACTATCATTAATTGTTTCTTGATCTACTGTTTCATCATAATGGACAGCATAATAATATACATTGTTAAGACTATATAATAAATCTTCGAACTCATCTGTCACTTGATTATTATAGTGTGCATATTCAATAACTTCTTCTAAATCATTGAATTTAACAATCACAGTACGTGTATTTTGACGATTGCGCTCATTTTGATCTTGATTTTGCTTGTTATCTTTTTGTTGTTGACGTTGATCAAATAAATCTTCTAAACTATCATCTTGATCAAATGTTTGTGACAATAAATCATTTACCTGATAATCAAGTTGTTCATTGTCTTCATCTGACATATTAATAAGATCTTCATTTTTAGATTTAGATATCGTAACTTCAACGCCTTTTTCAAACGCATGCACTTGTATCCATAATGGGCCTTCTACTACAAAGTCTTCTTCTTCATTGATTTCTTCCATCATATTCCAAAAGAATTCTTCTCCACGTTTGCGGTTTGTCCATAAATCTTCTCGTTTAAATCCTCTAGCCTCAATATCACTATAAGTTATAAATAATTTAACAGTTGTATCGTCAACGCGCTCTATTCTCATATCATCTCACTCCTTACAGTCGATGAATAGTAATCATATTGTATTAGAACGTAGTAAGAATTACAATTGATTTGTTTGATTAATTTTTACTAAATCCTATTTGGTCTCTAATATTAACATATACCTTTGAATTAGCCAAAAAAACAGCACTAAACTAAGAAAGTGCTGTTGCAATCATGTCATTACTTATTCACAAATAGCTAGCCACCTCATAACAATAAGATGATATCACCTTATCATTTGACGTGCATACCTAATTGTTTGTTATGTTAAAAATATAACAAAACCACAAAGCAACATGCTTAAATATTGCTTTATGGCTCGTCTAGTTCATGTATTTAATGTATTAATTAGTCAACCATACGTTGTGCTTCTTGCAATTGGAACGTACGAACTTTTCTTGGTAAGAAACGTCTAATTTCGTCTTCATTATAACCAACTTGTAAACGTTTTTCGTCTAAAATAATTGGGCGACGTAATAAACCAGGATTATCTTGAATAATTGAATATAAATCTTGAAGTGGTAATGCGTCGATATCCACATTTAATTTTTGGTAAGTTTTAGAACGTGTAGATATAATTTCATCTGTACCATCTTCAGTCATTTTTAAAATTTGTTTGATTTCGTCGATTGTTAAGTGTTCTGAAAAAATGTTACGCTCCGTATACGGAATGTCATGTTCTTGTAACCATGCTTTCGCTTTACGGCAAGATGTGCAACTTGGTGAAGTAAATAATGTTACCATACATCTCACTCTCCTATTTTTCATGAATGTAAATTCATTTGATTTCAATATTTATTTGATTAAGAAATTGCTTAAGTAATTTCGCCTTCCTTAACCTTACAATGAAAGTATACCCTTTCAACATTAAAATTAAATGAGAATTCTCTAATTTTTTCAAAAATTTTAAATTAAAAGTATTTCTCAATAAATTCAATTAAAAATATTGATATGTCTATAGTCTAACATAACTTACAAATGATTGAAATACTGTTATAATAAACCTATTATGTAAAAAATTAAATTTAAGAAAGTAGGCATTGTAATATGGAAACATTATTTTCGGGTATCCAGCCTAGTGGTATTCCTACAATTGGTAATTATATTGGTGCTTTAAAACAATTCGGTGAAGTTCAAGACGATTACAATTGTTTCTTTTGTATCGTAGATCAGCATGCAATTACGGTACCACAAGATCGTTTGAAATTACGTAAACAAACAAGACAACTAGCTGCAATTTATTTAGCTTCTGGCATCGATCCAGAAAAATCAACTTTATTTATTCAATCAGAAGTGCCAGCGCATGTTCAGGCAAGTTGGATGTTAACAACCATTTCTTCTATCGGTGAATTGGAACGTATGACTCAGTTTAAAGATAAAGCCGTTAAACAAACGGAAGGTGTCCCTGCCGGCTTATTAACATATCCTCCTTTAATGGCAGCGGATATCGTTATATACAACACAAATATCGTGCCCGTTGGTGATGACCAAAAGCAACACATGGAATTAACAAGAAACTTAGTTGATAGATTTAATTCTCGCTACAACGACATTTTAGTTAAGCCTGAGATTCGTATGCCTAAAGTTGGCGGCCGCGTAATGAGTCTCCAAGATCCAACGAAAAAAATGAGTAAGAGTGATGATAATCAAAAAAACTTCATTTCTTTACTAGACCAACCAAGCGTTGCGGCTAAAAAAATAAAAAGTGCTGTAACTGATTCAGATGGTATTATTAAATTCGATCGCGACAATAAACCAGGTATCTCTAATTTATTATCTATTTATTCAAGTTTAACTGACGAATCAATTGATGCGCTTCAAGAAAAATACAAAGATTCGAATTATGGTGTGTTTAAAGCAGACTTAGCAGAAATCGTGAGTGATTTCTTAACTGCTTTCCAAGAAAAATATGAATACTATTTAAATTCAGAAGAACTTGACACTATTTTAGATAATGGTAGAGACAAAGCACAACAAGTATCATTTAAAACGTTGAAAAAAATGGAAAAAGCAATGGGCTTAGGTCGTAAAAGATAAGTTACTTATCTCAAATCCCGCAAGTTAAAAAGGAGCATCCATTAAGTTGGATGCTCCTTTTATGTTACTTTTTAATTTTTTATTAGTCTTTCTTTTTACCAGTTTTAGGATCGATATCTTTATCAATGGTTACATCTTTAAGTGTTGTATCACCACCGATTTGATGATATACCAAACCTTTAACTTGTGGATTTGTTAAATGCGCTTCCCCTTTTTGATAAATTGGTGCAACTGGGGCATCATTTAACATTAATTCTTCAGCTTGTTTCATAGCTGCATTACGTTCTTCAGGTTTTTTCAATAGTTTTCCGTTAGCATCTTTAACAAGTTTATCGTATTCCTTACTACTCCATGCTGTATTATTATTAGAGTTACCTGTTGTCATAATATTTAAGAATGTTAGTGGATCAGGATAATCAGGACCCCAACCAGATAATGAAGCTTCAAACGCTTCTGTTGATTCTTGATTTAAACGCTGTTTAAATGGTAATTGTTTAATTTTCAAAGTAACACCAGGTAAAGTGCTTTCCACCTGTGATTTAATATATTCAGCAGATATTTTAGCATCTGGTGTATCTTCAGTGTTCATCGTAAAGGTTATATTTTTAACGCCTAAATCCTTTTTAGCTTTTTCAAAATGTTTTTTAGCTGCTTTTGGATTATAAGTTAATGGCGAATCAATAGACTCAGAAAAATCTTTAGCATCAGGTGTCTCTGCTGTTAGTTTCGCAGTGAAACCATTTGTTGCTTCTGACCCATTGTTTTTAACTGAATTAACATATCCTTCTTTATCAATAGATTGTGCAATTGCCAGTCTTAAGTCTTTATTTTTAAATTCAGGTACATTATCTTGGTTCATTTTAATGTAGAATGTACTTGCTAATAAACGTTTTTTCAAGCCTGGGTTGTCAGCATATTTATCCACTCGATCTGCTGTAATCGTCGTATCATCAACTGAACCAGTATCATAAAGTGAGGCACCAGCTTGCTGATCTTTTAATACTTTATAGTTTACACGATCTAAGTGTACTTGCTTTTTATCCCAATAATCTTCGTTTTTTACAAGTTGTATCTTATCTTCTACTTTCCATTCTTTCACTTTGAACGGCCCATTAAATACTGTTTTTGCTGCTGTTGTCCCATATTGGTCACCATTTTTCTTCACTACTTTTTCGTTCAGTGGCATAAACGTACCAAATGCGAACATTTCATTAATATATGGAATCGGTTTTGTTAACTCAACTTTTAATGTATGGTCATCAACCGCTTTCACACCTAGCTCATCGACATCCTTTTTACCCATATTAATTGCTTCAGCATTTTTCAAATCATACATGATATAAGCATACTCAGATGCCGTATCTGGATTCACCACACGTTTCCAAGCGTACTCAAAATCATGTGCCGTTACTGGATCCCCATTTGACCACTTGGCATCTTTACGTAACTTGATTGTAAGTGTTTTTCCCCCATTACTTTCTTTTGGCATTGCTTTTGCTACCCCTGGTTGTGCTTTATCATCTTTATCTAATGTATATAAGCCTTCGTATATTTGATTGAAAATATCGAATGACACCGTATCTGTAGCTAATGCAGAATCTAATGTTGAAATATCTGATGGCAGTACTTTCCTAAAAACTTGTCCTTTATCAGAATATACCCCTTCCGCACTACCACAACCAGCTAATACAACCGATAGTGCAATCAGAATAATAAATAATTTGAATTTTCTCATCGTAATCCCCCTTTCCCATGTTATACAGATGCTTCTTGTGTATGTGATTTCAAATCTTCCGCTTCGTCATCTGTTGTAAATACAAAATGATTCGGTCTGATTTCATGCAATGTACGTTGGTCATTTTTAGTCTCGTCTTCTTTAAAAAGTGTTCTCTTTCTCACACGTTCACTTTCTGGGTCTGGCTGAGGTACAGCCGACAGTAGTGATTGCGTATAAGGGTGCATAGGATGATTATAAATTTCATCCGCACTACCAATTTCGACAATTTTACCAAAGTGCATCACTGCAATTCTGTCCGAAATGTATTTAACCATGGAAAGGTCATGAGCGATGAATAAAAACGTAATGCCTCGTTCTTTTTGCAATTTAAGTAATAAATTTACAACTTGTGCTTGTATTGAAACGTCTAATGCTGAAATAGGTTCATCCGCAATAATAAACTCAGGTTCAACGGCAAGTGCACGTGCAATTCCAATACGTTGTCTTTGTCCTCCAGAGAACTCATGTGGATAACGATTGGCGTGTTCTTTACTTAGTCCCACAGTTTCTAATAAATCGTAGACACGTCTTTTACGATCTTTGACACCTGTAGAAAGTTTATGAATATCAATCCCCTCTGCCACAATATCCATTACTTTAAGTCTTGGATTGAGCGATGCGTATGGATCTTGAAAAATCATTTGTATCTTTTTATTAAATTTCAATGAATCTTTACGATTTTTAATTTTTTGAATATCTATACCTTCATATAAAATTTCACCATCAGTAATATCATTTAGTTTAATAATCGCTTTACCTGTCGTTGATTTACCACAACCAGATTCTCCAACTAGGCCGAAAGTTTCACCTTTATAAACGTCAAATGAAATATTTTCAATTGCTCTTACTTCATTGCGTTTACCTTCGTTAAAATACTGTTTTAAATTTTTCACTTGTAATAACAGTTCATTTTTATTTTCCATCTAACGACACCCTTTCTACCTGTTGTGGCTTATCGAAATTATTTGGCATGTTACGCAAACGTTTTTTCACCATTTCCGGTGGTTCCACATGTGGTGCGCGTTCATCTAATAACCAAGATTTTGCAAAATGTGTTGGTGACACTTGGTACCATGGCGGTGGCGTTTTAAAATCAATATCTAAAGCAAATTGACTTCTTTCTGCAAACGAATCACCTTTAGGTGGATGTAACAAGTCGGGTGGTGTACCTGGAATAGCTAATAATTCAGTCTCTGTACCAGTTGTCAAATCTGGCATAGATGATAATAATCCCCATGTATATGGATGTTTAGGATCATAAAATATTTCATCCACATCCCCTGTTTCTACCATTTGTCCTCCATACATGACCGCTACTCGGTCAGCAATATTCGCAACGACCCCTAAGTCATGCGTGATAAATATAATGGAGGTACTAATCTTATCTTGTAGTTCTTTCATTAATTCCAATATTTGAGCTTGCATTGTTACATCAAGCGCTGTTGTTGGTTCATCTGCAATAAGCACTTTAGGTTCACAAGCAAGCGCGGTTGCGATAACAATTCTTTGACGTTGTCCGCCTGAAAATTGATGAGGATATGCATTAAATCTTTTATCTGCATTTGGTAACCCAACTAAATTCAATATGTCTAACGCTCTTTTTTTAGCTTCTGTTTTACTGTAATTCTTATGTTTCATAAGTGGTTCCATGACTTGTTTCCCAATTTTCATTGTTGGATTTAATGATGTCATTGGATCTTGGAAAATCATTGAAATGTCTTTTCCACGTAATTTGATTAATTCTTGCTCTGATTTTTTAGCTAAGTCTTCCCCTAAAAAATTAATTTCACCTTTTTTAATACGTCCAGCGTCTCCTTGGAATAACTTAGTGATCGCTTTGGTTGTAACTGACTTCCCAGAACCAGATTCACCAACAATTGCAAGGGTTTCTCCTTTATTGATAAAGAAGTCCACGCCTCTTACCGCTTGCACTTCCCCTGCATCGATATCAAAGGAAACATGCAAATTACTAACTTCCAATACTCTTTCTGACATATATGTTGCCCCCTTTTGTTATCTACGCATTTTAGGATCAAATGCATCACGTAATCCATCACTAAATAGATAGAAGAATAAGATTAATAAACTTAATACAAGTGCTGGAATAAATAATTCATGCGGATGAATTAATAACATGGCTCTACCTTCATTCACTAAAGAACCTAATGATGTTCTAGGTGCTGGTACCCCAATACCAATGAAACTTAAGAAAGCCTCGAAGAATATTGCATTAGGTACTGTAAACATAGATGTAACTACGATAACACCTAATGTATTAGGTAAAATATGTTTGAATATTAATTTTATTTTAGATGCTCCCAAAGTTTTAGATGCTAATACAAATTCTTGGTTTTTTAACTTTAGGAATTCACCACGAACCACACGACTCATGCCAATCCATCCTGTAATTGCCATGGCTAATATAATTGTCCAAATAGACGGTTCAAATATTAGTACGAATAAAATAACAACAATTAGTGTAGGTATAGACGCAACTACTTCAATAATACGTTGCATGACATTATCTATCCGTCCCCCAAAGAAACCGGATATTGCCCCATATACAACGCCTATGAATATATCTAGTAACGCTGCTACAACACCAATGAATAAGGATACTTGTGCACCTTGCCAAGTTCTAGACCATAAATCTCTTCCAAGTTGGTCTGTACCAAACCAGAAGTTTTCTTTCACACCTGCTTCTTTATATGCATCTACGCCCTGTGCTCCTTCACCATCAAAAGGTAAAAATGGAATTTGATCCAATACAGGAATTTTTGCAGGTAAGTTACGTCTCTCTACATCTTGCTCTGCATAATCATGAGAACTTAATAAAGGTCCAATCAATGCTAGTAAGATAATGATGATTAAACCTATCATCCCTACGACGGCAAGCTTGTTTCTTTTAAGCTGTGCCCAAGCGTCTTGCCAAAAGTTTTTACTTTCTCTTTGCATTTCTGGTTCTTTTTCTAAATCGTTTTTACTTCTAATAAAATCCGAAGCTGGTATCGCTTCTGAGGTATGTGTCATAACTGCATTTGAATGGTCATCATTGTATTTTTCATCTCTTTTATCAGCCATTATTTTTTACCTCCTTGTACACGAATACGTGGATCAATCACACCATATAAAATATCTACAAGGAAAATAGAAACAATAAATAGTGTACTGAATAAAATCGTTGTCGCCATAATTACTGGGAAATCATTTGTCGTAATTGAACGTACAAATTGATCCCCTAAACCAGGCACACCGAATATATTTTCAATTGTCAATGTACCCGTTAATATACTTGCTAACATCGGTACAATAATTGTGATGACTGGGATTAATGCATTTCTTAATGCATGACCAAACAACACTCTCATCGTTGAATTCCCTTTTGCACGTGCTAACAAGATATAATCTGAACTTAAAACTTCTATCATTTCCGCTCTTATGTATCTTGCAACTGTTGCTAATACTGCTGCTGACAATGCCAGTGAAGGTAGTACAGCTGTCGATATACCTTCCCAACCTGCGACTGGAAACCACTGTAATCTAACTGAAAATACGTATTGTAACAATACCGCTAACACGAACGATGGTACTGAAACTGCAATAACTGAGATGACCGTTGCTGTATAATCAACCCAAGTATTTTGCCGTACTGCTGCAATAACGCCTAGTATCAAACCTATAATTACACCTATCACCATTGCCGTTAACCCCATCTCAAGCGACGGAACTAACCTCGGTTTAATTAACTCCCATACAGGTTGGTTATCATATTGGAATGAGTTACCAAAGTCCCCCGTAACGACATTCTTCAAATAACTAACATACTGCACTGGTACTGGATCATTGAGACCATATTTTTCATTTAAAATCTGCTTTTGCTCTTCATTTAATTTTTCATCATTAAATGGTGAACCGGGCATCAGCTTCATTAAGAAAAATGTTATCGAAATGATAATGAACAGTGATAAAATCATGTAGCCTAAACGCTTCAAAACATACTTAAGCATTTTTTATCCCCCTTTGATTTCAGAATAAACATTCCCTTCGAAATATTCAGAAATATTTAATAACAGTATACTTATAGTTCATATTTTAATCAATATTGTTTTGCTTTACTTTATTAAAGTAAATGAATTTTATTTAATTTTCTTTCTCTTTAAAAGTGTTGATATAAAAGAATTTATAAGGCAAATTATTCATTTTTTAGTTATTTTAAGTTACAATAAATTTATTAAATAAAGGAGACAATAAATATGAGGAAATTTACCACTTATCTATTTTGGCTATTATTTACACCATTGATTTCATTCTTATGTTGGCTCTTTGCCTCACATCAATTAACTCAGTATTTAAATATCATATTCTATGTATCTTTTATATTTGTGATTATCCTATTTAGTTTAATCATTGTTCAAGAAGGTATATTAGATCCTACGAGTTACGGTTTTAGAAGACTAAAGTATCAGCTAACGAATAAAAAACACAAAGATACGCTAGAAAATGATGATTTTTTTAAACCTACACAAGCCAAAAAATCATCCTACTTTGTAAATCCATGGATTAAAGTGGGCTTTGTTTTTAATTTGCTATATTTACTTATTTCGATTGCCATTTCATTTATTATATAAAAAAGACTGTATCAGCTATTGTGATGATTCACAATAAACGAATACAGTCTTTTCATTATTTTGTTTCAATATTAGGGTTATGAAATAATGCGTAATACAAGAGGATAAATCCTAAAAGTACTATAACAGCTACATATACTGACATCATCCAAGGCAGAATAAACGCACCAATTATTAATCCTAAACGTGCCAATATATTCCCTCCATAGAATGAAATCATCCCAAATGTATTATAAGTACTTCGTTTATCTTCAGGAATCATCAAGAAACGTTGCGCATTTTGAATTGGGGAATAAATCAATTCACCTAATGTAGCTATAATAGAAAATAAGCATAATATCCAAAATTCAGAAGCTGACATCAAAACACTATAACCAACGGTATATAAAACAATACCTATCATAAATACAATTTTCTTTGAGGTGTTATCTACAATTCTATTAACCGTAAAAGTTAATGTCGCCACTACAAGTGTATTGATGATCATAATTACTGTAAACATTCGGACACCATCAATATAAAAGCCTAAAAAATGTAAAGGTTCAAACGCTTCTTTTAGTCTTACAACTACATAAGAATTCAAACTGAGTTCAGCCATGATGACCATCATAAACCCAATATTAAGCAACATATAGTATTTATCCTTAATGACAACATGATAACTATCTACGAAATGTTTAAATTTAGAGGTTAGATCTTCTTTTTTAGTAATAACTTGCTCCACGTCATAATATTTTTCAAATAAATACCAACTTATCAGCATAGCAATGAAAAATAATACAAATAATAAATGCTTATGTCCTAAATATAACAACGCGCCTAATGCCATGCCAATCGCCGTACCAATATTAAACATCCAATAATTTAATTGATAAACGTACTCGCGAACTTCTTCATAAATGGCATCCATAATTGCTGCTTCAAAAATAGGTTCACTCGCAGCAAACAATAATTCAAAGATAAATACCGTTATACAAAATATGATTAAACCTAAACCATCCATAGTCACCGTAATACTTAAAATAATCAGACACACAGCGTAGATAAAATGTATTAAATTGACTACTTTCTTCCTATTATAATTGTCTCCTAAATATCCACCTACGAAGGACACTACAAAACTTACAATGATATTGGCAATTAAAAATGTACCAGCAAATACAGCATTTACTTTACTCGTTAAATATAATGCCATAAAGGGTAAAATCGCTTGGCTCGCTATAATTAAGATGAAATCTGCTATCATTCTTGTTTTCAACGTTGTAGATAATGTTAGAAATTGCTTCATCTTAATTACACCCCACTTTATAATCTAATAATTTACATTATACACTAAATGTATGTCTTGAATAGACATTTTATAAATATAAAATTATCTTCACTTTATATTTTAACTTTTTCTAAACATTTCACAATATAAATTTTATGTTTTACAAGAATTTTAAATATTCAACCGTTAAAAAGTTATTATAATAAACTATAAGCCTCTCTATTATTGTTATCATTTCTCTAACTTTCTTAAGTTCGATATTTACAAAAAAAGCAAGATCATCCGATTGAGATGATCTTGCTTTTCAAAATATAACTTATCTACATTAATCAGTAAATTTTTTCAATACAAGTACAGCATTGTGTCCACCAAAACCTAAACTATTACTCATTGCATAGGTAATATCTAAATCTTCTGCTTTGTTTGGAACGATATCTAAATCGCATTCAGGATCTGGTGAATCAGCATGAATCGTTGGTGCAATACGACTATCTCTAATTGAAAGTGCAGAGAAAATAGCTTCTAATCCACCTGTAGCCCCTAGTAAATGACCTGTCATTGATTTAGTTGAACTTACTTTCAATGATTTCGCCGCTTCACCGAAAGTATTCTTAATAGCTTGAATTTCAGTTAAGTCACCTACTGGAGTGCTTGTTCCATGTGCATTTAAATATTGAATGTCTTTCGCTTCAATACCAGCATCATCTATTGCCGCTTGCATAGCACGTGAACCGCCTTCACCTTCTGGAGCTGGGGCTGTTATATGATATGCGTCACCAGTTGATCCATAACCTACGACTTCAGCGTAAATTTGCGCACCACGAGCTTTCGCTGATTCAAGTGATTCTAAAACGACAATACCTGCACCTTCACCCATGATAAATCCATCACGACCTTCTTGGAAAGGACGACATGCAGTTTCTTTATCATCATTTGTAGATAATGCACGACTCGCACTAAAGCCAGCTAATGCCATATGTGTAATCGGTGCTTCTGTACCACCAGTAATCATTGCATCTGCATCGCCACGTTGAATAATCTTGAATGCTTCACCTATTGAGTTCGTACCAGTTGCACAAGCAGTAACCGTCGAACCATTCGGCCCTTTAGCACCTAAATCTATTGATACTTGACCTGTCGCCATATCTGGGATCAGCATAGGTACGAAGAACGGACTCACACGTCTTGGTCCACGATTTAATAATTGGCTATGTGAAATTTCAAATGTTTCCATACCACCAATACCTGAACCAATCCATACGCCAATTTTATCCGCAGTACTATCATTAATTTCAAGTTTAGCATCATTAACGGCTTCTCTTGCAGCTACAACTGCATATTGTGTAAAGCGATCCATGCGTCTCGCTTCTTTTTTAGGAATATGCTCTTCAATATCAAAGTCTTTTAACTCTCCAGCTAAATGGACATTGTAATCCGTTGTATCTATGCGTGTAATCGAATCTATACCACTTACACCTTTTAATGCATTGTCCCAAGTAGACTTAGCATCATTTCCTATAGGTGATAATGCGCCAATTCCTGTAATAACAACACGTTGTTCTTTGCTCATAATTTATCCTCCTATTTTCCCCATCTTAGTGTCACAGCGCCCCATGTTAAGCCGCCACCAAAACCTACTAACACTAAGACATCATCATCTTTAATCCTACCATTTTCTAACTCTTGTCCTATACTTAATGGGATTGACGCTGCTGAAGTATTACCAAAGCGATCAACAGATACACTCATTTTTTCTTTTGGTATACCTAAACGTTCTCTCGCTGACTCCATAATTCTTATATTTGCTTGATGAGGTACAAACATATCTACATCATCTGCAGTTAAATTAGCTTTTGCTACTGCGTTGTTAGATGCTTCACCCATAATTCTTACAGCAAATTTAAAAACTTCACGGCCATTCATAAATATTTTTCCGTTTTCTGGATTTAAATATAAATGCTTAGCACCTGAGCCGTCTGAACCTAATTCATAACTTAAGATACCTCGACCTTCAGATACTTCACCGATTACTACAGCTCCAGCTCCATCACCAAATAAAATGGCTGTTGAACGGTCTGTAAAATCTGTGATTTTAGATAATTTGTCCACTCCAACTACTAAAATATTTTTATAATCACCAGATTGAACAAATTGTTTAGCATTTATCATTGAATACATGAAACCACTACAAGCGGCTAATTGATCCATAGAAGCAACTTTGCCGATGCCTAATCTTTCTTGTAATATATTGGCAACTGTTGGGAATGGAAAATCCCCTGTTGATGTCGCAACAATAATCATATCTATTTCTGATGCTTCTATACCTGCATCTTCAATTGCTTTTAAACTAGCTTGATAAGCCATGTCTGAAGTTTCTTCGTCTTCACCAGCCCATCTACGTTCTTTAATACCAGTCATTTGAGAAATCCATTCGTCTGATGTTTCTAAAAATGATTCAAAATAGGTATTTTCTACAACTTTTTCAGGTGCGTATGCACCAAAACCTTTAATACCCACGTCCATGGTTGTACACCTTCTTAAATTTAATTTTAATACCAGGTATTAATTTAACATAATACACATTTCAAATACAAGAACTATACATATTTCATTGCGTGTTTTCCACAAATAATTATAAATGACTTAGCTCATTATCACAAAGTATAACCACAATTATTACTAACCTACTATACAAACTACACTTTATTATTTATAATGTAGATATATATACGATATTGGAGGCATTACATAATGAAATACCTCGCAGTTTTATTTTGGTCTATTGTCTTATTACAAATGGTTAATTTCGTACTTAACAGCTTAAATGGTGGCGGTGCACTGAACCTCATTACACCAATCATGGGCGCTGTTGTATTTACGATTATTATTATCTTATTTGATTTGGTAATTAAACCTAAACATAATAATACAAACGAACAACATTAGATGACTAGGATAATTGTTTAGCTTATGTTTAAGAACGACTCATTTTAATGAAATGTAAAGTTTGAAACATTGATTTATGTCCTAGAATCTTTAAACTGTCAACAAAGTCTTCTGACTGACGTTGGCAGTTTTTTTATTTTCAATATTAAAAAATAAACTTATTGGTTTGTTGAGATATGATATATTAACTTACAATCTTGTTCCCCGATTTTATAATTAAAAAAGTGGCGCAGAAACCAATGTAAAAATTAAGGTTTCTGCGCCACACCGTTTTGTTAAATTCAATTATACTTACTAATCGATTTCTGGTTTGTTTTCAGTAAATCTTAAACCATCTTCTGATAGGTCGATGTCTATTGTTGTGTCTTCAGGTAAATTTTCTCTAATCATTTTACGTGCAAGTGGTGTTTCTATTTGTCTTTGCACAAAACGTTTCAACGGTCTTGCACCGAATTGTGGTTCGTATGCTTCTTCACCTAACCACGCTTTAGCTTCATCTGACACATTAATTGAAATACGTTGTGCCATTAATCTAATATTCAATTCAGTTAATATTTTATCTACTATAGAACTCATATCACTGATTGTTAATGGTTTAAATAATACAATATCATCCATACGGTTAATAATTTCTGGTTTAAAGTATTGGTTTAAGCTATTCATAACAGCTTTTTCTGTATCATCAGTAATCACACCAGCATCTTTTACGTTTTCTAATAGGATTTGTGAGCCAATGTTACTAGTCATAATGATAATTGTATTTTTAAAATCAACTTCACGACCTTTAGAATCAGTAAGTCTACCTTCTTCAAGTATTTGTAACAATACATTAAATACGTCTGAATGTGCTTTTTCAATTTCATCTAATAATATAACAGAATATGGATTACGACGAACCGCTTCAGTTAATTGTCCACCTTCATCGTGACCTACATAGCCTGGAGGTGCACCAATTAAACGGGAAACTGAATGTTTTTCCATGTACTCACTCATATCAATTCGTATCATATGTTTTTCTGAATCAAATAAAGTTGACGCTAAGGATTTGGCTAATTCTGTTTTACCAACACCTGTAGGTCCTAAGAACAAGAAACTACCTATTGGTCTATTTGGATCTTTAATGCCAGCGCGCGCTCTGACAACAGCATCAGAAACTAAATCTACAGCTTTATCTTGACCAACGACACGTTCGTGTAAAATGTCTGAAAGATTTAATAATTTCTCTCTTTCTGTTTCTACAAGTTTAGAAACAGGGATACCTGTCCATGAACTAACAATATCACCAATTTCTTCATCTGATACAATCTCACGTATAATGCGCTCATTGTCACTATTTTGCTCATTTTGGAATGCAGCTTCTAACTCGCGTAATTCTTTTTCTAATTCAGGAATTTTACCATGTTGTAATTCTGCCGCTTTTTCCAAATTATAATTGTTTTCTGCATCTTCTAAGGCTTTTCTACTTTCGTCTAATTCAGTACGTTTTTCTTGTAGTTTTGCAATTTTGCCTTTTTCTTCTTCTACGCGTGATTGAATTGCGTTTTGTTTTTCTTTTTCATTAGACAATTCTTGTTGTAATTCTTGTAAGCGTTGTTTACTCGCGTTATCTGATTCGTTTTTCAATGCGCTTTCTTCAATTTCTAATTGCATGACGCGACGATTAACTTGGTCTAACTCTGTTGGATTTGAACCCATTTCAGTACGAATCGTTGCACACGCTTGGTCCACAAGATCAATCGCTTTATCCGGTAAGAAGCGATCAGTAATATAACGATCTGATAGTTCTGCCGCAGCTACTAATGCTTTATCTTGAATACGTACACCATGATAAACTTCATAACGTTCTTTCAGTCCACGTAAAATGGAAATTGTATCTTCTACATCTGGCTCAGACACATTTACTTTTTGGAAACGACGCTCTAATGCAGAGTCTTTTTCAATATATTCTCTATATTCATTGAGTGTTGTTGCACCGATACAGTGTAATTCGCCACGTGCAAGCATTGGTTTTAGCATATTACCTGCATCCATCGCGCCTTCTGTTTTACCTGCACCAACAAGTATGTGAATTTCATCTATAAATAATATAATTCTACCGTCTGAGTCTTTCACTTCTTTAAGTACTGCTTTTAAACGTTCTTCGAATTCACCACGATATTTTGCACCTGCAACAAGCGCACTTAAATCTAATTCAAATATTGTTTTATCTAAAAGTGATTCAGGCACGTCTTTACGCACAATACGTTGTGCAAGGCCTTCAACAATTGCTGTTTTACCTACACCTGGTTCACCGATTAATACTGGATTATTCTTAGTCTTTCTACTTAAGATTCTCACAGTATTTCTTATTTCTTCATCACGTCCAATGACAGGATCCATATTACCTTGACGGACTTCTTCAACTAAATCTCTACCATATTTTTCTAAAGCTTCATAATTTGCTTCTGGGTTTTGTGACGTCACATGATTTCCTCCTCTAATTTTTTTAATGATTTCTACAATAACTTCTTTTTTATTATCGACAAATTTAATTGTTGTATCATCTATGTCCATTGCAGCTAAAATGATATGTTCCATAGAAATATACTCATCTTCATAAGTATTCATATACGTTTCAGCTTTATTTATTAATTCATTTGCTTTCTGGCTAATATATTGACCATATTGTACGTTATCCCCTTGTACTGAAGGATAATTTTTCAATTTTTCATCGTAAGCCTTATTTAAAAGTTCGGTCTCTATGTTTGCTCTTTCCAATACACTTTTAAATAAACTTTCACTTTCTTCAAGTGCTGCTTTTAATATTGCTTCTATTTCGATATTTTGATTTTCGTTATCTTTTGCTAGCTCTATTGCTTTTTGCAAAGCACCTTGAACTGCATAGGTCATTTGATTAATATCCAAAATGATTCACCTCACCATTTAGTCTTTGATCAAGAACAAAGTAAGTTTGACTTTGACTTTCTTTGACCTTAATTTTATTATAATCCTATTGTTCACTTTTATCAACCAATATGACTATAAATTTTAAATTATTTTAGCTGCGTGTAATGCCTTATATACCTATGTTTTGCCCATAATTTTTATATTCTAAACAATGACTTTGTTCATTTTAAACATGATATATAAACACCCCTTAGATATGAATATTCATGACACTCAATAAATTAAAAGGCATAACCTCTTGTTCATTAAGCGGTTATGCCTTTTATTGTGTTTTAGCAGTCTATTTCATGCAAATCACACTCTAATTAAATTTATTAAATTGACTCAATTTCATATTTAATTTTGCTACTTAGCAGTTGATTTCGTTGCAATATGTTTTAAAATTTCATCTGTTAATGCTTTTACACCTGAAGGCTCTAAATGAATACCATCTGGTGCAAAGTACTCGCTATGGCCTTTCGAACGTTGATACCAATCAATCAATGTTACATTATGATGCTTTTTAGCTGCGTCTGACATAACTTGGTTGACATGACCTTCATAGCTTTTTGGTACACGCGTGTTAATCAAATACACATTGGCTTTACCATATTTGCCTATCAGTTCGTCCAGCTGTGCTTCAGAAAAATCTCCATTCGTTCCTAATTCTAAAATCACTTGCTTAGACTTATAATTGTAAGATTTATATTTTTCATCTGTTAATGGTATAGCTTCATATAAATTACGTCCGACTTTACCATCAATGGTTGCATTGGGAACGTGCGTTTTAAAAGTTTCTCCAATATCAACCATAACCGAATCACCAATAAGCAGTGGACTCAAATCAGTATATACCTCATTATCTTTATCTTTTTTAAAATTTGAATCTCCTAAAAAGTTAACATGGTCGACCGGTATGGGTCTAACCATATACTTATCAATTTCTGCTGTATTATATGACGTTGATTTATTATTAATTTGGTCTTTTCCTAAACGATCAAATGTCCCCGCAAAAATAAAAATGGTTGGTAGCAGTATCACGCCTAGTAGTATAGTTCTGATTAATGCGGACTTTTTATATTTATTAATACTTAAGGCCTTGAATCCTTGTTTTCTAAACGGTGTTTCAATGAATCTATATGATATTTCAGCAAAGAAAATAGTCAATAAGATGTCTAGAGCATATACATATAATGGGACTTGGCCTTCAACATAATAGGAATGTAAAAAGCTTATGACTGGGAAATGCCATAAATATAAACTATAAGAGCGTTTACCAATATAAACAAAGAAAGGATTTCCAATTAATTTAGCGAAATACCCCGATGGATGCACTACACTAATGATAACAAATAAAGTGATACCGGAAATAAGGTAAAAACCACCATTATAGATCCAATCACTATTATCATCGACTTTAATGAAAAGTAATAAGAGTATTAAAATCCCTATTGCACCTATACTATCAATAATGAACCTGAGACTAGGATTAGGGTTCTGCTTTAATTTAAATGGCGGCCAAATAAAGGCTAATATAACACCGAGCAACATCGTTTGTAACCTTGTATCTGTTCCAAAATAAACACGAGAATGTTGCATATGTGGTTGAGAAATCCAAACCATTAAAAGTAATGAAATCAGTGAAATAATCCAAAAAATAAGTGTTACATTTCGGTATTTCTTAATTGTTAATAATAATGCTATCAAAACGATTGGAAAAACTATGTAGAATTGCTCTTCAATTGCTAATGACCACAAATGTTTTAATGGCATAAAGGCAAACTGTTCAAAATAATTTACATCAGTTGCAATATACCACCAATTTGATACATAAAAAATGGCTGCAAATGCATCATGCTTTATACTTATAATTTGTTCAGGCTTAAAAATGAGTGTCGCTAAAGTTACTGTAACAACTAATACCAATACGGCCGGTATCAAACGTTTAATTCGCCGTAACCAAAACTGCTTCAAATTGATAATGCCGGTACTTTCATACTCAAACAAAAGTAAACTTGTAATTAAGTAGCCCGAAATCACAAAAAATGTATCTACACCAAGAAACCCACCAGATAACCATTGCTTATTTAAATGATAAATAATAATACCTATAACTGCAATTGCTCTAAGTCCATCTAAACCAGGCATATAACGCGTGTGACGGTTGGTTTGATTACGATTATTAGAATTTCTGTTCATTTACTACCATACTTTCATCTCCGAATATATTACTTTTGCTTTTTAATGTTTTACACCAAGCTATTGTAATACTTTCGTAACATAACTGCAATTATTTTAATGATTTGCACTATAGAAAAATTTTATTTTAAGATTGTCAGCATGCTTTAAATTTTTCAAAAAAATACTAGCCTATAGACCATTATCGATCTTTAAGCTAGTATTTTCAATTACTATTAGTAGCGTTAGCCGATGCCTAATGCAATTTTAGCATAACGAGACATCATGTCTTTACCCCATGGTGGACTCCAAACAATATTCACTTCTGTATCTGCTATTTCTGGAATCTCAGCTAAAACCATTTTAACTTGGTTAACAATTTGTGGTCCCATTGGGCATCCCATAGATGTTAATGTCATTTCAACTGTACATAAACCTTCGTCATTAACATCAACATTATATACTAAACCTAAGTTGACAATATCAATACCTAACTCAGGGTCAATAACCATTTCTAACGCATTTAATATGCTATCTTTTAATCCTTCATCCATTCATATCACCTCTTCGAATTTAATGATACTAACAATATATCAAATATCTTACAAAACGCCAATAAAATGCTATGATATTCAATACATCAATAAAAAACATTAAGGAGAATTAAATGGAATCTTATTTAATTTGTCTAGATCTAGACGGCACGTTATTAACAGATGAAAAAGTAATCTCACCATATACAAAAAACGTTTTAACAACACTACAACAACAAGGTCATAAATTAATGATTGCTACTGGTAGACCTTATAGAGCCAGTCAAATATATTACCATGAATTAAATATGGATACACCGGTTGTTAATTTCAATGGTGCCTTTGTTCATCATCCAAAAGACGATCAGTTTGAGCCAATGCATGAAGTATTGGACTTAGATTTATCTAAAAACATCATTGAATCACTGAATGATTATGGCGTAACAAACATGATTGCTGAAGTTAAAGATTATGTTTTTATTAATAATTACGATCAAAAATTATTCGATGGGTTCTCTATGGGAAATCCAAAAGTTGAAACAGGCGATTTACTTAACTCATTAACTGAGTCTCCAACATCGATTTTAGTTGAAGCAGAAGAATTTATGATTCCTAGAGTCAAACAAATGCTCACACGTTTTTACGCTGAAAATATTGAACATCGTCGATGGGGTTCACCATTCCCAGTAATAGAAATTGTTAAGCAAGGTATTAGCAAAGCACGTGGGATTGATTATGTGAAATCATATTTAAATATTGATAGAAATCATATCATTGCTTTTGGAGACGAAGATAACGATTTGGAAATGATTAAATATGCGAAACACGGTATCGCGATGGACAATGGTTTAGATGAACTTAAACACGTTGCAAATCAAACTACATATTCTAATAATGAGGATGGCATTGGACGTTATTTAAACGACTATTTCCAATTAAATATGCCTTATGAAGAATCAGTAAAATCTAGTATAGAATCATAGATAGATACTTAAGGAGGCTTTTCATTATGAATAAAATTGTAGTAGTAGGTGCAGTTGCAGGTGGTGCAACGGTAGCCAGTCAAATTAGAAGACTTGATCAAGAAAGCGAAATTGTTGTCTTTGAAAAAGATAGAGATATGAGTTTTGCTAATTGTGCCCTGCCTTATTATTTAGGTAACGTGGTAGATTCGCGCAATAAGGTGCTTGAAGCAACACCTGAATCATTTTATGAAGCTAAAAATATTGTTGTCAAACCTTGTCACAAAGTAACATCAATCAATGACACAGAGAATACAATTACTGTCTATGATCGTATACAGGATACGTATTTTGAGACACATTATGATACTTTAATATTAAGTCCTGGCTGTAGTGCCAATTCATTAAATTTAGATAGTCCTATTGCGTTTACATTAAGAAACATGGAAGATACAGATGCAATTGAAACATTCATCAAAGAAAATCAAGTTAAAAACGCACTTGTCGTAGGTACTGGATATATCGGTCTTGAAATTTTAGATAATCTATATGAAAGAGGTATCTCCCCTACACTCATCCATCGTTCAACACATATTAATAAACTAATGGATCAAGACATGAATCAAGCAATCCTCGATGAAATGGATAAGAGAGATATTCATTATAGATTCAACGAAGAAATTTCAAAAGTTGTGGGCAATGCAGTGCATTTTGAATCTGGTAAAGTTGAAAATTATGACCTAATTATCGAAGGCGTTGGTGTTAAACCAAACTCAGAATTTATAAAAAATTCAAACGTTACTTTAGATGATAAAGGCTATATTCCAGTAAACGACCAATTTCAAACGAACATTCCAAATATTTATGCACTAGGTGATATCATTACGTCCCATTATCGCCATGTTGATTTAAATGCACACGTTCCTTTAGCTTGGGGTGCACATCGTGGTGCTAGTGTCATCGCCGAACAATTAGCTGGTGATCACAAGATACACTTTAAAGGTTATTTAGGCTCAAATATCGTAAAATTCTTCGATTATACATTTGCTAGTGTCGGTGTATCACCGAAAGAGCTTTCAAATTTTGATTATGCAATGGTCGAAGCAAATCAAGGTGAACATGCCGGTTATTACCCAGGAAATACCAAGCTGCACTTACGCGTTTACTTTGATAAGACAAAT
Source organism: Staphylococcus saprophyticus subsp. saprophyticus ATCC 15305 = NCTC 7292 (assembly GCF_000010125.1). Classification (NCBI taxonomy): domain Bacteria; kingdom Bacillati; phylum Bacillota; class Bacilli; order Caryophanales; family Staphylococcaceae; genus Staphylococcus; species Staphylococcus saprophyticus. The sequence goes on from NC_007350.1 coordinate 1,881,847, forward strand.
CGACGTATCATTCGTGCTGCAGCAGTAGGTATGAAAGGTGTCGACAAACGTATTGATGTACTATCAATGGCTATGATGCATAAACTCACTATCGATGAATTAGTTGAATTTGAAGTAGCTTATGCACCACCATACAGTAGACCCAAAGATATTATTAATATGATAGGTTATAAAGCACGAAATAAATAACTATATAAATAAAAGCCGTACATTTCCTAATGGAATTGTACGGCTTTTATTATTGTTATACACTTACGTTTATAAACCAAACATTTGCGTAATTGGACCCATAGGTAAAATAATACCTATAATCATCGTTAAGATGATTACTACAATCGTCGTCCACATTAAGCCATGACTAGGTTGCCCTTTTTTACGTTTAGTAATTGTTACTTCCATTAATGCAACTACAGCCACACCACATATCATTTTCAATGTAAGTAACATGTGCCCACCAGCAGCTCCTGATGAAAATGATTGAATCCAAACCCAAAATCCAGAAATTAAGACTAATAGCATAAATAGTCTTAATAGCATATGAATTGGTTTGAAATATGGTGATGCACCTTGTTTTTCTGAAAAATTAAAATAAGCAGCAAAGAACAAGATGATTAATAAAACCCAACTAGCAATATGCATATGTAACATACTTGATTACCCCCACACAATTTTTACTTCAAAAATATATAAAACAGAAGTATGTTGTCCCCTTTTAACTTTGAAGTCAAAAGATTACATCTCTTATCATACTCAATATAACTGTACAATTCAAAAAAACTACATTACTAATTTACAAAAAAATAAAACTGGTTAACCCGCCATGGATTAACCAGTTAACAATAATCAATGATTATTTATCTGCAATAAAGTTAGTTAACGTACCAATATTATCTATTGTTACCTTAATTTCATCACCAGGTTGTAAGAATTGCGGTGGATTCATACCTGCACCAACACCCGCTGGTGTGCCAGTCGCAATAATATCTCCTGGATGTAATGCTACATATTTTGAAATTTCTTCGATTAATTCATCAATTTTAAGAATCATTTGACCTGTATTGCCATCTTGACGAATATCATTGTTAACTTTGGTTACAATATTGACATCTTCTGGCGTAGGTAATTCATCTTTTGTTACAATATATGGTCCTACAGGGCAACCCCCTGTTAAACTTTTAGATAAGAATGCTTGGTCCTGTGCATTTTGAGCTTTACGGTCTGTTATATCATTAATAATTGTATAACCATAAACATAATCTAAAGCGAGACCTTTAGGTATTTTCTCACCAGATTTGCCAATGACAATACCAAGCTCACCTTCATAGTCTAGTTGATCCGTAATATCTTTATGATTTGGTATCGTGCTATTATCACCAGTTAATGACGAAGCAGCTTTAGTAAAAACATACAAACGTTGTACTTCGTGATTTAACTCATTCGCATGATCTTGATAATTACGTCCAAAGGCAATTACATTATTAGTTGGCGTGACTGGTGGTAAAAATTCAATGTCGCTAAACTGAACTTTGTAATCTTCACCTTTACCACTGTCTTCCGCTGCAACAACCGCTTTACGAACTTGTTCTTGAAAATCTACGACTTGATTTTGTTGAAGACCATTTAATAACGTTTTAGGGTGAAATGAACCTTCAGCAAAATCTGCAAATACTTTCTTCAAGTCCCATGCAGCTTCTTCACGTTTTACTTTCACACCATATGATGTCTGTCCTTCATGTCTGAATGATAGGAATTTCATTCATTATCAGCTCCTCATCTATATCTTATTTCATATTATAACTATATTTACCACTAAATAACAAATATATAACTAGTATAAGCCAAAAATTCAGACCTTTTACCTAAACTAAAACGATTACTTCAAATATGTGACTTTTCGCCATAACCATTCTATTGGACCTTTACTGAATTTTTTCAAATAAAAATAGCAACCAATGACTTGTAAGCTATAAAAAATGATAACAATGAGATAGGATTGATATAATGGCAACTTGTTATATAACCCTAAGCCAAAGCCCATAAAAATAAATGTAAACATGATACTTTGAGTAATATAAACCGATAAGCTCAATTTACCGGGATACTTAAATATACGCATGATTTGTGCACCATGAACACTTTGACATAAATATACTATGAGTATAATATACCCTGCAGATACAATCGGGCCACCTACAGCATTGATAACAGCGAATGAACCATTATCATAATCAATAGCAAAAGGCATTTTAATACAATAGCCTAAAATAGCTATTAAACTCCCCCATTTCAAAAAGGATGAGCTTTTTGTTCGAATAAGTTCAATTAAATTCATCTTATATGCAGCAATACCGAAAAGGGCATAAGGTAAAAATTCCAGAAATGCAGATCCCATTAAAATATCCAACATACTATATAGATTCTCAAGAACGTTCAACTTTAAAAATGAATCATAGTGTCCATTCTGTTTAACATCGATAAATTGTTGCAGAGATATACCTAGATAGTTATTTTTCTCATAAACACCTTGCGTATAATTTAAAATGGCAAAAGGCACCACAAAGATAAGGATTTTAAACACAAATAAAATACTAGCTATTTTAATTAGCTTTTGGGCTTTCATTTTAATAAACAGTACTGCGAATAGCCCTGTAAATGCATAACCAAATAGGATATCACCTGAAAAGATAAACATACCGTGAATTACACCGATGACTAATAAAAAGCTAAGTCTTCTGTAGATCATTGGATAAAATCGAACTTTTCTGATTCGACTATGCTCAAACATCATACCAAGTCCATACCCAAATAAAAAAGTGAATATCGGATAAAATGAACCTATAACAAACAGTGTAATCAAATGGAGTAATACAGCATTAAAGCCTTTTACTGTCTGAGACATTGAAGCCATCTCGTACGGAAGACTAAAAACTAAAATATTCATTAAAATAATGCCGAAAAGACTTATTCCTCGCAAAGCATCTAATTCAAACATTCTTTGTTTCACAGGCACGTGTAACGCTCCTTTTTATCCTTCTATAGATAACTGACCAAATTTAAAGAAATACAAGAATCCTTTCACATCGGTCTTCAATATTGTTTCTAATGTATTACGATAATGATTCATTTGAACCTTATAGCGTTCTCTCAATTGAGCACCAATCTCTTCATCTGACATATTTCTTCGTCTATTAAAGGCATCCGTCTTATAATCTACAAAATAATATTGTCCCTCTTTCACAAATATAAGGTCAATCATCCCTTGAATAATTGAAGCATCTTCTTCACTATGCTTGTTATGGTCAACCTCATTTTGATTAACAACAAATGGCAACTCGCGATATATTTCGTCACTTTCAGCAATTAATTGATACAAGTCACTTGCTATAAAATTGTAGATATCATCAAATCGGATATCTTGTTTGGCATCTTCAGGAATAATATGTTGCGCTATCAGATGATCTACGAGACGGTTTACATCTTCTTCGGTTAATCTATCCTTATTAAAAGGTAAGTGTTGCATAACTGTATGCATTAATGTACCTATTTCATTCGCTTTTCTTTGCTTACTACGGCTTAAAAATGCCGGTCTCTCATATGAAGTAGAACCAATACGATATTGTCTAACTCTATCATAGTTCGTATCTGATTGTTCCGTCTCATGCTGACGCTTCAACTCCGAAACCGATTGCTTTGAGGGCTTTTCTATAGCTGATTGATATGGATATTCATAGCTTAATTGATTATGAATTTGAGCTTGAAGTGCTTCATTTTTCGAATGATTCATTTCTATATCTGCTACCGTGCGCTGTTCGCTTACATCAGTGACTGTTTCTGACGCAATATCTTCATAAAAATCAGTGTTTAATTGTACATATGGTCGCATGGCTTGATCAACGTCCTCTATCGTCTGTTCAAAGCGCAACTCATTTGGCAATGATGAAGACTGGTATTTGGCTAGTATTGGATAAATCATATCAATCGGTCGTTGTGCTGTTATGCGATAACTCACCGGTAAATGGGATTCCGATACGGATACTTGTTCAAACTGTGAAAGTGTTTTTTCATCTTTAACTCTACCAATTAAAAAAAGTTGTTCTTTTGCTCGTGTTAAAGCAACATAAATGAGTCGCATTTCTTCTGAAACCATCTCTTTTTCAGCAATCGCTTTATATGTCACTGAAGATAACGACGGATAAGATAAATTACTTTCAACATCATAATACGCCATACCTAAACCATAACTCTGATTTAATATAACCGGCCGATGTAAATCATCACGTCTAAACTTACGAGAAAGCCCAGAATATATAACAAATGGAAACTCTAGCCCTTTACTGCTATGAATTGTCATCATTCTAACAACATCATCGTTCGGTCCGACTATATTCTCTTCACCAAAATCTTTACCACGTTCAATAAGTTCATCAATAAAACGAATAAATTGATACAATCCACGAAAACTTGAGTTTTCAAATTCGACCGCTTTGTTAAATAATCCATATAAATTCGCACGACGACCTTTACCACCAATAATGCCGCTAAAGTACTGTATGACGTAGTGATCATTATAAAATTTATCGATGAGTTGATAAACTGGATGACTTTGACTATAGTCTTGATATTGTTCGATATCTTCAAGGAATGACGCAAGTTTAGCTACTAATTTTTTATTAGCTACATCATTGGCCATGTAATGCTTTATCGATTGATAAAAGTAATCATCGTTTGGGCTAAATACACGTATATTAGATAACTCATCCTCAGTAAATTGATAAATAACAGAGCGCATGAGACCGACTAAATAAATATCTTGTAAAGGATTATCTATAGTTCTTAAAAACGATAAAATCAATTGCACCTCAGTTTGTTCAAAATAGCCTTCCTTGCTGTTCACATGAAATGGGATATTATGATCCTTAAATGCTTGTTGAATTTTACGCGCTTGTCCATATGATCTTTCTAAAATCACAATATCTTTATAGCTCGGTTTTCGATATTGTTCCGTTTTAATATCATAAATTTCATGTTGCGACATTATTTTTTCAACTTGCTGTACAATATATTCTGCCTCTTGTTCTGACCCATTTAAGTCTGATGATGCATCTTCAATTAACATATTCAACTGTACATCATGTGGTTTATGATCAAACGGCGCCCCATAATATAACTGTGCTGCATCGTCGTAAACAATTTCTCCAACTGCCTCGTCCATCATATGCTTAAATAAATAATTCGTCGTTGTTAATACTTCTTCCCTTGATCGAAAGTTCTGAGACAAATCTATACGCATACCATGTTCAGACCCATCGAGCGTAAAACGATTATATTTCCCTATAAAAAGACTTGGGTCTGCTTGTCTAAATTTATAAATAGACTGTTTCACATCACCAACCATAAACAAATTACCATCCGCTTCGTCGCCACGTTTAATACATGCAATGATTTTTTCTTGCACACGATTGGTGTCTTGATATTCATCTACAAGGATTTCCTCAAATTGCTTGCGATACATATCCGCAATTTCTGACGGATTACCGTTTGAATCCATTAAAATACGCAAGGCAAAATGTTCATAATCAGAAAAA